>NZ_JAQQPR010000002.1:0-433276 GCF_036688705.1 Duganella sp. S19_KUP01_CR8 | reverse complement strand
GCTGACCACTACCGGCGCTGACTCGGTCTGAACACCCAGGTCATTGGTGCTGCGCAGCTTGAATCGATAGATGCCGGTGCTGAAAGGCAACGCCGTGTTCAGATCAAGCGAGGAATTGGTGCCTGCGCTGCTGGCTACCTGAGTATCGCTGTAGCTGCCATTACTTAACTTGATCAGTTCAAGCTTGCTGACGGTCCGCCCTGGATCGGTGCTATGACCAGCAAAGGTTATAAATGGGGCATCGCTTCCGGTGACACGCAAATTGGCTGGCGTTGCCGACAACGTCACTTTCGCAGGCAGCACGTTGCCCATATAAATCTGGGCCCGCGTACTGTTCAGCGTGATGTTCCCTTTGCGGACGCGTGCGTAAACTGTATGCGTTGTGGCCGGATCAAAGCTGGCAGTCAGAACATATGTGCCGTCAGCGTCCTTGACAAGCGGCCCCCAACCTCCATCGAGGTTCACATCAACGCCGTCGTAAATCTCGCCGCCGTTGAGGATTTTGGCGCGAATGGTCACCTTCGACGGCGTCGAAGGATAGGCAACGCCGTCAACTGGCGACAGCAAGACGATTTGCATCATACCAGGGCTACGGCAGGAATCAGCCAGGCAAGGCAGCAGCTGACCTGCGCTCCCGTCGGCAGGCTGGGCTTTGACATACAACGCGACTCCGCCATCTCCACTGGTCGGGCTAGGCATATCAACAACGAAATTATGGGCAGCGCCGGGCGTGTGGCACTTGGCCTTTACGCTAGCACTATCGGGTTCGGTAGCGACGTTCGCAACACCGCTTCCAAACACAATGGCGCTTCCTGGCGAGTAGCCAAGAACCTGTACATTCAGGCCCTGGTTTTTCGTATCTTCGCACGCCCATCCAACTACCTGAATATGGCCGTTGTTATCGGTGCGGACTTCAGTAACCCCACCAATCACATTGCCCTGTCGGACCTCGAATGTGACGTAGGGTCCGTAACTGGCCTCGCCACTGTTGTCGGTCGCTCGCAAGCGCACAGTGTGGCTGCCGACCGCAAACGACCCATTGTCGTTAATACTGGCGCCATTTGATTGCGCTACAACAGTTTCTCCCTCCAGCAACTCCAGCAGAACAACGCTACCATCGGAGTCTGATGCAGCGGCAATAATGGGAACATTTGCATATGGAAGATCCGGTTGGGCGAAATACGTACCAGCGGAAGGAGATGTCAGCGTGACCGTCGGCGGATGGTTCTTCTCTACCACCGTTACGGTGAAAACCGGGGTATCGGCAACGGTAGTTTGGGTGTAGGTCCGCAAAAAGATCTGATGGACGCCGATAGCGAATTTCGATGTCAACGTCAGATATCTAACGTCATTTTGTATGTCGCCGTCGCTGTCATACCGGGTAGGGTAAGTCTTACTGGCCAAAATGGACGTCCCTTCCCGCAATTCGATCAGCCTGACCGATTCATAGGTTGGCAACGCAAAGACGTTCGCGTACATCTGCGCAAGTATGCCTGCTTCAAACTTCTCGCCTGCATTGACCGCGCCGCCGTTGGAGGTCAGGCTCAATTGCATAAAGGTTACTGGGTGGCTCTCAGACAAGACTGCAAGATTCCTGATCTCGCTGTAACCAACCGCCCCCGCCTTATCGGTCGCGCGCAATCGCAACGCATGCGCGCCTAGCGGCAGAGCGACCGGAGAATCAATCTGGTTACCTACAACGGTAGCGACAACATTCTCGAAGTCCAGCAGCTCCAACTTCGCTACCGTTCCACCATCCGGATCCTCTGCAACACCCAAGAGCGTAACAGATGCCTTCGCTCCTGGAGCCGCCGTTCGCACACTATTAGTGGCCGATGGTTGGATAATTTGCACGACCGGCGCACTATTTTTTTCCGTTACAGTGACGGTAACAGGATCAGAAAACGGCCCTGGATTGCCCAAACCGTCATACGCCCTCAAACGAAGCGTGTGTTTACCAACACCCAGTTTTATATTGCGGTTTACTTGGTCGCCTAAAAATATTTGAATTTGTGCGTCGGCGTCGTATAGCGCTAAGGTATTCACATAACCAGCATCGGTGGCTCCGACGCCGACCACCGGCACAAGCGCTTTTTCACCTGGATTCACTGAATAGACGGTTGAATCTATTGGAGAGTTCATCCGCGCATACACTGGATAAACGGAAGCATTGGCGCAAAAAATACTTGTCTCTGAGCTCAGCACCACAGCTCCCAGACTGTCAGTTACACGCAAGCGAACCTTGTGTGAGCCACTCGTATAAATTACGTAGAGGTCCACATTGCTTGCCAGAGATGGGGTCACCGGAGGCATCACCTTCGTGCCATCCAGCACCTCAACTTTAGCAATTGAAACCCCTGGCGCTGTCAAAATTCGGCCCGCGACCCGGACTGCAAAGTACTCACTTGGTGCGCGATAGGCGTTGCCAAAGCCAAGATCTACGGGCGCAGTCATTTCTACAGTGGTTTTGGTAGGGGCGACCACTTGAACAACAATATTATCCATCGGCTTACCGAACAGAATATTGCCTCGCGCAAGTCGCCACTGAAAATTGTAGTTACCTGGAACCGAAGGGGCGACGATGTCAAAAATGAATGTCCCCGACGTATTTGGCTCAGCACTACCAGAGATAGGAATTGCTGCAACACCCCAGACAGCGGCATCAGCAGGATTCAGCGGCACCAGAAAGACTCTATTGTTCTCCCACGTGCCGCTGAGATTCTTCATGTTGACCTGAAAGTGATATCTCTGGCCAGCAACCATGGTAGTTGGCACATTCTGGAAAATGGCAGGGCCGCCAGCGTCACTGCCATCAAATACCGCCTGCGCTTGATTTACTGTCAACAGACCGCAGACCAAGAGAACGCCGCTTAAACACCAGCATCGAATGGCCTTCGAAAAAATCCGATAAATACTCGCCAGTAAAATTGATACAAGGTCGATTGCCGTTACTTGATGGGTGTTTATCATTCTTTTCAATTTGTTATCCGATGCAATTTCTTTAGTGACCGACGAGTTTTTTACAGGCAAAAGCACGGCCTGGAGTCAATTTTTTATTTGACTTAGGTACAGGACAATCGATGGAGGCGAGCGACTGCGGGAGCTTTGCGGCAGCGGAATTAATCTTCCACCTAGGAATCGTGCGCGAAATGGTAACACAAAATAACAACTAATTTCAAAAAGAAAACTTTAGTGTTTTTATTGCAATTACATCCATCGGCATCGCAGATGCTTGTTCTCGCAAATACGCAGCAGTATATCCAGCGCTCTATGCCCCCCCCGATCGCCAGTCTTCCTGTCCACAAAAGGAAAAAGGCAGCCTCACGGCTGCCTCTCGGTAGTTCAACTACGGATAACTTAGAAGTGGTACTCAGCCCGGATCATCGGCGTCTTCGCCACATAGCCCTGGCCGCCGGTGGTGGCCGAGGTGTTGCCGAACTTGTTGCGCCAGTACTGGTACTCGACGCCCACGCGGAAGGTGTTCTTCGCGTGGCCCATCGCAGCGCCGGCGTCGAACATCAGCTGCATGTCGATATTGGTCTCGGCGCCGGTATCGTTGCCCGTTTCGTCCTTGCCCTTCGATGCGATAAAGTTCGCATAGCCCTCGAAGGCCCACAGCGAACCCAGCGGGATGCCCCAGTCCGACGACAGCATCGCATGCGTCTTGTAGGTATAGCGACCAGTGACGGTGGAGATCGGCGGGAAGGCGCCGCTCGGTGCGTTGCTCTCGTTGAGCAGCAGCAGGCTGGTGTTGAAGTGACCGGCCGGCACGTTCCACATAAAAGTCGGTCCCAGCACGAACATGCGCTTGCGCGAGTTGTAGCCGACGTCGTTCTTGGTGTTGACGTCGAAACCGGCGGTGATGCCCAGGCCGCGCACCGGGCCGAACTTGTACTCGGTGCCGGTCACCTTGCTCAGGTCGACCGTGTTGCGGTACAGGATGTAGGCTTCGTTGGCGCCGGACTTCTGCGTCAGCGAGGCTGGATCGTTTTTGTCCGACATCAGGAAGTCGGCGTTGAAGTAGTTGCTGCCGTACTTGTAGCCGCTGACATGGGTCAGCGCCAGGATGTTCTTGGAAATATCGTTCGGGTTGAACGGCTCGCGATAGTCGTTGCCGTAGCGCCAGCTGACGGAGGTGTCGCTCCAGTCGGCGGCTTGGACCGATCCGGCCAGGCTCAAAAAGGCGATGCACAGCAGTTGTGGAATTTGTCTCGTTTTCATTTTAGTTTTCCATATTTTAGGACGTGACTGTCCCCGCCGGCGCCGTCAGGGCGCGCCGGTGAGGAGGCAGTCGTTGGGGTTAGTTCCTCAGCCTGCGCCGAGGTAGACGAACTTGAAGGTGAACACGCAAGCGATCGCCCAGATCACTGGACGCACTTCGCGCACACGGCCGGTCAACAGCTTCAGCACCGCATAGGAGATAAAGCCGAACGCCACGCCAAGTGCGATCGAGTACGTGAACGGCATGGTCAGCGCCGCGATGGCGGCTGGCACGCTTTCGGTGGTGTCGGACCAGTCGATGTCGACCAGTTCGCGCAGCATGAGGCAGGAAACGTAGAGCAGCGCTGGCGCCGTGGCGTAGCTAGGCACCACGCCGGCCAGCGGCGAGATGAACAGGCAGGCCAGGAACAGCACGCCGACGGCGACGGCGGTCAGGCCGGTGCGGCCGCCCGCTTGCACGCCGGCGGCGCTTTCGATGTAGGCGGTGGTGCTGGAAGTGCCCAGCAGCGAACCGGTGACGATGGCGGTGCTGTCGGCCAGCAGCGCCTTGTTCAGGCGCTCCATCTTGCCGTTGACCAGCAGGCCGGCGCGGTTGGCCACACCCATCAGCGTGCCGGTGGCGTCGAACAGTTCAACCAGGAAGAACACCAGCACCACGTTCAGCAGGCCGACCGAGAGCGCGCCCATCAGGTCCAGCTTGAACAGCGTAGGCGCCAGCGATGGCGGCATGTCGACGATGCCGTTGAACGTATTCCCGGCCAGGAAGAAACTCAATACCGTCACCACCAGGATGCCGATCAGGATAGCGCCCTTCACCTTCAGGCGGTCCAGCGCAACGATGATGAAGAAGCCGACGATGGCCAGCAAGGTAGGCGCCTTGTGCAGGTCGCCCACGCGCACCAGCGTCTCCGGGCTGCTGACGACGATGCCGGCGCTTTTCAGCGAAATCAGGCCGAGGAACAAGCCGATGCCGACGGTGATGGCGGTGCGGATCGAATGCGGAATGCCGTTGACGATCATCTCCCGCAGTTTGAAGATGCTGACAAACAGGAATAGGCAACCGGAAATGAAGACCGCGCCCAGCGCCATCTCCCAAGGCATGCCCATGCCCTTGACGACCACATATGCGAAGTAAGCGTTCAACCCCATGCCCGGCGCCATAGCAATCGGATAGTTTGCGTACAGGCCCATAATCAAACAGCCGAGGGCGGCTGCGATACAGGTGGCGACGAAGACAGCGCCCTTGGGCATGCCGGCGTCACCGAGGATGGAGGGGTTGACGAAGATGATGTAAGCCATCGTCAGGAATGTGGTCAGACCTGCCACCAGTTCGGTGCGCACATCGGTCCCATTCTCTTTCAGCTTGAAGAATTTTTCCAAAATTAACATAACGTCTCCGTGTTCTATTTTTAACTACTTATTGGTCATTCGCCGATTAAACATGGGAACAATCGACCTAGACCTTATCTCAGGGGCCACCGCGATAAATTACTTTGGTGGCATACCTGCTATCTGTTATGACCTATAACAGCCGGGGCGCGCCGCATTTTGATTGCGGCGTAGCCCCGCTCTAACCCTCCTAAACGAATTCGCCGATTTTCGCGACCACGGCCTTGCGCACCGAGCCCGTCACAATGAAGGAGCGCGCCACTTCAAGGTCGTTGTGCAGCCAACGGTCGCCGTCGAGGCAGGCCGGGATCTGCGCGCGTACCGATTCGTAGGCCACTTGCGTGCCTTTTCCGAGCACAAAACCTGGCAGCAGATTTTCTGTCATCGTCAGCGCCTGGGACGCCAACAACATTTCTACGCCGACAATGTACTGTGTGTTCGACACCACAGTTGCCGCCTTGCGCGCGCACCAGGTGGAGTTGGACACGTGGTCTTCGCTGTTGCCTTTGGCCGGAATCGAGTCGACGCTGCCTGGCATGCACAGCGTGCGGTTCTCCATCACCAGGGAGCTGAGCGAGCATTGCATCACCGGATAACCGGTGTTCACGCCGCGCACGCCGGACATCAGGTTGCGCGGCAGGCCCCACGACAGCGTAGGATCGATCAGGCGCGCGACACGGCGCTCGACGATGCTGCCCAGGTCCGCCACGGCCATCGCCAGCAGGTCCATCGCCTGCGCCAGGTATTGGCCGTGGAAGTTACCGCCGGAGATGATCTCGAAGCCGCCGCCGTCCTTGCCGAAGATCAGCGGGTTGTCGGTGGCGGAGTTCACTTCCTTGTCGAGGATGGTGTCGATGTAGTCCAGCGCATCGAACACCGGGCCGTAGACCTGCGGCGCGCAGCGCAGCGAGTACACGTCCTGGATGCGGGCGGTGTACGGGATGTCGGTGCGGCGCAGCTCTTCCGGGAACTGCACGGCACGCGCTTCGTGCGTGGTGCGGGTGGAACCGTCCAGCAGGTCGCGGATGATGGCGGCGGTCTTGATCTGGCCAGCGTGCGGACGCGCTTCATGGATGCGCGGATCGAAGGCCGACATTTCGGCGCGCATCGCTTCCAGCGTCAGGCCCAGCGACAGGCAGGCGTCGGACAGCATGTTGCGCGCATCGGAGGCGGCCAGCAGCGCCACCGCCAGCGAGACGGTGCAGCCGTTGATCAGTGCCGATGCATCCTTGGCCTTCAGTTCGAAGACCACCGGGCCGACGTTGGAAGCGCGGATCGCGTCAGGAGCCGACATGCGCTGGCCCTTGTACATCACTTCCGCTTCTTCAAAGCCGGCGATGGCGGCTGCCAGGTAGGCCAGCGGCGCCAGGTCGCCCGAGGCGCCGACGGAACCCTTCTGCGGCATGATCGGGTGGATGCCGGCGTTGACGAAGGCCAGCAGACGGTCAACCACTTCCACGCGCGGCGCGGAGTAGTTACTGGCGAAGGCATTGGCGCGCAACAGCATGGTGGCGCGGCTGACTTCTTCGGAGAACGGCTCGCCCATGCCGCAGGCGTGGGCCTTGATCAGCTGCGTCTGGAACAGGACGATGTCCTGCACCTTGACGCGGGTGTCCTTCAGCATGCCGACGCCGGTGTTAAAGCTATACATCATCGGCGCTTCGTCGTGCATCCAGGTCGACTCGATGTAGTCGCGGCTTTCCTTCAGCGCGGCGCGCGACGATGCGGCCAGGTTCACTTCGATGGAGTGGTCGCGGGCGACGGCGACGACTTGCGCCGCGGTCAGGTTGAAACCATTGATGGTGGTAGTAGTCATGATCATATTCTTTCAGTATCCAATGTCGTCCCCGCGAAAGCGGGGACCCATGCCGAGTGGCCGAAGCCGGCTCAGTATGGATTCCCGCCTGCGCGGGAATGACAGGTGTCAGTTGGCGCCGGCGGCGAACCACGCACCGAGTTCGGAGCGTTCTTCTGGCGTGATGTTGGTCATATTCCCGATCGGCATAGCCTTCAGCACCACGGCCTGCTGGTTGATCTTGGCCGCGTTCTGGTGGATCAGCTCAGGCGTGTGCAGCATGACGCCGGCGGGCGCCGTGGCAAAGCCGGGCTGTGTAGGCTGGGCCGCATGGCAGCTGACGCAACGCTGGTTGACGATCGCCTGCACACGGTTGAAGTCTGGCGCAGCCACGCTGGCGTGAGCCGCACCGGCGGTATCACCGGCGATAACCGGCGCAGGAGCTGCAGCAGGACGAGGTGCGATCACCACGGCAACCGCCGCCAGGATCGCGACACCGGCCGCAGGGAACTGCCACGCGGTCTTGCCGTGATGGCGCAGGTTGAAGAAGTGGCGTATCAACACGCCGGCGGCGATGATCGCGCCCAGCAGCGCCCAGCTGTAGGCATGGCTGTAGGTCATCGCGTAGTGGTTGCTGATCATGATAAGCAGCACCGGCAGCGTGAAGTAGTTATTGTGGACGGAACGCTGCTTGGCCTTCTTGCCGTGGATAGGATCGGGCGATTTACCCTGCTCCATCGCTTCCACCAGCTTGCGCTGGCCAGGAATAATCAGCATCAGCACATTACCGACCATCATGGTGCCGATCATGGCGCCAACGTGGATGTAGGCAGCGCGGCCGCTCAGGAACTTGGTCAGCACATAGGCCATCGCGACGATGAACACAAACATGATGATGCCCAGCAGGCCATCCTTCTGGCCAAGCGGCGAGCGGCACAGCGTGTCGTAGAACAGCCAGCCCACCAGCAGCGAGCCAAGGCCCACGCCGATCGCCTGGAACTGCGACAGGTCCGCGACCGACTTATCGATCATCATCGCCTGGGCGTTGAAGTAGTAGACGATGAACAGCAGCGAGAAGCCCGAGATCCAGGTCGCGTAGGCTTCCCATTTAAACCAGTGCAGGTCCGACGGCAGTTCGGCCGGCGACACCAGGTATTTCTGCGGGTTGTAAAAACCGCCACCATGCACGGCCCACAATTCTCCGGACACGCCCTTCTTGGCCAGGTCGGAACCCGGCTTGGGTGGGCGTATGCTGTTGTCGAGCCATACGAAGTAGAAGGATGCGCCGATCCACGCGATCCCCGTGATGAGATGCAGCCAGCGCACCAATAGATTGAGCCAGTCCACGCCGTAAGCGAGCAATTCCATGTTGTCCCCAATGATTGGATTAAGCTCGTCTGCCACCGCGGGCGCTCCAGACGATTGGGATGATTTCCCTTTTGGCCGCGAACTGTTGAAAGCTCCGCTGCGACCGATTGAAAACCGTACGCAGAACACGCACGGTCTGGGACGAACGATAAAACTAATTCTGGCTTTTCGTATGGCAGTAGCCGTATATTAAAAATAGGCTCACCGTTATAGATCGATCATCATGGCACAACTTCCCGACCACTTAGACCTGCACCTCATACGCATTTTGTACATGCTCCTCTGCGAAAAAAACGTTTCACGCGTAGCGATGAAACTGGATCAAACGCAGCCCTCCATTTCGGCCTCGCTGCAAAAACTGCGCGAGCTCACAGGCGATCCGCTGCTGGTGCGCGGCGGCCGCGGCATGGTCCCGACCCAGCACGGCGAGAGCCTGAAGGAGCCCGCCAAACGCATCCTCGACGAAGTGGGACAGCTGTTCCTGCACAAGACACCGTTCGCCTCCAAGGAGGAAGGCCGCACCTTCCGCATCGGCGCGCCGGACTACCTCGATATTCAATTTTTGCCCAACGTTGTGGCGCGCTTGCGACGCGAATCGCCCAAGAGCCGCGTCATCATCCATAGCCTGGGCGCCGAAGTGGATGCGATCCGCATGCTGTCCGACGGCGAACTCGATCTGTTGATCGGTAACTGGGAACAGCCGCCGGAGCACCTGCACCTGTCGCGCCTCTTCGAAGACCCGATCATCTGCGCCATGCGGGCCGACGCGCCTTATGCCAAGCGCACCGATTCCAACGACATGACGCTGGACGACTACCTTAGCCTGCCCCACGTGGCACCCTCGCCCACGCTGCCCGGCTTCCATGGCGTGATCGACTCCTTCCTGGCGCAGCAAGGCTACCAGCGCAACGTGGTGGTGGAATCGGCGTATTTCAGCCTGATTCCCTACATGCTGACGCAGACCGACATGGTGCTCACCACCGGACGCCAGTACCTGCGCTTCTACGAGCGCAACCTGCCGATCAAGACCTTCACCGTGCCGGTACGCTTCCCGACGATGCGCTTCTACCAGCTGTGGCACGAGCGCGTGCACCAGGCGCCGGAACACAAGTGGCTGCGCGACCAGGTCACGCAGGCCGCGCAAGCGCTTACCGCGAAATAGCCCCCAACCCGATGGGGTCTGACCCCGAGGGGTCAGACCCCTGCCTCCGGTGTGCGGGGTCAACCCGTGGCACGCCCACAACACTCTCCATAAGCCCGGGCTGAATGCGGTTATGGCTCCGGGCGTATATAACAGCCTCCCTCGCCATATATCATTCCTCATATACCAAGAGGAGACGGGCCACGGCCTGCACAACAATGACAATCACACTAGATCACCTGAACCGCTGCGGCGCCGATGAATTCACCCAGCTGCTGCATGGCCTGTACGAACACTCGCCGTGGATCCCGGAGCGCGCCGCCGCGCAGCGCCCATTCTCCACTCTCTCCGCCCTGAAACAGGCGTTGCAAGGCGTCGTACAGAAAGCCACCGAAGCCGAACAACTGGGCCTGGTGCGCGCCCACCCGGAGCTGGCTGGCAAAGCAGCCCTCGCCGGGGAACTGACCGCCGAATCGACCGGCGAACAGGCGCAGGCCGGCCTGACCCACTGCTCCGTCGACGAACTGGCGACGCTGCACAAGCTGAACGCCGACTACAACGCCAAATTCGGTTTCCCCTTCATCCTCGCCGTCAAAGGCCCGACCGGCAACGGCCTGACGCGCCAGGAAATCACCGCCGCCTTCAGCCGCCGCCTGCGTTCGCAGCGCGACGACGAGCTGGCCGAATGCCTGCGCCAGATCGGCCGCATCGCCGAGATGCGCCTGAACGCACTGCTGCAAGTAGAACTGCAATTCGGCCCGACCATCATGCAATGGGCTGAAACCATCGGCGCCTGGAGCGACGACGCCGACAACCTCACCTGCGCCTACATGACCGACGCCCACCGCAAAACCGCCACCCAACTGGCGACGTGGATGAAGGAAGCGGGCATGGAAGTGTCGATCGACCCGGTCGGCAACGTCGTCGGCCGCTACAAGTCGGACCAGCCGGGCGCCAAAGCTCTCTTGACCGGTTCCCACTACGACACCGTGCGCAACGGCGGCAAATACGACGGCCGCGAAGGCATCCTGCTGCCGATCGCCGTGGTCAAGCACCTCAATGAACGCGGCGAACGCCTGCCGTTCGACCTGGAGATCATCGGTTTCTCGGAAGAAGAAGGCGTGCGCTATCAAAGCACCTTCCTCGGCTCCAACGCCGTCATCGGCCAGTTCGACATGGCGCTGCTGGACAAGGCCGACGCACAAGGCATCACCATGCGCGACGCGCTGACCGCAGCCGGCCACGATGTCAGCAAGATCGCTTCGGTCGCACGCAAACCGGAAGACGTGCTGGCCTTCGTCGAAGTCCACATCGAACAAGGCCCGGTATTGCTGGGCAAAGGCCTGCCGACTGGCGTCGTCACCTCGATCGCCGGCAGCTGCCGCTTCCAGGTCGAACTGACCGGCCTGGCCAGCCACGCCGGCACCACGCCAATGATCATGCGTAAAGACGCCGCCGCAGCCGCCGCCGAAATCGTGCTGTACGTCGAAGACCGCTGCGGACGTGAACGTTCGCTGGTCGGCACCGTCGGCCAGCTGCACGTGCCGGACGGTTCGGTCAACGTCATCCCCGGCGCCTGCAAGCTGTCGCTGGACATCCGCGCCGCCGACGACGCCACGCGCGACGCCGCTGTCACCGACATCCTCAATCAAGCGGAAGCCGTCTGCGCCCGCCGCCAGATCGGCCTAAAGATCACCAAGATCATGCAGGCGCCTGCCGCACCGTGCGCACCTTGGCTGGTCAAGCAGTTCGCCGCCGCCACCGAGCGCGCCGGCGTCGAAGTATTCGAACTGCCATCCGGCGCCGGTCACGACGCCATGGCGCTGGCCCGCATGACCGACGTCGCCATGCTGTTCACGCGTTGCGGCAACGGCGGCATCAGCCACAACCCGCTCGAAACCATGACCGCCGACGACGCCGAAGTATCGGCACAGATCTTCCTGGACTTCCTGCGCCAGTTCAAAACCAAGTAATTGCGGAGCCACCATGTCTGAACCTATTCGATTCTTCTATCGCGGCGAAGTGCACAACGTCGCAGACGGTGCACCAACCCGCACCCTGCTCCAGCACCTGCGCGAAGACCTGCACTGCACCGGCACCAAGGAAGGCTGCGCCGAAGGCGATTGCGGCGCTTGCACCGTGGTCGTGGCGGAATTGCAGCCCGACGGCGAAGTGGCCATGAAGTCGGTCAACTCCTGCATCCAGTTCGTGCCTACGCTGGACGGCAAGGCCGTCTTCACCATCGAAGACCTGAAACAGGCCGACGGCAATATGCACCCGGTGCAGGAAGCGCTGGTCGAATGCCACGGATCACAGTGCGGCTTCTGCACGCCGGGCTTCGCCATGTCGCTTTGGAGCCTTTACCTGAAACAGGAGGGTCAGACCACGCCGCCATGCCGCAAGACCGTGGACGAAACCCTGTCCGGTAACCTGTGCCGCTGCACCGGCTACCGCCCTATCATCGATGCCGCGCGCCGCATGGGCGAGCTGCCTCCCGTCAGCTTCGACCGCGAGGCGCTGAAAGCCTCGCTGCAAACCATCCAGCGAACCGAAATGTACAGCTACACCCACGACGGCCAGACCTTCTACGCCCCGCGCACGCTGGCCGAACTGGCAACCCTGCGCGCAGAAAAGCCCACCGCCACCATCGTCGCCGGCTCGACCGACGTCGGCCTGTGGGTGACCAAGCAAATGCGCAACCTCGGCGACATGATCTACGTGCGCCAAGTGCAGGAGCTGTACCGCATGGTGGAGGAAGACGGCATGCTCTATATCGGCGCCGCCGTCTCCCTCAACGACGCCTACGAGGCGGTCTGCAAGCACTACAAGGAAGAGCTGCACGAAATGTGGCAGCGCTTCGCGTCGCAACCGATCCGCAACACCGGCACCCTGGGCGGCAGCGTGGCCAACGGTTCGCCGATCGGCGACTCGGCGCCATGGATGATCGCACTGGGTGCGGAAATCGTCATCCGCAGCGATAAGGGCCAACGTTCCATGCTGCTGGAGAAGTTCTACCTCGATTACATGAAGAAGGACTGGCAGCCGGGCGAGTTCGTGGAAGCCGTACGCATTCCGCTGCCGCGCAAGGACATCCACTTCCGCACCTACAAGCTGGCCAAACGCTATGACCAGGACATCTCCGCCGTCTGCGCCGCCTTCGCCTTCACGCTGAAGGACGGTGTGGTCAGCAACGCCCACATCGCCTACGGTGGCATGGCCGCCACCTCGCGCCGCGCACCGTTGGCCGAAGCAGCCGTCAACGGCAAGCGCTGGGACGAAGCCACGCTGAAACTGGCGATGGCCGAACTGGCCAAGGACTACACGCCGCTCAGCGACATGCGCGCCACCGCCGGCTACCGCATGAAGACCGCGCAAAACCTGCTGCGGCGCTATTGGCTGGAGACCAATCCGGACTCCGCCCAGCCGCTGCAATCGATCAACGCCTATCACTACGCAGAGGGAGTCGTCGCAGCATGAACAGCAAATCCGAAGCATTCCTGACGCAACCTGCCGTTCCGATGGCGTGGGCCGAAGTCGGCCAGTCGCACCCGCATGAATCAGCGGTGCTGCACGTCCTCGGCGAAGCCACCTACACCGACGATATCCCTGAAGCCACCGGCACGCTGCACGCCGCGCTGGGCATCTCGGCCAAGGCGCACGCCAATATCCTGTCGATGAACTTCGACGCCGTCAAAGCCATGCCAGGCGTGGTGGCCGTGTACACCCACAAGGACATCCCAGGCACCAACGACTGCGGCCCTATCATCCACGACGATCCGATCCTGTCGGAAGGTCTGGTCGAATATGTCGGCCAGCCTATCTTCATCGTGGTGGCGACCTCGCACGACAACGCCCGCCGCGCCGTCAAGAAGGCCGTCATCGAGTACGAAGAACTGCCAGCCATCCTGACGCCGCAAGCCGCGCGCGATGCCAAATCGTTCGTCGTGCCGCCTATGCACCTGGCGCGCGGCGACGCGCAAGCCGCATTCGAGCGTTCCAAGCACCGTCTGAAGGGCGAACTGCATGTCGGCGGCCAGGAGCAGTTCTACCTGGAAGGCCAGATCTCCTACGCCATTCCGAAGGAAGGCAAGGGAATGCTGATCTACTGCTCGACCCAGCATCCTACCGAGATGCAGCACGTGGTCGCGCACGCCCTGCACCGCCATTCGCACGACATCGTGGTCGAGTGCCGCCGCATGGGCGGTGGCTTCGGCGGCAAGGAATCGCAGTCCGCGCTGTGGGCCGCTTGCGCCGCCATCTCGGCCGCGCACCTGCGCCGCCCGGTCAAGCTGCGCGCCGACCGTGATGACGACATGATGGTCACCGGTAAGCGTCACTGCTTCTACTACGAGTACGAAATGGGCTACGGCGACGACGGCCGCATCGTCGCCGCCAAGGTGGAAATGGTTTCCCGCGCCGGCTTCTCGGCCGACCTGTCGGCGCCGGTCGCCACGCGCGCGGTGTGCCACTTCGACAACGCCTACTACCTCGGCGACGTCGACATCCGCGCCATGGCCGGCAAGACCAACACGCAGTCGAATACCGCCTTCCGCGGCTTCGGCGGCCCGCAAGGCGCCATCGCCATCGAATACATCGTCGATGAAATCGCCCGCAACCTCGGCATGGACTCGCTCGACGTCCGCAAGATCAACTTCTACGGCCGCAATGACGAAGAAGGCCGCAACGTCACCCAGTACAACCAGAAAGTGGTCGACAACGTCATCCACGACCTGGTCGCTCAGCTGGAGAACGAAAGCGATTACCGCAAGCGCCGCGAGGACATCAACGCCTTCAACGCAAAGAGCCAAACGCTCAAGCGCGGCCTGGCGCTCACGCCGGTCAAGTTCGGCATCGCCTTCAACGTCACGCACTTCAACCAGGCCGGCGCGCTGGTTCACATTTACACGGATGGCTCGGTGCTGGTCAACCACGGCGGCACCGAAATGGGCCAGGGCATCAACACCAAGGTTTGCCAGGTTGTAGCGCATGAACTGGGCATCGACCTCGCCATGGTGCGCGCCACCGCCACCGATACCAGCAAGGTCGCCAACACATCGGCCACCGCCGCATCGACCGGCGCGGACTTGAACGGTAAGGCGGCACAAGATGCGGCCAACACCATCCGCAAACGCCTGGCCGAATTCGCCGCAAAGCGTCACGATGGCGATCCCGCCACGGTGCGCTTCGAGGCCAACTTCGTCCATGTCGGCGACGAGGCGATTCCATTCGCGGAGCTGGTGCAGAAAGCCTACATGGCGCGCATCCAGCTGTGGTCTGACGGTTTCTACGCCACGCCTGGCCTGCACTGGGATCCGAAGACCATGAGCGGTAACCCGTTCTCGTACTACGCTTACGGCGCCTCGGTGTCGGAAGTAGTGGTCGACACGCTGACCGGCGAATGGAAGCTGCTGAAAGCCGACGCGCTATACGACGCCGGCAATTCGCTGAACCCGGCCATCGACGTCGGCCAGGTCGAAGGCGCCTTCATACAGGGCATGGGCTGGCTGACCACCGAAGAGTTGTGGTGGAACCCGGCCGGCAAGCTGATGACGCACGCGCCTTCTACCTACAAGATCCCCGGCGTGTCGGACTGCCCGGAGAACTTCAGCGTACGTCTGTTCAAGAACCGCAACGTCATGGACAGCATTCACCGCTCGAAAGCGGTCGGCGAACCACCGTTGCTGCTGCCGTTCTCGGTATTCCTGGCGATCCGCGACGCCTGCTCCAGCGTCGCCGATCATCGTTTCAACCCACCGCTGCGCGCGCCCGCAACCAGCGAGGCTATCCTCAATGCGATCAGCGCAGTGCAGGATGCGATGGAAGCGGCGAACTAATCATGTCCACGCCTTTCAACCTCAACGCACTGACGGCGGCGGCCAGCAAGGCTGTTCCGCGCGTGCTGGTCACGGTGGCGCAGGTCGCCGGCTCCGCGCCGCGCGAACCTGGCGCCAAGATGCTGATCACCCAGTATCACGCCTTCGACACCATCGGCGGCGGCCACCTCGAAATGGTCGCCACCGAGATCGCCCGTGAAATGCTGGCCATGCCGGCCGGCGAACTGCACGCCGAACGCCGGCTGGAGCGTTTCCCGCTCGGCCCTAGCCTGGGCCAATGCTGCGGCGGCGTGGTCCACCTGGCTTTCGAACGCATCATGCCGGAAGCCGGAGAACATTTCGGCGCCCTGGCACGCCGCTGGCGCGATGGCCAGGACAGCTGGCGCATGGTGCCGCTGGATTGCATCGAGCCGGCCAGCATCTATGACGCCACCGGCGCCCATTTGTGCGGCCCCGGTCCCACTGCGCTCGCGCGTCCAGGTCCCGGCATCGACTGCAAGGTGCGCATCGACGATCACGGCAAACGCTGGCTGATCGACTCCTGCCTGCCCTATCGTCCGCGCCTGTACCTGTTCGGCGCCGGACACGTAGGCGCAGCCATCGTGCGCGCCTTGTCCGAGCTGCCATGCCAGGTTGTGTGGATCGACGAGCGCGACGACATGTTCCCGTCGGTCCTGCCGGCCAACGTGCGCGTCGAAGCGACCGATACGCCGGAAGCCGTGGTGGAAGAAGCGCCGGCCGGCGCGTCCTTCCTGGTGCTGACGCACAGCCATGCGCTGGACCAGCAGTTGTCCGAGCACATCCTGCGCCGCACCGACTTCACGTGGTTCGGCCTGATCGGCTCCAAGACCAAGCGCGTGTCCTTCGAACGCCGTTTGCAGGAACGCGGCATTCCGGCTGCACGCATGGCCGACATGACCTGCCCTATCGGCCTGCCCGGCATCCACGACAAGGCGCCGGCGGTGATCGCCGTCTCGGTGGCCGCGCAGCTGATGCAGGTATGGGAAGCCGCCGCACTGGCCATACCGGTGGAAATCGGTGCTAAAATGAGCGCATCTGCTCAAACCGTATTATCGGAAACGCAAACCACATGCACCAACTGATGTTCTTCCAACTGCCTGCAACTCGGGCGCACTCACTCTCCGGCAGCGCCGGGGCGGGAGCGCGCTATCGCCCCTCATTAGTCTAGCCAACCGCTAGCAACCCCGCCGGCAGTACGCCCAAGCACACATAACCGGTGTGGCGCCACGCGCCCGCCATCATCGCCGACGACCATGTCAGTCGCGTCGCGCACTCGCGCGCGTCAACTGGCGTCCGCAACACGGAACAAGGAATGAATATCATGGCAAGCATCATCACCCAAAGCGGCACTTTCCAGGCCTATCGCGCCAGCCTCCTGCACTTCAGCGACGATCCGGCATTCGCCACCAACGCCTGCTCCTGGCACGAAGACGGCCTGTTGATCATCAACGACGGCAAGGTCCACCTGGCCGGCGATTTCAGCCAGCTGATCGCCTTCCTGCCGCAAGGTACGCCGCTGCACGATTATCGCGGTAAGATCATCATGCCGGGCTTTATCGACACCCACGTCCACTACCCGCAAACGGACATGATCGCCTCGCCGGCGCCAGGCCTGCTGCCATGGCTGGAAAAGTACACCTTCCCGACCGAACGCAAATTCTCCGATCCTGAGCATGCGGCCAACGTCGCCAGCTTCTTCCTTGATGAGCTGACCCGCTGCGGCACCACCACCGCCATGGTCTACTGCACCGTGCATCCGCAATCGGTGGACGCCTTCTTCACCGAAAGCGAAAAGCGCAACCTGCGCATGGTCGCAGGCAAAGTGCTGATGGACCGTAACTGCCCGGACTTCCTGCAAGACACCGCCGAAAGCGGCGCGCGCGAAAGCGAAGAGTTGATCAAGAAGTGGCACAAGCGCGGCCGCCAGCTGTACGCCATCACCCCGCGCTTCGCGCCGACGTCCACCGAAGAACAGCTGGAACTGGCCGGCGCACTGGCCAAAGCCTACCCGGACACCTTCCTGCAAACCCACGTCGCCGAGAACACCGACGAAGTGGCATGGGTTAAATCGCTGTTCCCGAACGCCCGCAGCTATATGGACGTCTACGACCATTTCGGCATGATGCGCCCGCGCTCGATGTACGCGCACTGCATCTGGCTGGACGACACCGACCGCGCGCGCATGGGCGAGACCCAGTCCGCCATCTCGATCTGCCCTACTTCCAACCTGTTCCTGGGCAGCGGCCTGTTCGACTTCGAACGCGCCGACGCGAAAAGAGTGCCGCTGTCGCTGGCCACCGACGTTGGTGGCGGCACCTCGTTCTCGATGCTGCAAACGATGAACGAAGCCTACAAAGTAGCCCGCATGGGCGGCACCTACCTGCAGGCGATGCGCATGTTCTACCTCGCCACGCTGGGCGGCGCCCGCGCCATGCAGCTGGAAGGCACGATCGGCAATTTCGTGCCGGGCGCGGAAGCGGACTTCATCGTGCTCGATCCAAAGGCCACGCCGCTGCTGGCGCGCCGCACCGAGCGCACCGACTCGGTCGAGGAACTGCTGTTCGCCATCGCCATGCTGGGTGATGACCGCTCCATTTCCGCCACCTACGCTGCTGGTAAAGTGGTACACCAGCGCCAGGACTGAACGGATGAGCCCAAGCGAATGGCAGGCACGCGTCGATCTCGCCGCGTGCTATCACCTGTGCGCGCTGAACGGCTGGGATGACGTGATCTACACGCACATCTCGGCCGCCGTGCCGGGCGAGGCGGAGCGCTACCTCATCAACCCGTTCGGGCTGCGCTTCGACGAGGTATGCGCATCGAACCTGGTGAAGGTGGACCGCGACGGCAATCCGGTCGACGCGGCGCAGTACGACATTAACCGTCCTGGCTTCATGCTGCACGCGGCGGTGCATGGCGCCCGGCACGATATCGCCTGCGTCATGCATCTGCATAACGTGAACAGCATCGCGGTCGGCGCGCAAAGCGAGGGGCTGCTGCCGCTGTCGGCGCACGCGCTGCGCTTCTACGGCGTGCTGGCCTATCACGACTACGAGGGGTTGGCGATGACCGATGGCGAGCAGGCGCGCCTGCTGGAGCGGCTGGCCGACCATCCGGCCATGCTGCTGCGGAATCACGGTTCGCTGGTCTGCGGCAGGACCATCGCCGAGGCCTTTGTGCTGATGGAGGCGCTGGACAAGGCCAGCGCGATCCAGCTGAAAGCCCAATCGGCTGGCGGCCGGCGCCATGTTCCGCCGCACGAGATCTGCCTCAAGGCGCATCAGGAACTGCTGGGTGACGGCACGCCGGACGGCAAGCTGGAATGGCCGGCGCTGCTGCGCAAACTGGACAAACTCAGTCCCAACTATCGCTCCTGAAAGGAAGCACTATGCCAACTATCAACGTACAACTGTTCGAAGGCCGCACGCCGGAGCAAAAGCGCGCGTTCGTCAAAGCCATCACCGAAGTCACGGTTCAAACGCTGGGCGCGTCGCCGGAATCGGTCGACATTATCATCCACGAGTGCAAACGCGAGAACTGGGCCACGGCCGGCAAACTGTGGTCTGAGCAGGAGTAATCGGGTACGATACCGTACTATGAGACGAAGAACTTTACTCAGCCTCGCCGCGGCACTCAGCTGCGGCACAAGCTTGGCGCGGGCAGCACAAGGCAAGGAACTGCGGGTCGTCACAACGCACTTGCCGCCGCTGGTCGTCGAAAACGACGACCAGAATCCGGGCGCGCTGCGTGAACTGCTGAATGAACTGTGCAAGCGCGTACAAATGTCTCTCAAGCTGGAGTTTGTGCCGTGGAAGCGCGCCTTGTTCCTGGCCACTTCGATGCCCGAGACGGCAATCTTCCCCGTCACCCGCCTGCTGGACCGCGAGACCAAATTCCGCTGGCTGGCGCCGCTGTATGAGGAGCACTACATGTTCCTGGCGGCGCGCAACGGCAAGTTCGACATCCAGCATCCAGAAGCCATGAAGGCCCGTCGCATCACACTGCTGCGCGGCGCCGCGCAAGCGACGATTTTGCAGGAGCTGGGATACAGGAATATCATCGAAGCCAGTTCGATCGAAGAGGTGCACCGCTATCTGCTCAAGGGAATGGCCGACGCGGCGTTCGGCGAACAGCACATCATCCAGAATTCGCTCACGAGCCGCTCGGCGCAAAAGGACTTTCATCTCAGCGCACCGGTGCGGACCACCACCGCTTGGCTGGCCGGTTCGCTGGACTTTGACGACGCCACCGTCCAGCTATTCCAGCACACGAAAGCCGCCATGGATGCCGACGGCACCACCCGCCGCATCCTGGGCAAGTACAAGCTGGCTTAAAGGCTCCCCAAGCCGGCCAGGGTCCGATGCACCGCGACGTCAAGCGGGGTGCGTGGTTCGGCGCCGAGCACTTGCACCAGTCGCTTGTTCGACATGTGGACCGGTTGCTGCCACAAGTAGCGCATCTCACGCAATTCGCGGAACACCGTCACGAACGGCGAGGCCAATGCCAGCAGCCACCAGGGGAAGGCGCTGGCCTTCAGCTCGGGTTTGCGGGCAGCGCGCGCGATTGCCGCGACCATCTGGGTTCCATCGGCGTCCCAATGCCCCTCCATCTGGAAGCGCGCGAAGGTGTCCAGCTGCTCTTCCTTCTCGACCAGCCGCACCATCGTCTCGGCGACATCCGGCAGATAAGCCCATTGGTGCCCGATACCCACGCTGCCCGGGTAGCTGATGGCGGTCAGCGGCTTGCCCGGCTTGATCAGGCCTTGTGCGAACCAGTTGTTACCGGCCTTGGGGCCGAAGAAATCGCCGGCCCGCACAATCAGCGTACGCACACCGTCGGCGGCTGCCGCTTGCAGGCGCGCTTCCAGCTCCACGCGGATCGCGCCTTTGCGGGTGACCGGCTGCTGCGGCGATTCCTCATCAATGATCGGAAACGCGTCCGGGCCATAGTTGTACACGGTGCCAGGCAGCAGGATGCGGGCGCCGCTGGCGCGGGCAGCGGCGATGCTGTTGTCTATCATCGGCAGGACCAGTGCGCCCCAGTTGCGATAGCCGGGAGGGTTGACCGCATGGACGATCAACTGGACGCCACGCGCGGCGTTCACCACGTCGTCGCGGTTCATCGCGTCGCCGGCCAGCCAGTGCATGCCGTCGTTTGATTTGGCGGCGCGCTGTGGTTCGCGGTGCAGCGCCTTCACATGCCAGCCGCGCGCCACCAGAAGACGTGCCACCTCGCCGCCGATGCCGCCGGTTGCGCCCAGTACCAGTGCTGTTTTTTCCATGATGTTCTCCGTTTGGTGAGTTGATGTAGCAAGTGTCGTCCAAACCGAGTTAAAAGAAAATTACCGAAAATAGCATAGCTGCTATACAATTTCGTATGACTACCGCCGAACCAAACTGGGATCACTACCGTTCCTTCCTGTCCGTTCTGAAGGAAGGCTCATTGTCGGGCGCTGCCCGTTCGCTAGCGTTGACCCAGCCGACCATCGGCCGTCATATCGACGCGCTCGAACAGGCGCTCGGGCTGGCGCTGTTCACTCGTTCCCAAACGGGCTTTATTCCGACCGAGGCGGCCTATGAGCTGGAACCGTACGCGGAGACGCTGGCCGCGACCTCATCGGCCCTGCTGCGCGCCGCTTCCAGCATGGGCCGCGACGGCGAGCAAGGCATCCATGGCACGGTACGAATCACGGCCAGTGAAGTCGTCAGCGTCGAGGTGCTGCCGCCACTTCTGGCCAAGCTGTCGCGCAGCCATCCACGCATCCATGTCGAGCTGGCCGTATCGAACAAGCTGGAAAACCTGCTGCGGCGTGACGCCGACATCGCGGTGCGCATGACCAAACCAGAGCATGAGGCCTTGATCGCCCGCCGCATCGGCAATATCGAACTGGGATTCTTCGCCCACCGCAGCTACCTGAAACGGCGCGGCACGCCCCTGAAATGGGAAGAACTGGCCAACCACACCCTGATCGGCGTCGATAGCGAAAACGCCTACACCCGTGCCATGCGCACCAGGTTCAACGCCCCGCCGCACGAAGCGCATCAGCTCCGCTGCGACAACGACGTGGTCCAGCTGGCGGCAATCCGCGCCGGCGTCGGCATCGGCATTTGCCAGGTCGCGCTGGCGCATGCCCACGGGTCGCTGGTCCGGGTGCTGCCCGACCAGCTTTCCATCCAGCTCGACACCTGGCTCGCCATGCACGAAAACCTCCGCAACAACCCCGCCTGCAGCGCCGTCTTCAGCGCGCTGGCCGTCGGATTGTCCGCCTATATCGAGTCCCAGGGCGGCCTGCTATAATTTCCGGCGTCGATAGTCAGGAATCCATCATGTCACTGCTAGATCACCAACTCGAACTGCTGGCGCCAGCCAAAACCGCTGAGATAGGCCGCGAAGCCATATTGCACGGGGCCGACGCCGTGTACATCGGCGGGCCGGCATTCGGCGCCCGCCACAACGCCAGCAACACCATCGAGGAGATCTCCGCCCTGGTGGATTTCGCGCACCGCTACCGCTCGCGCATCTTCGTCACGCTGAACACCATCCTGCATGACTCCGAGCTCGATGCGGCGCGCAAGCAGATTTGGCAGCTGTACAACGCCGGCGTCGATGCGTTGATCGTGCAGGACATGGGCCTGCTCGAAATGGACCTGCCGCCTATCCAGCTGCACGCCAGCACCCAGTGCGACATCCGCACCATGGAAAAGGCGCGCTTCCTGGGCGCGGTCGGTTTCTCCCAGCTGGTGCTGGCGCGCGAACTGACCATCGAACAAATCCGCAAGATCCGCGCGGAAGTCGATACGCCGCTGGAATACTTCATCCACGGCGCCCTGTGCGTGGCCTACTCGGGCCAGTGCTATATCTCGCACGCGGACAACGGCCGCAGCGCCAACCGCGGCGACTGCTCGCAAGCCTGCCGCCTGCCGTACACGCTCAGCGACGGCCAGGGCCGCGTGGTGGCCTACGAAAAGCACCTGCTGTCGATGAAGGACAATGACCAGAGCCGTAACCTGGAAGCGCTGGTGGATGCAGGCATCCGCTCCTTCAAGATCGAGGGGCGCTACAAGGATATGGGCTACGTGAAGAACATCACCGCCCACTACCGGCTGCTGCTGGATGAAATCATGGAGCGCCGCACCGAATTCACCCGCGCGGCGAGCGGCCACACCCGCATCCTGTTCACGCCGGACGTGGACAAGACCTTCCACCGCGGCCACACCGACTACTTCGCCAATGGCCGCAAGGAGGAAATCGGCGCCTTCGATTCGCCCAAGTATGTGGGTGTTGAGCTGGGCGTGGTCGACCGCCTTGGCCTGGACTACTTCGACATCGTCACCAATGCGCCGATGGCCAATGGCGATGGCCTGAATTACATGCTCAAACGCGAAACGGTCGGCATCCAGGCCAACCGCGCCCAGAAGCTGGACGACGTCGACGACGGCCAGCTGTGGCGCGTATTCCCGAACGAGGACATGCGCACGCTGAGCGGCCTCAAACCCGGCACCACCGTGCTCCGCAACCGCGATCACCAGTGGGAAGCGACCTTGCAGAAGAAATCTTCCGAGCGCAAGGTGTCGCTGCAGATGGAACTGGGCGAGCACGCCCACGGCCTGCGCCTGTCGCTGCGGGACGAGGATGGTATCTGCAGCAGCACCGACGCCACCTTGACGCTGGAACCGGCGCAGCAGGCGGCGCAGGCCGACGCCTCCCTGCGCTCCCACTTGGGAAAATTGGGCAGCACGATGTTCGAAGCGGACGGCATCGAGTTGAAGCTTACGCAGCCATGGTTCGTGCCGGCCGGCGTCATCAACGGCCTGCGTCGCGACGCCATCGCAGCGCACGAGGCGGCGCGCCTGGCGGCCTGGGAGCGCCCGGCCCGCAAGAAGCCCGCGCAGCCCCGCGCCGTTTATCCGGACACGCAGCTGAGCTACCTGGCCAATGTCTACAACGAGAAGGCACGCGCCTTCTATCACAACCACGGCGTGCAGCTGATCGCCGCCGCCTATGAATCGCACGAGGAAGCGGGCGAAGTGCCGCTGATGATCACCAAGCACTGCCTGCGCTTCTCGTTCAACCTCTGCCCGAAGCAGGCCAAGGGCGTGCAAGGCGTTCAGGGCCAGGTGCGCGCGGAGCCCATGACATTGGTGAGCGGCGACGAGACCTACACCCTGCGCTTCGATTGCAAACCCTGCGAGATGCACGTGGTCGGCGCCATGAAGCCGGGCATCCTGAACTCTCCTCCACCGTCGAACGTCGCCTACTCGCCGCTGACCTTCCACCGCCAACGCCCGCACGCCGGCAACAACAGCCAGGTCGCCAGCACGAACGGGGCGGTAAAGTAGGACAGGCCGGCCGCGCCCAGCGCCACGCAGAGCAGGATGGTCAGCGCTGGTCCCAGCAGGCGCTGGGATCGGGAGCGTTCGAAGGTAGCCAGTGCCAGCGCGGTCAAGGCGCTGTTGATGCCCATGCCGGTGGCCTGGCTGCTGACGATAGTCCAATTCAGCATCCATTCAGCGCTGCTCGCGACACACCAGGCCAGGACGGCGCCATACAGCATCCACATGGCCAGCTGCCAACGGCGGCGGGCCAGCGCAACCCATACCAACATGCCGAGTGCGGCCGGACCGACGAAGCTGACCTGGCCCAGCGCGCAAAACAGGAAGCTGGACGGAGCCAGGCTGCAGGCTGTGTCGGTGACTTGCGCCATCGATCGCAAACCCAGTAGCGGCGCGCAAGCATCGGTCAGCCACATCGCGGCCACGAACAGGGAAGTCAGCACAGGGACGCCGGCACGTTGTGCGACGCGGCTGAACAATGCGGTCAACACGGCAATGATGGCAATCCAGGCCAGCAGCGCGGAGCTGAACTGGTAGCCGGCGCACAGGCCAACCCCGCTCAGCGCGGCGTTGAAGCTGTACAGGCCCTGGCGGCGGTCTTCATCGGGGAATGCCAGCGCCCAGGCCGTCGCCGACGCGACGCAGGCGCCAACCAGACAGCCCAGCGCCAACACCGGCTGGGTCAGATACAGGCAAAGCAGCAGGACCGTGCCGAATATCGGCGAGTCCTGAAGGTATATCTGCGCTATCGCCGTCAACTGGCGTTGCAGCACCATCGGCACTGCAACGCGAGAAGCCGACGATAAAATCACGCTGCCGCCGGCTCGTCGTCCGGCCAGATCTGCGCGATACGCAGCAAGTTGGTGCTGCCCGGCTGGCCGAACGGCACGCCCGCCGTGATCGCGATCTGGTCGCCCGGCTTGCCGAAGCCTTCCCGCAGCGCTGCCTGGCAGGCCGCAGCCACCATGCGATCCACATTGCGCACATCAGGGCTCACCGTCGAGTGCACACCCCACGCCAGCGCCAGGCGGCGTGCCGTCGACAGGTTCGGTGTGATGCTCAGGATAGGCGCCATCGGCCGCTCGCGCGCCGCGCGCAGGCTGGTGTGGCCGGAGCTGGTGTAGGTCACCGTCGCCACCGCGCCAACGATCTGCGTCACATCGCGCAACGCCGAGCAAATCGCGTCGCCGCTGTTCGGCATTGGCGCCTGGTTCTGGGCGTCGATCATCTGGCGATACAGCGGATCCTTCTCCACTTCACAGATGATGCGGTTCATCATGGACACCGCTTCCGTCGGATAGCTGCCGCTGGCCGATTCGGCCGACAGCATCACCGCATCCGCGCCGTCATAGATCGCACTGGCGACGTCCGAAGCTTCAGCACGCGTCGGCACCGGCGCCGAAATCATCGACTCCAGCATCTGCGTGGCGATCACAATCGGCTTGCCTTGCAGGCGACAGGCGCGCAGGATGCGCTTCTGCACGCCCGGCACACGCTCCGGCGGAACTTCCACGCCAAGGTCGCCGCGCGCCACCATGATCGCGTCGGAAACCGCGACGATGGCATCGAGTGCGTCCAACGCCGCCGGCTTCTCCAGCTTCGCCAGAAGCGATGCACGGTTGCCGACGATGGCGCGAGCCTGCACCAGATCTTCCGGTCGCTGCACAAACGACAGCGCAATCCAGTCCGCCCCCATTTCCAGCGCAAAGTCCAGGTCGCGCAGGTCTTTCTCGGTCAGCGCCGGGATAGGCAGCACCACGTCCGGCACGTTGACGCCCTTGCGGTCCGACAGCACGCCGCCGTTGACGACCCGGGTGCGTATCACGCGGCCTTCATTGCCCAGCACCGCCAGCCGCAGCTTGCCGTCATCCAGCAGCAGCGATTGGCCGGCGCCGATCACTTCGAACAGCTCCGGGTGCGGCAGGCATACGCGCTGCGCGGTGCCAGGCGCGGTATCGCGGTCCAGCGCAAACTCCTGCCCCGCCACCAGCGTCACTTTGCCTTCGGCGAACTGGCCCACGCGCAGTTTGGGTCCCTGCAGATCTGCCAGGATGGCGATCGGCCGGCCGACACTGCGTTCGATTTCACGCACGATGTTGCAGCGCGCCTGATGGTCCTGATGGGTGCCGTGGCTGAAGTTAAAGCGGAACACATCGGCGCCCGCTTCAAACAAAGCCTGGATGGCCTCCTTGGTGCTGCTGGCAGGGCCGAGCGTGGCCACGATTTTGGCCTGACGTTGACGTCGCATTGGGTATTCCTTTTTTACAGAATTAAAACGGCGCGGAAGTCGTTGACGTTGGTGCGGGTCGGGCCGCTGACCACCAGGTCGTTCAACGCGCTGAAGTAGCCGTAGCCGTCGTTGTTTTCCAGCAGAGTCTTGGCCCGCAGCTTCTGCGTCAGGCCGCGTTCCAGCGAATCCGGTCCATACAGCGCGCCGGCGTTGTCCTCGGAACCGTCGATGCCGTCGGTATCGCAGGCCACCGCGTGGATGCCGGGATGGCCGTCCAGCGCCACCGCAAGGCTGAGCAGGAATTCGGCATTGCGTCCGCCGCGTCCCGAACCGCGCACCGTCACCGTGGTCTCGCCGCCGGAGATGATGACGCAAGGACGTTGGAACGGCTGGCCGCGCGTCGCCACCTGCCGGGCCATCGCAGCGTGGACGATGGCGACATCGCGCGATTCGCCTTCGATACCGTCGGACAGGATGTAGGGCGTGATGCCGACTGCGGCAGCGTGCGCTGCCGCCGCCTCCAGCGCGTCCTGCGCGATGGCGATGACGTGGTGGCTGTTGCGGGCGAAGCGTGGATCGCCCGGCTTAGGCGTCTCGCCGGCGCCGGATTCCAGATGTTCGCGGATGCTGTCCGGGATGGCGATGTCATACTTGCGCAGCACCGCCAGCGCATCGGCGCAGGTGGTTGGATCGGGCAGCGTCGGGCCGCTGGCGATGATGCCGGGATCGTCGCCAGGGACGTCCGAAATCAGCAGCGTCACCACGCGGGCCGGCGCGCAAGCCAGCGCCAGCCGGCCGCCCTTGATGGCCGACAGGTGCTTGCGCACGCAGTTCATCTCGGAGATCGCGGCGCCGCTCCTCAGCAAGGCCTTGTTCAGCGCCTGCTTCTGCTCCAGCGTGATGCTGGGCGCCGGCAATGCCAGCAGCGAGGAACCGCCGCCGGAGATCAGGCATATCACCAGATCGTTTTCGCTCAAGCCCTTTACCATGTCCATCATGCGGCCGGCGGCGGCAAGTCCCGCTGCGTCCGGGACCGGATGAGCCGCTTCGATCACTTCGATGCGCTCGCAGTCCACGCCATGCTCGTAGCGCGTGACGACCAGCCCGGAGATGTCACCTTTCCAGTGACGTTCGACGGCGCGCGCCATGGCGGCGGCGCCCTTGCCTGCGCCGATCACCAGCGTGCGGCCGTTCTTCGGCGGCTCCGGCAGATACGCCGGCAGGCATTTCTCGGCACTGACAGCGTCCACCGCGCTGCCATACAGATCGAGCAGGAATTGGCGTGGATTCAGGGTACTCATTACGCCTCGGCGATCTGGTGGTTAGACATGATTTCAATCGCGCGGCACAGTGCCGAGTGGTCCATGCCGCCCAAGCCATTGGCCGCGCAGGCATTCATCAGTTCCTGCGCCATCGCGGTATTCGGCAGCGAAACACCCATCGCCTTGGCGCCTTGCAGGGCCAGGTTCAAGTCCTTCTGGTGCAGTTCAATGCGGAAGCCCGGATTGAAGGTGCGCTTGACCATGCGCTCGCCGTGCACTTCCAGGATGCGCGAGTTGGCGAAGCCGCCCATCAGCGCCGAGCGTACCTTGGCAGGATCTGCGCCGGCCTTGGATGCGAACAGCAGCGCCTCGGCCACGGCCTGGATGTTCAGCGCCACGATGATCTGGTTGGCGACCTTGGTGGTCTGGCCGTCGCCGTTACCGCCGACCAGGGTGATGTTCTTGCCCATCAGTTCAAACAGCGGCTTGACGATTTCGAACGCCGCTTCCGAGCCGCCGACCATGATCGTCAGCGAGCCGGCTTTGGCGCCGACTTCACCGCCGGACACCGGCGCATCCAGGTATTCGCAACCGAGCGCATTGATCTTCTTGGCGAACTTCTTGGTTTCGATCGGCGAGATCGAGCTCATGTCGACCACGATGGTGTTAGGACGCAGGCCCTTGGCCACGCCTTCTTCACCGAACAGCGCTGCTTCAACGTGCGGCGTATCCGGCACCATGACGATGATGATGTCGGCGCGTGCGGCCACTTCGGCGGCCGAGGTGCAGACCGTCGCACCGGCTTCGATCAGCGGGAACGGCGGGTTCTTGATGTCGTGCAGGTACAGTTTGTGACCACCGTTCAGCAGATGCTGCGCCATCGGTGCGCCCATGATACCCAGACCAATAAATCCAACTCGAGACATGATATTTTCCTTTAGATATTATGTTGACTTGTCGTTCCCGCGCACGCGGGAACCCATACTTCGCATCCGCCGCCACCTCGGCATGGAGGGAATGACGTGGCGGTGGCCGCCATTACAGCCCGTGAGCGGCGCGCCAGCCCAGGCCAGCTTCGGTGGTGGTGCTTGGCTTGTATTCGCAGCCGATCCAGCCGTCGTAGCCCGAGGCGTCCAACTGCTCGAACAGGTAGCGGTAGTTGATTTCGCCGGTGCCCGGTTCGTTGCGGCCGGGGTTATCCGCCAGCTGCACGTGGCCGATCAACGACAGGTTCTTCTTGATGGTGTTCGTCAGTTCGCCTTCCATGCGCTGCATGTGATAGATGTCGTACTGGATGAACAGGTTGTCCGAACCGGTGGCGGCGATCAGCGACGCCGCCTGCGCGGTATTGGTCAAGAAGAAGCCGGGTATGTCGTAGCTGTTGATCGGTTCAATCAACAGGCGGATGCCCTCGTCCTTCAACGCCGCGGCGGCGAAGCGCAGGTTGTCCACCAGCGTGACCTGCGCGTCCTGCCGCGTCACGCCCTGCGGCGTGATGCCAACCAGGCAGTTCACCTGCTTGACGCCCAGTTCCTTGGCGTAGGCGATGGCGGTCCACACGCCGTCACGGAATTCCGCAACGCGGTCCGGGTGGCAGGCGATGCCGCGCTCACCGGCTTCCCAGTGACCTGCCGGCAGGTTATGGAGCACCAGTTCCAGCTGGTTGGCCTTCAGGCGCTCGGACAGGTCGCGGGCGCTGTAGGCATACGGGAACAGGAACTCCACCGCCTGGAAACCGGCGCGGGCCGCTGCCTCGAAGCGCTCGATGAACGGCACTTCGGTGAACAGCATGGTCAGGTTGGCTGCAAGTTTGGTCATGACGATTCCTCTCAGTCCAGCAGGGAGATTGCGGTTGGTGCGTCGGTGCCGCGCAGCGCCAGCTCTTCGAACTCGTTGACCTTGTCGAGATCAGTGCCCATGGCGATATTGGTCACGCGCTCCAGGATGATTTCCACCACCACCGGCACCTTGAACTCTTCCATCCACTTGTGGGCTTGCTCGAAGGCGGCCGGCAGATCGTCTGCATTCATGACACGGATCGCTTTGCAACCCAGGCCTTCGACCACTGCAACGTGATCGACGCCGTAGCCGTTCAGCTCAGGAGCGTTGATGTTCTCAAACGCCAGCTGGACGCAGTAATCCATGTCGAAGCCGCGCTGGGATTGACGGATCAGGCCCAGGTAGGAGTTGTTGACCACAACGTGCAGGTAAGGCAGCTTGAATTGCGCGCCCACGGCCAGTTCTTCGATCATGAACTGGAAGTCGTAGTCTCCCGAAATCGCCACCACTTTGCGCTGCGGGTCGGCGGCGACCACACCCAGCGCTGCCGAGATGGTCCAGCCCAGCGGGCCAGCCTGGCCGCAGTTGATCCAGTGGCGTGCGTTGTACACGTGCAGGAACTGCGCGGCGGCGATCTGCGACAGGCCGATGGTGCTGACGTAGCAGGTGTTGCGGTCGAAAGCCTTGTTCATTTCTTCGTACACGCGCTGCGGCTTGACCGGCACTTGTTCGAAGTGGGTCTTGCGCTGCATGGTGCGCTTGCGTTCCTGGCACTGCGATACCCATGCCGAGCGGTTTTTCAGCTTGCCTGCGGCTTTCCACTCGGTGGCGACTTCGATCATCAGCTTCAGCGCGGCGCCGGCGTCGGAGACGATGCCGAAGTCCGGACCGAAGACGCGGCCGATCTGGGTTGGTTCGATGTCGATGTGGACGAACTTGCGGTCCTTGGTGTACACCTCGATGGTGCCGGTGTGGCGGTTGGCCCAGCGGTTACCGATACCGAACACGAAGTCCGATGCCAGCACGGTGGCGTTGCCGTAGCGGTGGCTGGTTTGCAGACCGGCCATGCCGACCATCAGCGGGTGATCGTCAGGGATGCAGCCCCACGCCATCAGGGTCGGGATCACTGGAATGCCGGTCAGTTCGGCGAATTGCACCAGCAGTTCGGATGCGTCGGCGTTGATTACGCCGCCGCCCGGGGTCAGGATCGGGTTCTCGGCGTCGTTCAGCATCGTCAGTGCTTTTTCGATCTGGGCGCGGGTGGCTTTAGGCTTGTAGGCTTCCAGCGGCTGGTAGGTGTCCGGATCGAATTCGATTTCGGCCATCTGCACGTCGAACGGCAGGTCGACCAGCACCGGGCCTGGGCGGCCGGAGCGCATGATGTGGAAAGCCTGCTGGAACACCATCGGCACCAGCGCCGGCTCACGCACGGTCACGGCCCACTTGGTCACCGGCTTGGCGATCGATTCGATATCGACTGCCTGGAAGTCCTCTTTGTACAGGCGGGCACGCGGGGCCTGGCCGGTGATGCAGAGGATAGGTATGGAATCTGCCTGGGCCGAATACAGGCCGGTGATCATGTCGGTGCCCGCCGGGCCGGAGGTGCCGATGCAGACGCCGATGTTGCCGGCCTTGGCGCGGGTGTAGCCCTCGGCCATGTGCGAGGCGCCTTCGACGTGACGCGCCAGAATGTGCTTGGCGCTGCCCTGCTTCTTCAACGCCGCGTAGAATGGGTTGATTGCGGCGCCCGGAACTCCGAACACCTGATTCACGCCCTCTTTTTCCAAAACGATTGCTGCTGCCTGCGCTGCTGTCATCCGTGCCATGATTGTCCCCTGAGGTTAAGTACTGAATTGATGGGATCATCGTAGCGGGAAAGATCGGCCGTGATAAGAAGACAAACTCTCGCTTTATTCGATACTCAAAATACGGAATAAGTGTGGAATAATCTGCATATGGATAAATTGACGCAAATCGAGGCCTTCGTCGACGTGGCCGAAAAGGGCAGCCTGGTGCGCGCGGCGATGGGCCAGCACATCACGCCCGTCATGCTGGGCAGGCGTATCGACGCATTGGAAAAGCGCCTGGGCGTGAAGCTGATGCACCGTACCACCCGCCACCTGACGCTGACCGAACAAGGCACGCTCTATCTGGACCATTGCCGCAAATTGCTCGCGGATCTGGGCCATGCGGACCGTATGGTGTCCGAGGGGCGGCACCGGGCCACTGGCCACCTGATCGTCTCGGCGCCGGCCGCATTCGGCCGCAAGCACGTGGCGCCCCATGCGGCGGGCTTTGTGCGCGCGCATCCGGACGTGCAGATATCGTTCAACCTGACCGACCGCGTGGTCGATCTGGTGCGGGATGGCTATGACGTCGGCATCCGCATCGGTGGCGTGATCGACCCGAGCTTCGTCGCCGTCAAGCTGGCCAGCAACCGGCGCGTGGTATGCGGCACGCCGGACTACTTCGAGCGTCACGGCATTCCGCGCACGCTGGACGATCTGTCGCAGCACAACTGCCTGGCCTTCAACCTGCAGGGCGGCCAGCAGCGCGGCTGGTACTTCCAGGATGGCGGCAAACAGGTGACGGTGCGGGCGGATGGGAATTTGAACTGCAACGACGGCGAACTGCTGCACCGCTGGGCTACCGAGGGCTTGGGCCTGGCGTGGCGCTCGTCGTGGGAGATCCAGTCGCAACTGGCGTCAGGAGAGCTGATTACGGTGCTGGACGATTACGCGCTGCCGCAGTACGACATCGTGGCCGTGTATCCGCAGCAGCGCCACCTGCCGGCCAAGGTACGGTTCTTCATCGACATGCTGAAGGAGATCTACGCCCGGCCGGACTATTGGCTTACGAGTTGAATTTCCTGCGGCCGGCGAATGCCAGCGTAGCCAGGCCCGCGAGCAGCATCAGGTAGCTGGCCGGCTCCGGCACCGCCGGTGGATCGCCAGCGCCGCCCGATCCATCATCGGCAACCCACGCCCCCATCGCCTGGAACTCGGCGATCGAATAGTGATTGTCGCCGCTTGCGGAGATGCGGAAGCCCCGCGCCACTACCGGCGCCACCAAAGGACCGCCATACAGGTTTTGTCCCGGAGGATTGCGGTCGGTTTCGACGGTGGTCAACGATTGCCAGACGCGGTCACGGTCGAGGAACTCGATGCGATAGTCGTCATTGTTATCGGCCTCCAGCACTAGCCGGTTGACCAGCGCCGCGCGCGCCAGCGTGATGACCACGCCGCTCTGCCCACCGGACCAATACACCGAATCGAAATTCCACTGCTGGCCGATCGGATTGAATGCACCGTCCGTCACGCTGTCGAGCCGCGCCATGCCGCCGCCCCACGCGGCGCCAGCGGAGTCGCCCATGCCGTCGCCGTATGAGGTGACATCGGCGAGATAGGCTACGTTGTCATCGGCGCTGGCCGCGCAGGAGAACATCACTGAAACCAGAACTGCTAAGGTTAAAATCTTCATGCCGGCTCCCGTTAGCGCAGCGAGACCAGACGCTGACGGCGCATCTCGTCGTCCATCTGCATGGTTTGATATGCTGCCTGCAGCGTTCCGGCGTCCATTCCTATGCTCTTGCGCACCAAAGGACGCGGCAGATCTGCCCAGCGGCTGCGCGGCAGCGGCGCTGCCGGCAAAGCCGCTGGCGCACTGACCGCCGCAGGCACGACACCGCCGCTATTGATCGCGACGCCCACCGCACCGTCATCGCTGGCCTCCGGCCGGCTCTCCTGCGGACAATCGGCATCGGTCAACAGCACCTTGCCTTCCGGGGAAACGCAGCGATTAACGGCGGCGCTGGCGCAAACCGTTCCGGCGACTAGTCCAACACATAACAACAACTGTGACACTCTGAGTGCGGCGTTCATGATCGATATCCCTTTGTAAAGTATATTGATACTCTCGCAAGCTTAGTTTTTTTTCTGTACGGCCTCGCACGTACCAGTCGCGCTCGTTTGAATGCGTTGTTTTTCGAGCCAAGGTAAAATATCGCCATGAAAGCGATCTTCCTTATCCCCACACTGACACTGGTCCACGGCCTTGCGGCTGCGGATACCGCCCCTGTACATGGCTGGAACAACTCCGCCGAACTGGGCGCGATCTCCACTTCCGGTAACACGGTCGGTACTTCGGTGACCGGCAAGCTGGATGCCAAGCAGGAGCTGCCCGACTGGAGCAACGAGTACATCCTGGCCGGCTACTTCAAGGACGAGCAAGTCACGCAAGCCGACGGCGAAAAAGTGCGCGAGCGTTCCGCCCAGCGTTATTCATTCTCCGCCAAGGCCGCATACAAGCTGCTTCAGGATCACGACAAGCTGTTTGCGCTGGCGACCCACGTCAACGATAAATTCGGCGCCTACACGCGCTACTCCACCGTGGGCGTCGGCTACGGCACCGAGACTTATAAAACGCCGGACCACAGCCTGGACGTGGAAATAGGCCCTGGCTATTTCAACGGCACCCGTTCGACCGGTGAATCGGAGAGCGGCATGACCGTGCGTGGCGCGGCCAACCTGAAATGGAAATTGAGCGACAGCGCCCTGTTCACCCAGAACCTGAGCGTGGAACGCGGCACGTCGAACATCCACTCGCTGGCAGAGACGGCGCTGCGCACAAAGATCAACAGCACCATGCAGATGAAGGCCGCGTTCAGCGTCCGCAACGACACCAATGTGCCGGAAGATAAAAAGAACACCGATACCCAAACGTCGGTGACGCTGGTCTATTCGTTCTGATAGCGCTACATGCCCTTGAACCGGTGCTGGAAGCGCTGGCTCACGGGCAGCTTGTCCTTGTGATCGCGCAGGCTTAGCCACAAGGCGCCGTCGGCATCGCGACTGACGGCGGCGATCCGCTTGACCGCCACCACATAGCCCCGGTGTATCTGCCAGAATCCCGCGTCTTCCAGTTCGGAGGCCAGTTCCTTCAGCGGCGTGCGGATGTGGGCTTCGGCCTGCTGCGGCGTTACCACCCGCGTGTATTTGAACTCCGCACAGAAGTAAATCACTTCGCTCAAGTCGATGAAATGTATCGAGTTGCCGACGGTCGCCTGCAACCATGACGGCGCGGCCGGCTTGGGCGACAGCTGCTGCATCAGCCTTGCCAGGTCCGGCGGCGGCGTGCCAAGACGGGCACGCACCCGCTCGATGGCCCGTACCAGGCGTACGGGATCGGTGGGCTTGAGCACATAGTCGATCGCGCCTTCGTCAAAAGCTGCCAGCGCATGCTCCTGGTAAGCGGTGACAAACACCACGTGCGTGCGCACTCCGAAGGTGCGCGCCACTTCCAGTCCGCTCAGCCCCGGCATGCGGATGTCGAGAAAAGCGACGTCCGGTTCCATCGCGCGCGCCAGGCGCAGTGCTTCGTAGCCATCGCCCGCCTCGGCCACCAGTTCGGCCTCGGGCCACAACGCGGCCAGCGATTGGCGTAATTCCGCGCGCAGCAAAGGCTCGTCGTCCGCGATCAGTATGCGCGGGCGATGGTGTGACATCGACATCATGCGGCTCCCAACGGTAAGGTGATTTCTGCTTCGGTCCAGCCGTCCGCCGCCACTTGCAGCCGGAATCCGGCCGCGCCGCCATGCAAGGCCGCCAGCCGCTCGCGCAGGTTGCGCAGTCCGACACCGCTACCCAGCACGGATTTTCCGGGACCGGCGCCGTTGTCGCGCACCGCCACCACCAGCGCGCCTTCGCGACGGCGCACCAGCATGCGCACGGTGACATTGCCGGGATGCGGCTCGACGCCATGCTGCACGGCGTTTTCCACCAGCGGCATCAGCATCAACGGCGGCAGTTCCACCGCGCCCAGTTCGGCTGGACAGTCGATCTCGAATTGCAGGCGCTCGCCGAAGCGTATCCCCATCAGCGCCAGATAGTGCCCCGCCAGTTCGCATTCGCGGCCGAGGCTGGACATCGGGCTGCGCAAATCCGGCAAGGCGGTGTGCAGATAGCCGATCAGGTGATCGAGCATCGCCACCGCGCGTTCGGGATCGTGGCGCGCCAGATAGCGCGTATTGGCCAGCGTGTTGTACAGGAAGTGCGGCTCGATCTGCGCCTGCAAGGCCTTCAGGTCGGCGGACAGCGCGGCCTGCGTCAGCTGCGCCATCTGCAAATCACGCGACTGCTGCTGCGCGATCCACAGGCGCGGCGCCAGCAGCAGCAAAGCCAACGCCGCCACGGAGAGCTGCACCAGCAGATCATTGTGCGTGATGACGCCAACGGCGCCCAGGCCTGCGTGATACAGCAATCCGGTCAACCAGCTCGACAAGCCTATGGACAGCAGCAGGGCCGGCCACAAGAAACGCCAGTCGCGCAGCCAGCCGGCGCGGCCCAGCAAAGCCAGCATGCCTGCACCGCTGGACGCCGTCGGCAGCAGCATGGCGCCGAACAGCGCGAGCAAGGTATAGGCCCGCAGCAGCAGGCAAACCAGCGCGAAGCCGGCCACCAGCGCGGCGCTCAACGCCTGTTGAGGGGCGGTGCTGGCCGCCGCCGCTTTCATCGCCTGGTAGCCGTCGCCGGCGACGGCATTCATAAGGTCGGCGACTCCGGCAGCTTGCTGCGGTGCTGAGCGTCAACCGGCACGTCTTTGCCCACCACTTCGAACGACAACTCGTCTATCCAGACCTGTCCGGTGCCGGCGTTGATCACGCCGAAATTGATGGACGTCGCTTCCTCCGGCACATCCAGCGTAACGCTGCGGGTCTGCCAGTCCGAGGTGCCGGTGATCGGCTTGTCCTGGCTGTTGTAGAAGGCCAGGGTGCTGCCGCGCGCCTGGCCATCGACCCGCATCCAAAGCCCGGCCCAGTTGCTCACATCGCGCGACTTGACGCGCGCCTGGAAGCGCACCCGCTGGCCCAGGTAACGCTGCGATGACACCGCCTGGGCCAGCGTGGCCCAGCTCTTGTCCTCGCCCTGCGCATAGCGCAAGAACTTGGAGCCCTTGCCGCTCGTGGTTTCAACGCTGTCTATCCCTACCTGGTAGGACGACGGCGTCGCTCCGGTCACAAACCATGGCGCCGGCAGCTTGCCGGTCGATTCAGCGGCGACCACCCACAGCGAAGTGGCGGCGAGTGCGGCGGCAATTACGTGCATTGGTTTCATCTTTTCTCCTTAGTCATGTCCATGACGAGATGTCATGGTCACACTGTGCCTCACGCCTCGGCGGCGCGGGCGGCCATGCGACCGGCGCGGCCTGTGGCGGATAAACGCGGCCGGCCTGCGATAAGCGCCGCGATTAATCCGATGCCAAGGTTGCGCTTATTATAACGCCGCTACCGCTGTCCAAAATAGCCGGGTTTTGCTATAGTCGGCCCGCGCGGCGCTGCGGCTGCGCACCATCTACCGTTTCCCCTTTATTCCCGGACGATCACATGAACACTCCCCGCATTTTCGGCACTCCCCTGTCTCCCACCGCCACCAAAGTCATGCTGCTCGGCTCCGGTGAACTCGGCAAGGAAGTCATCATCGCCTTGCAGCGCCTGGGCGTGGAAGTGATCGCCGTCGACCGTTATCCGAATGCGCCGGGCCACCAGGTCGCGCATCGCGCCCACGTCATCAACATGGCCGACGGCGCCGCGCTGGCCGCGCTGATCGAACAGGAAAAGCCTGACCTGATCGTGCCGGAGATCGAAGCCATCGCCACCGACACCCTGGCCGCGCTGGAAAAAGCCGGCAAGATCACCTGCATCCCGACCGCGCGCGCCGCCCAACTGACCATGAACCGCGAAGGCATCCGCTGCCTGGCCGCCGAAACCCTGGGCCTGGCGACGTCGCCATACCGCTTCGCCAGCAGCCTGGCGGAACTGGAGGCAGCCACCGCCGCCATCGGCTTCCCGTGCGTGATCAAGCCGGTCATGTCGTCATCGGGCAAAGGCCAGTCCAAGATCGACAGCGCCGCCGAAGTCAAAGCCGCATGGGACTACGCCGCCGCCGGCAGCCGCGTGGACTCGGGCCGCGTCATCGTCGAAGGCTTCATCGACTTCGACTACGAAATCACGCTGCTGACGGTGCGCTCAATCGGAGCCGACGGCCAGGTCGTGACCCAGTTCTGCGATCCGATCGGCCACGTACAGGTGCAAGGCGACTACGTCGAATCCTGGCAGCCGTGCCGCATGAATCCACTGGCGCTGGCGCGCTCCCGCGACATCGCCGAAAAAGTCACCGGCGACCTTGGTGGCCTGGGCCTGTTCGGCGTCGAGCTGTTCGTCAAGGAAGACATGGTCTGGTTCTCGGAAGTGAGTCCGCGCCCGCACGACACCGGCATGGTGACCATGGCGACCCAGGTGCAAAGCGAATTCGAACTGCACGCCAAGGCCATCCTCGGCCTGCCGGTCAATGTGGCGTTGAAGGCGCCTGGCGCGTCGGCCGTCATCTACGGCCAGCATGAGGCGGCGGGCATCGCCTTCGAAGGCGTGGCCGAGGCGCTACGTGTGCCGGGCACCGACATCCGCCTGTTCGGCAAGCCGGAATCGTTCGCGCGCCGCCGCATGGGCGTGGCGCTGGCCGTCGCCGACGATGTGGAAACCGCTCGCCTGCGCGCCAAGGAAGCGGCGGCCAAGGTCAAGCCGGTACTGGGTAAGTAAGTCCCTGCGCCGTGGCTACATCTGCCGGAACAGGTCGACGTAGTTACGGCTGACCACCAGCTGCTCGTCGCGCCCCTTCAGCTGCACCATCAGGCGGCCGCGAAAATCCTGGCGGGTGCCGGCCACGTGGCGCGCGGCGACGATCACGCTGCGGTGTATCTGCCAGAACTGCTGCTCGTCCAGCTGCTCGCGCAGCTTGCTGATCGGTGTGCGTATCAGGCTCTCGCCGTCGGCCAGGAACACGCTGGTGTATTTGTCGTTGCTCTGGAAGTAGATCACCTCGTCGATGGCGATCAGGCGTGTGTGTTCGCCTTGCGAGGCGCGTATCCATTGCAAGGTCGGCGCCGGTGCTGCGGCGACCGGCGCGGCGCCTCCCAGCTGCTGCAACAGCGCTTGCAGCGTCGCCGCCGTGACGCCCGCCGCTGCCGGAGCGCTTGAGCGCAACGCCGCCTTCAGCTTGTTCACCGTCTTATCCAGCCGCTCCAGGCTGGCGGGCTTCAACAGATAATCGACCGCCGAATGTTCGAACGCCTCCACCGCATACTGGTCGAAGGCCGTGACGAACACAATGTGCGGCGGCTTGGCGCCGGCCACCAGCCGCGCGGCCACGTCCAGCCCCGTCATGCCGGGCATGCGGATGTCGAGGAACACCACGTCCGGCGCTTCCTCGTCGATCAGGCGCAGCGCTTCGAGGCCGTTGGCGGCCTTGGCCACCACCTTCAATTCCGGCCACGCCGTCTTCAGCTGGCCTTCCAGGTAGTCACGCAGATGTTCTTCATCATCTGCAATCAGGGCACGGAGTGTATCGATGTCGGACTCGCATTTAAAGGCAGCATGAGGCGTACCGTCATGCCACAGGGTTGATTTTCCAATAATTCTACCTTAGCCGCGCCACCGTACATACTACGCAGGCGTTCGCGCAGATTGCTCAGCCCTACCCCACCGCCCGGCTTGGCCGACATGGTGCTGCCCAGGCCAACTCCGGTGTCGCTGATTTGCAGGTATAGATGCTCGCCTTCCACGCGCGCGCTGACGACAATCTCGCCGCCCTCCACCTTCGGCTCCAGGCCGTGCGAGATCGCATTCTCCACCACCGGTTGCAGCAGCATCGGCGCGATGGCGAACTGGCGCAAGGCATCGGGCACTTCGATACGATAGCGCAGCCGCTCCCCCATGCGCACCGCCAGCACATCCAGGTAGGCCGCGATCAACCTGGTCTCGGAGCCCAGCGTGGCTTCCTCACTGCGGCTGGCCGCCAGGCTGGCGCGCAGGTAGTCGATGAAGCGTTCCAGCATGTGCTGGGCCTTGGCCGGCTGCGGGACTATCAGGCTTACCACGTTGGCCAGGGTGTTGTACAGGAAGTGGGGTTCGATCTGCGCCTGCAATGCGCGCAGCCGGGCTTCCGCCAGCAGGCGTGCGGTGGAGGCGATCAACTCCTGTTGCCGCGCCTTTTCCATCGCCTGCGCCACCCGCCGCTCGGCGCTGCTGCTTACCACGTACATCAGCACTGCGACCGCCACGGCGACCAACAGCGACTGGTTCAGCGCACTGCGGTTGTCCATCACCTGCGCGACGCCTTGGCCGTTCAACAGCGCGGTCCCCAACCCGAGGCCGAGCAGCACGCTGGTCCCCACCAGCACGATGTTAAACACCAGTCGCGGCAAGCCTTGCGCGCGGCGCGGCCAGCCGCCGCTGACGGCGTTGGCCAGCAGGTGGCCGAAGTGGATCAGGAAGCCGATCAGGTTCGAAATCAGCAGCATCGGCAGCCAATGCCCCACCACCAGGCGCTCGCTCCCCGAATACAGCACATCGACCGCCGTCAGGACCGTACCCAACCCGCAGTTCCAGATCAGGGTGTACAGCAGGTTGCGCCGCGTCGACGCCGGCCGGCGCCGGAAAAACGGCATCATGTCCAACGGATGCGCCAACCGCGCGGGGTTGGCGCCCGAGAGCGCCGTGGCTTGCTTGCTGCTGTGGTTCATCGTCGTATCCAAAATATTCAGGCCGGCAGAAAGTTACCATGAAAGCATAGCGGAGACACATAAGACAGCCGCGCCATCGCGCGCGGACCGGCCTTGACGTTGTGCGCATCAAACACCGTCAGCACGGTCTGGCGCCGGCGTGTGTCTTGTGCCACGCCCACCAGGTAGCCGTCGGTCTCGGAACGGGCGCCGCGTCGCGGCACCAGCACATGCTCTTCCACTTGCCAGCCGGCGTCGAAGCGGTAGCTGTCCGCCTTGCCGCTGTCGATGTCGATCAGGTTGACGGTGTTGAGCAGATAGTCCGTGCTGCCGGGCGCCACGCCCAGCACCGCCAGCTTGCGGTGGCGCGCCGACACCACCTGCGGCGCCACCCTGGGGAATTCGCTGGCGCCGAACAGCCGCGCCTCGCGCGCCTCGCCTTTGGCGTAGTCCAGCGTGATCTGCACCGTGCTGGAGCCTTCATGGAAAGGCCGCATCTCACCGTGCATGACCAAGCCAAGTTCGGGCAGCATGTCGCCCTCGTGCATGATCGCATCGAGCCGCGTGCAGGCGCCGTCTTCGAACGCGTTCCCGAGATGGAACACCGAACGCGCCGGCAGTTCGAACACCTGGCGCAGCTGCAGCGTGTCCTTGGCGATGACGACCACGCGCAGCGGCCGGGAATCTCCAGCCCAGTGCAGGCTCTCGCCCAGGCTGACCTCCGGGCCGGGCCGCATATCGTACGGCGGCACCAGGAAGATCAGGTGACGGGCGCTGACGACGAAATCGTGCACCATGTTCAGCTGCGGCACGTCGATCATGCCGGTGCGCGCCACTTCCCCCGCCGCGTTCAGGCGGTAGATCATCAACTTGTCCGCGCCGGGCATGTTCCCGAAGTTCCACAGGCCGCCCTCCGGATCGAGCTTGGGATGGGCGGAAAACGGCATCGCCTTCAGGTCCGGCCGCCAGGTCTTGATGCCACGCGTTTCCAGCGTTTGCGGATCGACTTCGACGGCGGAGCCGCCCTCCCACAGCGCGTACACGCGGCCGGCCAGCGGCAGCAGGTTGGTGTTGGCCGCATTCATCGTATCGTTGTTCTTGGCCGACTTGCGGCTGACAAAAGTACCGAAGGCCGGATACAGGAACTGGCCCGCCGCCGCCTCCTCGGTGAACTTCTGGGTGGCGACGAAACGGCCGCGATGACTGACCTTGCCACCGCCGATCTGCCAGCGCTGCGCGTAGCCGTCGCCGTCGAACCAGTGGTGATAGCGCTCGCCGCCCAACTCAAAGCGGCCTGGTCCGTTGCGGTAGAAGACGCCTTGCAGGTCGTCCGGTATGCGGCCGTGGACCGCTGCGTCGCCGGACAGCTCGCCGCTGGCGCCGGCAAACGGCGCCAGCCTGGCGTTGTGCTCCAGCGCCTGGTGGAAGCGGCGGTAGGTGTCGCTGTCGGCCAGCGCGGCGCCGGAACTCAGGCCCAGTGCGGCCAGGCTGATACTGCGGGACAGGAACTGACGGCGCTCGTTCAAGGTGTGGCTCATGTCATCCTCCCCGATCAGCGCACGTTGACACTGGTCGCAGCGCCGGCGGCAGGCAGCGCAAAGCGCGCGGCCGCATAGTCCGGGGGGCCGAATTTGCCCATGGCGTTGTTGCTGAAGGCGTAGTCCTCGGTCGGTATGCCGATCAGGTTGCTGTCCATTTTGCCGTTGGCGTTCGCATCGTGGTACAGCGAAAAAGCGTAGTCGCCGGCCGGCAGGTCCTTGAACTCGATCTGCGTGGCGCCCTTCACGGCCGGCGCGGCCGCCGTGCGGAACGGCTTGCCCAGGTAGGTCTCGGCGGAGTTGTACAGGGCGACCATGATCTGGCCGTCGGCGCTGGAGACGCCGGTCACGGCGATCTTCAGGTCGGCGGCGGCGGCGGGCGACAGCGCCAGGATGGACATGATGGACAGGACGGCGGCGGCAAGGCGGGTGGATCGCATGATGAACTCCGTTGAGTGAAAGTGACTCCACTCTAGCGAGCGGACCGCAGGCACGGAGATCGTTGCGACGAAATGCGCAAGCCCGGTGCGAAATGCAGCCGGCCGGCGCGAAATGCGCGGCGTCAGGGGCGACGCCCGGCCGGAATATGACGCGAAATGATGTCCAACATCTGCTCGACGTCGACCGGTTTGGCGATGAAATCGTTCATGCCGGCGGCGATGCAGCGTTCCTGCTCCGATTGCATCACGCCGGCCGTCATCGCCAGGATGGGCAGGTCCAGCTTGAGCTCACGGCGTATCACGCCGGTCGCGGCGAAGCCGTCCATCACCGGCATCTGCACGTCCATCAGCACGATGTCGTAATCGTCAGGATGGTCGCGCAGCCGGTCCACCGCCAGTTGGCCGTTCTCCGCCACGTCCACGCTGGCGCCGGCGTATTCCAGCATGCCGCGCGCCACCACCTGGTTGAGCGGATGGTCTTCCACCAGCAGCAGGCGCACGCCGCGCAGGCGCTGCTCCGCCGTATCGTCGTGGGCCAGATCATCGTCGACCGGCTGCGGCGCCGCCGGAAGCTCGGCCTTGGGCATCAGGAACGGCAAGGTGACGACAAACTCGCTACCCTCGCCCGGTGTGCTGCTGACGGCGATGGCGCCGCCCATCAACTCGGCCAGGCGGCGGCAGATCGCCAGTCCCAGCCCGGTGCCGCCGAAGCGGCGCGTGGTCGAGGCGTCGGCCTGGTTGAAGGCTTCGAACAGGCGGCTCTGCTGCTCCTGGTCCATGCCGATGCCGGTGTCGCGCACCACGAAGCGCAGGCCGACGGCGTCGCCGGCATATCCCGCCATGCCGTTGGCCGAGCGCTCCACCCGCAGCAGCACTTGTCCGCGTTCGGTGAACTTGATGGCGTTGCCGACCAGGTTGATCAGGATCTGCTGCAGGCGCATGGCGTCGCCCACCAGCGCTTGCGGCACCGCGGCATCGGTGGCGATATCGAAGCGGATGCCGCTGGCGGCCACCGTGGTCGTCATCACCGAATTGACCGCCGCCAGCACCTCGTCCAGCTGGAAGGTCGACGGCGCCAGCTCCATGCGGCCGGCCTCGATCTTGGAGAAGTCCAGCACATCGTTCAGGATCCCCAGCAGCACATTGCCGGACGACCGTATCATGTCCACGTACTCCTTTTGTGGCGCGCTCAACTCCGTATTCCCCAGCAAATACGCCACGCCCAGCACCGCATTCATCGGCGTGCGGATCTCGTGGCTCATATTGGCCACGAACTCGCTCTTGGCGCGGCTGGCGGCGGCGGCGCGCTGCTCGCCGGCGGCCTGGATCAGCTCCGCGTTCTTGCGGTCGGTGATATCCATCGCCATCAGATAGGTGCCCACCACCATGCCGTCGGCGGCCACGTCCGGCACCAGGTCCACCATGAAGTGCTGCGTCAGGCCGTGCTGTTCGAACGCCCGTTCGAAGTGCAGGCGGCGCCCCAGCAGCGCCTGATCCAGGTCGCCCAGCCAGCTGTCGGAGGCGGCGCCGAAAATGTCGGACACGGTCTGCCCCAGCATCTGCTGCGGATCGAGGCCGAACTGGGTGCGATAGTGCTCGTTGGTGAACAGGTAGCGCCGTTCGCGGTCCAGGTAGGCGATCAGCAGCGGCAGGTTGTCGGCCAGGATGCGCGCCCGCTTCTCGCTTTCGTAGGTGCGCAACTGGGCCGCCTCGCGCTCGGCCATCAGGCGGTAGAAGGCGCCGCTCAATTCGCCGATTTCGTCCTTGCGGTCCAGTTGCAGCACCTGGATGCCGGCCCGGCTGTTCTTGATCTCGGCGATGTTGCGGCGCAGCCGCTGCAAGGGCCGCAGCAGCCGCGCGATGCCCAGCCAGGACAGCAGGCCGGCCAGGCAGGCGAACACCGTCGCCGCGCCGGCCGCCTCGTAGCGCATCTCCCGCAACGGCGCCAGCGCCTCGTCGCTGGGGAAGCGCGCGGCGACGATCCAGCGCGCGTGCTGCAGGCGGCGGTAGGAATAGATGCCCTTGACGTGGTCCTTGTTCTCGGCCTCGGTCCAGCCCTGGAAGCCGTTGAGCGCCATCTCGGTGGCGCGGTTGGTGCCGGGGCGCTCGTTAATATGGTGCAGCAGCCGCGCCTTGTTCGGATGGCTGAGCAGGACGCCCCCGGCGGTCATGATGAAGGTGAAACCGGTACTGCCCGGCTTGAGCGCGCTGAGCGACTCGAACGGCGCGTAGTGCAGCAGGTTGATGCCGCCGGCCAGCACCAGCGCCACGCGGCCGTCGCTGTCGAACACCGGCGCCGTGATCAGCACCGTCGGCGCGCCGGCCAGCTTGCTGGCGAACGGCGCCGACACCAGGCCACGACCGCGCGCCAGCGTCAGGTCGAACCATTCCTGGCCGGCGGCGCGGAAAGGCTGCGCCGGCATGTCCTCGGCCACCGCGCCGGTCAGCAGGCCGTCGCCGTCGTAGATTTCCAGGAAAGAGAACTGGCTGCGGGCGGTCGGCCGCGCCTTCAGATAGGCGCGCAGCGCAGCCGGATCGCGCAGCGTGGCCGCCGGCAGCGATTCGGCCAGCGCCGTCAGCATGGCCTTCTTGCCGGCCAGGTGCTCGTCGATGTGGGCGGCGGCGCCGGACAGCAAGGCATACTGCTGGCTGCCGATGACTTCCTTCATATCGCGCTCGGCCAGCACCAGCGCCACCACCGTCACAGTGACGGTCGCTCCCAGCACCAACAGCATGACCAGGCCGCTGAGCCGGAACCGCAGGGTGGACGGCAGATACTGTTTCAACGCCATGGGCAGCGTACTCACTAGAAAGATGATATCAAAGTATTACATGTTGTAGGCCGGTTTGGCTACGGCTGCACGGCATAAACCCAACAAATATGCCGCAGTTTCGGGGTATAGTGATTGCCACCGAGACAACCCAGCTATCTGCCATGCGCGCAGGCTCCAAACAGCTCAACCCGGCCACACCCCCGTCAGGCCCCGCGCCGCTCGCGCTGGTGCTGCTGACGGCCTGCTACTACCTGGTCGCCAACACCAGCCTGTTGCTGGCCTTCGCCCACAGCAACGCCACCCCGGTCTGGCCGCCGTCCGGCATCGCCTTTGGCGCGATCCTGTTGCTGGGCTACCGCGCCTGGCCGGCCATCCTGCTGGGCGCACTGGCCGCCAACCTGGCCACCTTCACCACCAACGGCCTGCCCTTCAACACCGGCCTGGTGACGGCGTCGCTGCTAATCGCCGTCGGCAATACCCTCGAAGCCTTGGCCGGCGCCTGGCTGATGCGCCGCCATACCGACGTCGCGCGGCCGCTCAGCCAACTGCAGGACGTCTACAAATTCGCCACCATCGCGCTGCTGGTGTGCCTGATCAGCGCCGGCGTCGGCAGCGCCACGCTGGTGCTGGGCGGCCTGGTGCCGGCCGCCGCCTGGAACACGGTGGCGCTGACCTGGTGGGTCGGCGACGTCGCCGGCGTGCTACTGGTGGCGCCGGCCATCCTGGCCTGGCGCCGGCCGCGCTGGCGCCGGGCGGTCGCGCTGGAGGCCGCGCTGTCGCTGCTGCTGTTGGCGGTGCTGATGGCCTGGATCTTCGGCCGCCACTACACCGCCAACGACGATCCCGGCTGGCTGCCATATGTCTTCATGCTGTGCGTGGCCTGGGCTTCCTATCGCTTCGGGCTGCGCGGCGCCAGCCTGGCCTGCCTGGCCACCGCCGGCGGCGCGGTGCTGTGCACAGTGCGGGGACTGGGGCCGTTCGCGGTCGGCACGCTCAACGACGCCTTGATTTCGCTCGACAGCTTTGTGGTCCTGTGCAGCCTGGTCGGCATGGTGCTGTGCGCCGACGCCAGCGAGCGCCGACGCATGAGCGGCGCGGTTCGCTGGCACAGCGCGGCGCAATGGGCCACGCTGCTGATCTGCGTCGGCCTGACCGTGATCGTCTGGCACCTGGTGGCGCTCAGCACCGAGCGCCGCGCGCGGGAACAGTTCGACACCGAATGCACCGACATCGCCGAACGCATCGCCAGCCGCATGGCGTTGTACGAATCGGGCCTGCGCGGCGCCCGCGCGCTGTTCAGCGCCGAGCCGGAACCCAGCCGCGCGCAGTGGCGCAATTTCACCGAGGCGCTGGATCTGGCCCACAGCCTGCCCGGCGTGATGGGGCTGGGTTATGCCGCCCAAGTGCCGGCCGGCCAGCGCGACGCGCTCGAAGCGCAGGTGCGCAGCCAGGGCCACCCCGATTTCCGCATCTGGGCCAGGCCAGGCAGCGCGCTGGGGCCGATGTCCAGCGTGGTGCTCTACCTCGAACCGTTCCAGGGCCAGAACCTGCGCGCCTTCGGCTACGACCTGATGTCCGAACCGATCCGCCAGGCCGCCCTGCTGGAGGCGGCACGCAGCGGCCAACCGGCGCTGTCGGGCAAGGTGACGCTGGTGCAGAATGGCGCTGAAACGGCGCGGCCGGGATTCCTGATGTTTTTCCCGATCTACCGCCAACTGGCCGCCGGCGCCGTGCCGTCGCCCGCGCAGCGCATGGCGGCGCTGCAAGGCTACTCGTATAGCCCGATCCGCGCCGACGAGATGATGGCCGGCCTGCTCGGTCCCTCCGAGCGCGTGGTGCAGCTGGAAGTCTTCGACGGCGGCGAAGCCGATCCCGCCGCCCTGTTGTACGCCAGCGGCAGCCGCACCGACAACGACCAGTTGCAATATCCGAGTCCCTATTTGCGCACCGCGCCGCTGGTGCAGATGCGGCATCGCTGGACGCTGCGCTTTACCTCGCTGCCGGCGTTCGAGAACTCCATCGACCGCCAGAAATCCCACATCGTGCTGCTGGCCGGCGTGATCATCAGCCTGCTGTTCTTCGGCGTGGTGCGGGCGCTGACCGCGCGCCAGGCCTACGCCGCCGCGCTGGCCGAGGAAAAGACCGCGGCGCTGCGCGAATCGGAAAGCTCGCTGATCGTCGCGCGCGATCTGGCCGAAGCGGCCAGCCGCGCCAAGTCCGAGTTCGTCGCCAATATGAGCCACGAGATCCGCACCCCGCTCAACGCGGTGCTGGGCATGACGCACCTGCTGAACAACACCTCGCTCTCGCCCGACCAGCAGAAGTACCTGGAGATGATACGGTCGTCCGGCAACTCGCTGCTCAGCATCCTCAACGACGTGCTGGACTTCTCCAAGATCGAAGCGGGCCGCATGGAGCTGGCGCCGGCGCCGTTCCAGCTGAGCGCCGTGCTGGAAGCCATCGCCACCATCATGACCGTCAACTCCGGCGAAAAAGACCTGGAGCTGGCGATCGGCGTGGAAGCGGCCGTGCCGCAGGCGCTGCTCGGCGACGGCCACCGCTTGCAGCAGATCCTGATCAACCTGGTCGGCAACGCCATCAAGTTCACCGAGAAAGGCTCGGTCTCGGTGCTGGTGGAGCGAACCGGCGACGGCATGGCCGGCGTCGTCACGCTGCGCTTCACGGTGCGCGACAGCGGCATCGGCATACCGCCCGACCAGCTGGCGCTGTTGTTCGCGCCGTTCTCGCAGGCCGACGCCTCCATGACCCGGCGCTTCGGCGGCACCGGCTTGGGGCTGGCCATCTCGCGCCGCATCGCCGCGCTGATGGGCGGCGCGATCGAAGTCCAGAGCATCGCCGGCGCCGGCAGCGCCTTCATCCTGACGGTGCCGCTGCAAGCCGCCGGCGCCGCCGTCGATATAGCGCCTGCGGGCGCGCCGCTGCCGGCCCAGCACCTGCTGCTGGTGGACGACGACGCGGTCAGCGCCGACTACCTGGGCCGCACCATCCGCGCGCGTGGCTGGAGCAGCGACAGCGCCGGCTCCGGCGAACAGGCGCTGGCGCTGTTGCGCCGCGCCGCAGGCCGCTACGACGCCATCCTGGTCGATTGGGACATGCCCGGCATGAACGGCCTCGATACCATGCAGGCGATCCGCCAGGCCTTGCAGCAGGACTGCCCCGCCATCATCCTGGTGGTCAGCGCCTTCGGCCAGGGCAAGCTGCTGCACACCCGGGGCGCGGAGGCGGCCAACGCCGTGCTGCTCAAGCCCGTCACCATGGCGCGCCTGAACGAGATCCTGCAGCAGGCGCAGGCCGGCACGCCGGCCGCCGCCAGCGCCGAAAACGGCGCCCAGTCCGGCCTGCGCATCGATGGTGTGCGCATCCTGCTGGTGGAAGACAATCCGATCAACCAGCTGGTGGCGCAGAGTATGCTGTCCTACGCCGGCGCCAGCATCGACGCGGTGGACAACGGCCGCGCCGCGCTCGACCGCTTGCGTAGCGACGCCCATCGCTACGACCTGGTGCTGATGGACGTGCAGATGCCGGAGATGGACGGCTTCGAAGCGACCACCCGCATCCGCACCGAACTCAAACTGGAGCTGCCGGTGCTGGCCATGACGGCCGGCGTGATGCTGTCCGAGCGCGAGCAGTGCATCGCCTCCGGCATGAACGATTTCATCGCCAAGCCTATCGACGTCGAACAGATGCTGCGCGCAATCATGCGCAACCTCCCCGCCGCCCAGCGCGCCGCCGCCGGCCGTTAATGGACTAGCGTGTTTAGTCCATATTGGCCTCCCGCAGGCCATGATTGGCCTCCTAGAATGGACGCACTTACCAACCACTCAGAAGGACCCCATCATGAACGCACGTACCGATTTCTACACCGCCTCGCCGGACGCGATGAAAGCCATGATCGCGCTGGAAGTCGCGGTCAACAAACTGGGCCTGGAGGCGCCGCTGCTGGAGCTGGTGAAACTGCGCGCCTCGCAGATCAACGGCTGCGCCTTCTGCATCGACATGCACACCACCGACGCCCGCAAGGCCGGCGAAACCGACCGCCGCATGCACGGCGTGGCGGCCTGGCGCGAGACGCCATTCTTCACCGAACGCGAACAGGCCGCGCTGGCGTGGACCGAGGCGCTGACCCAGCTCTCCATCACCCACGCGCCGGACGCCGACTACGAGCGGCTGCAATCCCAGTTCACGCCCAAGGAACAAGTGGACCTGACTTTGGCGATCAATACCATCAACTCATGGAACCGCCTGGGCGTCGGTTTCCGCAAAATACCGGCGCTGTAACGCGGCGGCGGCCGGCGTCAATTGTGTCTTGCATGTTCAGGACAACAGGCGCCGCCGGCAGCTTCAAAACCGCGCCACATCAAGCACATCCTTTAAACAAGCTTGCCGTTTGCATCATGTGATACCGCTTCCATTATGCAATTCGTTGCCCGCGAACAACGAAATTGTGACATTTTGCCATAAAAACACCCACCTTTCCCCTCCCCCGGTCCACACTAAATAAGGCGCACAACATCACAACGACAGTCGCCACCAACCTACGGAGGGGTACACGATGAAACAACCCAAGCTTGCATTGACAACTTTAGCAGTCCTGAGTGCCCTGGCAGCCACTGCCCATGCGCAAGAAGGCATGCCGATCACCGTCAGCGGATTCGGCACCGGCGCCCTGACCATGACCAATTCCGACCAGGCAGAATTCAACCGCGTCAACCAGGCTTCCGGCGTCGGCAAGGATGCCCGCCCCGGCGTCGATTCCAACCTGGGCATCCAGGTCACCGCCAAGTGGAGCGACGCCATCTCCTTCACCGCCCAGGGCCTGGTGCGCAAGAACGGCAACAACGATCAATTCGGCGCCGAGCTGGCATGGGCCTTCGCCAAGTTCAAGGTCAACGACGACTTCTCGCTGCGCCTTGGCCGCATCGGCCTGCCGGTGTACATGATCTCCGACGTGCGCAACGTCGGCTACGCCAACACCATGCTGCGCCCGCCGAATGAAGTCTACCGCCAGGTCACCGTCGACAATGCGGACGGCGGCGACGTCACCTACCAGCACAGCTTCGGCGACACCACCGTGACCGCGCAGGCGGCGATCGGCCGCGCCAAGGTGCGCGCGCCCGGCAATTACTACGTCGAATTCAAGCCGGTGATCTCGACCCAGCTGGTGGTCGAGAACGGCCCGTTCACCTACCGCCTGGGCCGTTCGCAGGCCACCTTCGGCATCTACGACAACCCCAGCCTGACCGGCCTGGTGGGCACGCTGAACAAGGTCGGCCTGACCTCGGTGGCCAATGAAGTCAAGCTCACCGACATCAAGGGCACCTTCACCTCGGCCGGTATTGCCATGGACTACAACAACATCATCGGCCAGGCCGAATACGCCAAGCGCAAGACCGAATCGCGCCTGGTGCCGGACACCAGCAGCTGGTACATCATGGCGGGCTACCGCTACGGCAAGTTCGTGCCCTTCATCGTGCACGGCGACGTCAAGCAGGACAGCATCCGCGACTTCTCCGGCATGCCGACCACCGGCCCGTTGGCCGCGCTGACCGCCGGCACCAACGCCGCCATCAAGTCCGGCCTGCAATCGACCACCGGCATCGGCCTGCGCTGGGACTTCTACAAATCGGCCGCGTTCAAGGTGCAGATGGACCGCATCAAAACGCGCGACGGCGCCGGCTACTTCCTCAATCCCAAACCGGGCTTTGCGGGCAGCACCGTCAACGTGTACGCCGCCGCCATCGATTTCGTCTTCTAAGGAGAATCCATATGAAAACGATCATCGGAAAAGTAGTGCTGGCGGCCGGCGCCTGGCTGGCCATCGCCCCTGCGTTCGCGGCGGAAATCGTTGTCATCGTCAGCCCGAAGAATCCGGCCACCCGCATGTTCAGCGAGCAGGCGGCCCAGTTCTTCCTCGGCAAATCGACGCTGTTCACGCCGATCGAGCACACCGACGGCCCGCTGCGCAACGAGTTCTATAAAAAAGTGCTGGACAAGGACGCCACCCAGGTCAAGGCCATCTGGTCCAAGCTGGTGTTCACCGGTAAGGCCAGCGCGCCGAAGGAGCTGGGTTCCAGCGCCGAGGTGAAGAAGGCCGTGGCTGCCGATCCGCAGGCCATCGGCTACATCGAGAAGTCGCAGGTCGACGACACCGTCAAGGTGATCCTCACGGTGCAATAAGCAGGCATCAAGGGCCCGAAAATTGGACACCAACTTTCGGGTTTTTTTTATAGATAGCGCGCCAGCTCGTCGAGCGACAGGCTGAGTTCCGCCGTACCCGGCACGCTGCAGGCATAGGCGCCGGAGATGGCGCCCAGGCGCATGCAGTCCTCAATCTCCATGCCTCGGAATTTCCCGTGCAAGAAGGCGCTGACGAAGGCGTCCCCCGCGCCATTGCTGTCGAGCACGGCCAGGTCCAGCTTTGCACAAGGCACATGCAGCACATCGGCATCGCCGCGCCGCAGCAGGTAACTGCCCTGCGCCCCCGCCATCGCCACCACTACGGTCGCCCGTCCCGCATCAAGTATCTCCCGCATCACCTGCTCATGCCGGCCGCGCAAGGCCGCCGTGCTGAGAAAGACCAGGTCGGAGCGCCGCGCGAAATCGTGATAGTAGGGATTGCTGCCATCCCAGTCGTGCAGGTCGGTCGATACCGGCAAGCCGCAGGCGGCGGCGTCGTCGTACCAATGGCGCGCCCACGGCATGATGGTCAGGTGCAGATGCTGGGCGCGTTCCATGTGCGGCAGGTAGAAGTCGCGCTCCATGCGCAGGTCGTCGGGATGGCGGCCGTCGTACAGCGACAGGCGGCGTCCATCCGGCGATACCAGATTGACGCTGCGCCGGGTACCGCTTGGGTGTACGACGCCATGGAATTCCAGGCCGCGCTCGCGGTAGCGCGCATGGACCAGTTCCGCTTGCGCATCGGCGCCGATAAAATCCAGCAGTACGGCACGATGTCCCAACGCCTGCAAGCCCAGCGCCACGCCATTGCCGGTGTGGGCGACGTAATCGTGCACGGCGGGCACGTGGATAGAGTCGGCCTCGGCCAGAGGCAGCGACGGCACCATCACAATCGTGTCGATGCCGACGCCGCCAGCGACCAGTACGCGCACGTCAGAAAGCTGTTGCATTACACACTCCCGGAAGGTTGAGAATGTAGCAAAATAACAGTCAATACTTATGCAGTCAACAACATCACTCCTTGATTCAGGAATTTATGTAGTCAAATTACACAATGAAAGTCCTCATCAGATCTGGGCGATTCCACCATCGACAAACAGCTCGATGCCGTTGACGAAACTACTGTCGGAGGAAGCCAGGAACAGTACGCCCTTGGCGATTTCCGCTGCCCCGCCCAGTCGCCCCATCGGCACCAGGCTGGCCAGGTGGCTATGCAAGCCTGCCACGTGCTCGGCCGGCACAAGTCCGGACAGGCCGGGCGTGCCCACCGGGCCGGGACTGATAACGTTGACGCGGATGCCGCGCGGCTTCAGGTCCAGCAGCCAGGAGCGCGCGAAGTTGCGCACCGCCGCCTTGCTGGCGCTGTAGACGCTGAAGTTCTCCGTGCCCTGCACCGTCGTCGTCGAGCCGGACAGGATCACCGACGCGCCATCCGTCAACAGCGGCAAGGCCTTCTGCACCGTGAACACCGTGCCGCGCACATTGGTGCCGAAGATGCGGTCGAAGTGTTCTTCGGTAATCGCGCCCAGCGGCTGCATGTCGCCGCCGCCGGCGTTGGCGAACAGGATGTCCAAGTGGCCGGAACGGCGGCCGATTTCCGCATACACGCGGTCAAGGTCTTCCAGCCGCGCGCTGTCGGCCCGCACGCCGACGGCGCCGTGGCCGATGGCTTCGACCGCCGCATCGAGTTCCGGCTGGCGGCGGCCCGTGATGTAGACCGTCGCGCCCTGCTGTGCAAACTCCTGCGCCGTTGCCAGGCCGATGCCCGTGGTGCCGCCGGTGATAAGTGCTGTTTTGCCTGCCAGTTTCATGATGTGCTCCAGAAGTTGTGTTGAGAGCACACACTTTAAGCCCGCATCATTATTCGATAAAGTAGCTACAAACAAATTCTTTATTCACCTGTGTGTATAATCGAAAACAGGAGGAATCATGGATCAGCTACTGGCAATGCGCACCTTCGCCCGCGTGGTCGAAGCGGGCACCTTTACCAAGGCGGCGGACTCGCTGCAAATGCCCAAGGCGACGGTGACCAAGCTGGTGCAGTCGCTCGAGACGCACCTCGGCGTCAAGCTGCTGCAACGGACCACGCGCCACGTCGCCGTCACGGCGGACGGCGCCCAGTACTACGAGAAGGCCACGCGGCTGCTCAAGGACCTGGGTGATATCGACAGCAGCTTCGGCGCCGCGCAGGCCACGCCGCGCGGGCATCTGCGGGTGGACACCGGTTCCTCGGTGGCGAGCCGCATCCTGGTGCCGGCGTTGCCGGAGTTCCTGGCGCGCTATCCCGGCATCCAGCTGGACCTGGGCGTCAGCGACCGCCATGTGGACCTGATCAGCGACAACGTCGATTGCGTGATCCGCGGCGGCGCCATCACCGACCTGTCGCTGGTGGCGCGCCAGATCGGCAAGGCCGCATGGGTCACCTGCGCCGCGCCGGCCTACCTGGAGCAGCACGGCACACCCAGGCATCCGTCCGAACTGGAGCACAATCACCGGGTGGTCAATTACCTGTCGGCCCGCACCGGCCGGGCGACGCCGGTCGCCTTCGCGCGCACCGCGCAGAAGCTCGAGATACGACCGCGCCACGCCATCGGCATCAACGAGAGCAACGCCCACTTCGCGGCGGCGCTGGCAGGACTGGGCGTGATCCAGACCTTCGACTACATCGCCCGCGACCACATCGCCAGCGGCGCGCTGGTGCCGATCCTGAAAAGCTGGCAGCCGCCGCCTTACCCGTTCCATGTGGTCTATCCACCCAACCGCCACCTGAGCAACCGGCTGCGCGTGTTCATCGACTGGATCGCGGCGCGCTTCGGCGAATCCGTCTAGCCTTCGACCACGATCAACGGCCGCAAACGTTTGCGCGACGCCCGCGCGTGCGGCACCCAGGCGTGGGTCTGCCAGCGGCGCCACATGATCAGGCCGCGTATCCATTCGTCGGCGGCGTAGGCGATCCACACGCCGGGCAAGCCCCAGCCCAGCACCACGCCCAGCAGCCAGCTGCCGCCGGCCAGCACCAACAGCATCGACAAGGCGCCCGCCATCACCGGAAAGCGCGCGTCGCCGGCCGCGCGCAGCGCGTTGATCACCACCAGGTTGAAGGTCCGGCCCGGTTCCAGCAGCACGGTGATCCACAGCAGCGTGGCGCCGGCCGCGATGATCTCCTGGTCCTGCGTGAACCAGCCCAGCAGCCAGCGGCCCAGCAGCGCGGCGCAGGCGGCGATCAGGATGCACACCACCAGTCCGCGCGCCAACGAACGCCGCACCACGCCGTGCGCCTCGCGCAGCCGTCCGGCGCCGATCAGGTAGCCGACCACGATCTCCACCGCCAGGCCGGTGGCGATGCTGAACATCATCACCCCGCCCATCAGTTGCAACACGTAGGCTTGCGTGGCCAGCGACTTGGCGCCCAGTTCGGCCGCCGTCGCCACGCTGACCATGAAGGCCAGCCGCCAGCCGATGTTCTCGGCCGCGCCGGGCAGGCCGATATGCAGCACCGCGCCCAGTTCGCGCCGCGGCAAGCGCCACCAGTCGTCGCGCGCCACGCGGATGCCCAGGTGCACGCGCCACATCAGCAAATGCAGCGCCAGGCCGATGGCGCGGCTGATCGCCAGCGCATACGCGTAGCCGGGCAGGCCCAGCGCCGGAATCGGTCCCCAGCCGTGCATCATCGGTATCGCCAGCGCCAGATGGCTGACGTGCATGATCACCAGCACCACCAGCGTGTCGCGGGTGCGCAGGTGGGCCCGCATCACGCTGGCCATCGAGGCGTTCCACGCATCGAGCAGCATGGCCGGCGCCAGCGCCTGCAGCAATGGCGCCGCCAGCGGCAGCACTTCGGCCGGGGCGTTCAGCAGATGCAGCAGGCGGTGCGCGCCCAGCAAGGCCAACAGGCCGGTGACGGCGCCCAGCCAGGTGCTGGCGCCCACCACCGCGCAGGCGACCCGGTTGGCGGCCTCGCGCTGGCCGCCGCCCAGGTTCTGCGTGACCACCACGCTGACCCCGGCGCCGATGATGCGGAATAGAATGAACAGGGTGGCCGACACCTGGCTGGCGATGGCGAAAGCGCCGCCCGCCTCGTCCGAAATGCGCGACGCCAGCCCGGTGCCGATGACGCTGGAAGCGATCGCCAGCCCCAGCTCGACGAGCAAAGGCCAGGCAAGATTGAACATGGGCGGGGTACGGATCGGGGTTTTGGCGGCGGACATCTTGAGATGGAAAATAAGTGTTGCGAATTAATCTTAGTTTACATCAACTGGAAGCGCTCTCACTGACGCCATTGAAATAATCTATGGATGTAAAATCGTTAGCAAAGGATACACTTCCGCTGACTCAACACGCTACGACTATCATTGTGCGATTAACCATCAACGTCGTTGCCTTTTTAACCACCCTACTGCTGAGCCTACTCGGCGGGCCGGCCAACGCCCAGACGTTGACGGTGCTGTATCCCGACATCGGCGAGCCCTACCGCACCGTATTCGCCGAAATCCTCCAGGGCGTCGAAGACCAGAGCAAGGCCAAGCCGCGCGCGATCGCGCTGGGCGCCGGCACCGACCTGGGCGAACTGCGCAACACGCTCAAGAACGGCAAGGTGGTGATCGCCCTCGGCCGCCAGGGCTTGAAGGCGGCCGCCATGCTCGATCCGGCACAGGGCGTGGTGGTCGGCGGCGTCGGCAGCGCGCCGGACGCCGAGCGCCTCAACGGCATCAGCCTGGCGCCCGACCCGGCCCTGCTGTTCGGCATGCTCAAGACCCTGCTGCCCGGCATCCGCCGCGTGATCGTGGTCTACAACCCGGCCAGCAACGAGGCGCAGATCCGGCTGGCGCGCGAAGCGGCCCGGGGGCTGGGACTGGAACTGGTGGCGCTGGAAGCGAGCGACCTGGCCGGCGCCGCGCGCGCCTACGAAGCCCAGTTCGCCGCGGCCGACGGCCACCGCGACGCGCTGTGGCTGCCGCAGGACGCCACCACCGTCGAGGAAACCACCATCCTGCCGCTGGTATTGAAAGAATCATGGAGCCGCAACCTACCGGTGTTTTCCAGCAGCGTGCTGCATGTGAAGAAAGGCGTGCTGTTCGGCATGTACCCGAACAATGTGCAGCTGGGCCGCGACCTGGCCGCGCTGGCCCTGGCCATGCAGAACGGCGACATGCCGAAACGCGGCGTGACGCCGTTGCGGGCGGTGCGCAGCGCGCTCAACTCGCGCACCGCCAGCCACATCGGCCTGAATCTTGTCTCCAGCCAACAACGGAGCTTCGACGCGGTCTTCCCCGAGCCCTAGCGTTGGGGTCGCCAGCGGCGATTTTATTTCCGAATTGCAAAGTCTCGGCTTATACTATGAAAGCATCTTAACGGCGCCGTTCCTGGCGCCAGGGTAGTGATGCAGCAAAGATAGTATGATGAAAAACACAATATTTAAACTGCGGCGTCTGCGACGCGCCGGCGCCCTGCTGCTCGCCAGCGTCACCGGTGCGACGCACGCCGCCGGCGGCGTGCTGCCATCGAGCATCGCGCTGGTCAGCGCCAGCGCCGCCCATGGCGGCATGCTGATCGCTCCGGTCGAGCCGCTGCTGCCGCCACCGCAGGCGCCGTTGCGCGCCGACGTCCGCCCCGTCACCCTGGCCCAGCTGGAAGACCAGCTGCGCCGCCCCGAATTGCAGGCCTCGATCGGCAAGGGCAGCATCGCCGTGGTCTATCCGAATGTCGAGGAGCCGTTCCGCTCGGCCTTCATCGCCATGATCCAGGGCATCGAAGAGCGCACCAAGCTCAAGGTGCGCAGCTATCCGGTCGATCCGAAAATCGATACCGCCGAACTGAACGCCACGCTCAAGCGCAACGGCACCAAGGTGGTGATCGCGCTGGGCCGCCAGGGCTTGAACGCCACCGCCGGACTGGACCGTGAGATCGCCGTGCTGGCCGGTGGCGTGCTGCTGCTGTCGGACGCCGAAAACGTCATGGGCATCAGCATGACGCCCGATCCGGCCATGCTGTTCTCGCGCCTGCGCGTGCTGCTGCCCGATCTCAAGCGCGTGATCGTGGTCTACAACCCGCAGAAATCCGAATGGCTGGTCAAGCTGGCGCGCGAGGCCGCCAGGGCGCAAGGCCTGGAGCTGCAAGCCCACGTGGCCGGCGACATGGCCCGCGCCGCCCAGCTGTACACCCAGCTGATCGGCGCCGCCGACAACCGCCACGACGCCGTCTGGCTGCCGCACGACAGCACCACCGTCGAGGAAAGCACCATCCTGCCGCTGGTGCTGCGCGAATCGTGGAACAGCGGCGTGCCGCTGTTCTCCAGCAACGTGCTGCATGTGAAAAAAGGCGCGCTGTTCGCCATGGTGCCCGACAACGTCGAGCTGGGCCGCACGTTGGCGGCCTCGGCGTTGGGCGTGATCGCCGGCGATGTGCGCCGCCGTCCGCTGGTGCCGCTGCGCGAGCTGCAGACCGCCATCAATTTACGTACCGCCAGTCATATCGGCCTCAACCTGGGCGCATTGCAACAGCGCAGTTTCGACTTTGTCTACCCGCAGCCCTGATGATCTCCATAGTCCGTAACTTTCTCCGTCGTACCGGTTTCCAGCGCCAACTGACGGTCATCGTCTCGGCCGCCATCCTCGGCCTGGCCGTGTTTTCGGCGCTCATGAATTCGTGGGAAGCCAATGCCCGCATGCGCGACTATTTCATCGGCCAGGGCCAGCGCGTGGCCGACAACCTGGCGCGCCAGAGCACGCTGGCGCTGCTGTTCCACTCGGCCGAGAACGCCCGCGAAGTGGTCAACTCCACGCTGTCCTTCCCGGACGTGGCGGCGCTGCAGATCATGGACGCCAAGCGCAAGGTCTTGCTGTCCAAGGTGGTGGCCGGCGCCACGCTGGACGTCGCCAACCTGAACAAGGTGGTCCCGGCGCACGCCGGCCTGGTCGGCGAAACCGCCGACGGCTGGCTGTTCGCCGCGCCGGTGTACGGCGGCCAGAGCGAAGCCTCGCCGTTCGAATTGCAGGAACACCAGCAGCAGCTGCTGGGCTACGTCCACGTGCAGATCGCCAAGAACACGCTCAAGCAGCTGACCTGGTCGCTGTTGCTGGGCAACCTGGCGCTGACGTTGTCGTTCGCCGTGGTGCTGCTGGTGCTGGGCCGCCTGCTGACGCGCCACATGATCGACCCGCTCAACGCGCTGTCGACCTTGATGCGCCGCGCCGAGTCGGGCGAATCGGGCATGCGCGCCGCGCCCGCCGGGCCGCGCGACCTGATCGAGATGGCGCACGCCTTCAACCAGATGATGAACGTGCTGGAGCAGCGCGAGGCCGAGCTGAAGGAATCGCGCGACGCCGCCGTCAACATGGCGCAGATGAAGGCGCAGTTCGCCGCCACCGTCAGCCACGAGGTGCGCACACCGCTCAACGGCGTGGTCGGCATGCTCGACATGCTGAAGGAAACCCGCCTCACGCCGCGCCAGCAGGAATTCGTCGACGTCGCCTGGAACTCGTCGCGCACGCTGATCGCGCTGATCAACAACATCCTCGACTTCTCCAAGATGGAAGCGGGCAAGCTCAAGCTGGAAGAGACCGAGTTCTGCCTCGGCACCCTGCTGTCCGAGGTGCTGGAACTGGTGGCCCGTCCGGCGCAGCAAAAAGCCGTGGCCCTGAACTGGACCATCGCGCCCGACGTGCCGGCGCGCATCGCCGGCGATTCGCTGCGGCTGCGCCAGATCCTCATCAACCTGATCGGCAACGCTGTCAAGTTCACCGACCAGGGCGAAGTGATGGTCGGCGTGGCGCTGGCGCCCGGCGCCGAATTCGGCCTGCGCTTCGAAGTGCGCGACACCGGCATCGGCATGAGCGAGGAGGTTCGCCGCCACCTGTTCGAAGCCTATGTGCAGCCGGACCCGAGCACCACGCGCCGCTACGGCGGCACCGGCCTCGGCCTGGCCATCTGCAAGCAGCTGGTCGAACTGCTGGGCGGCCGCATCGGCGTCGACAGCGTGACCGGCACCGGCACCACCTTCCACTTCACGATACGCTGCCGTCCGGCGCCGCAGCAGGTGGCGGGTCCGCCGTTGCCGATGCGCCCGCCGGTCGGCGTGCCGACGCCGGCCTCTGCTCCGCTGCCTACGCTGAGCCCGGTCGCTATGCCGGAGCGCCAGTTCCGCGTGCTGGTGGCCGAAGACAACCGCACCAACCAGATGGTCGCCGCCGGCATGCTGGCGATGAACGGCTGCGTCTGCGAATTCGCGGCCGACGGCGTCGAAGCGGTGCGCGCCGCCCAGCGCGAGCGCTTCGACCTGATCCTGATGGATTGCAGCATGCCGGAAATGGACGGCTACGAAGCCACCGCCCACATCCGCCTGGCCGAGCTGGCCATGGGCCGGCGCACGCCGCTGGTGGCGATGACCGCCAACACCCAGGTCGGCGACGCCGAAAAATGCCTGGCAGCCGGCATGGACGATTACCTGGCCAAGCCGATCACGCTGGTGGAACTGCGCCAGAAGCTGGAAAAATGGCTGCCACACGGCGGCCCGCTGAGCACCCCTGCCCACCAGGCCGCGCCGGCCGCCGCGCCCGAGACACGCACATACGGCGGCCCCTGCCCGGTCGACCAGGCCGTGTTCGACAAGCTGCGCGAAGTGCTGGGCGACACCCTGCCGCACGCCGTCACGCCCTACCTGGAAGACACGCCGGCCTGCCTGGACGAACTGGAACAGGCGGTACTGGCCGGCGACATGGCCACCGCCCGCATCCGCGCCCACGCGCTCAAGGGCTCGTCCGGCAACTTCGGCGCCGAGACGCTGGCCCAGCTGGCCCAGCAAGCCGAGCACTACGCGGCCGAGCAGCAGCCGGAACAGATCGCACCGTTGCTGGCGCCCTTGCGCGCCCACTACGAAGCGCTGGCCGCCTTCCTGCACACCGAGATCAGCGACGCCACCCCGCTGGCCCCGCTGCCCGGCGACGACCGTCCGCAAGTGCTGGTGGTCGACGACGACCGCAGCACCCGCAGCACCCTGCGCCACACCTTGCAGCGCGACGGCTTCCACGTCGAGGAAGCGGCCAACGGCGCCGAGGCGCTGGCGATGCTGGCGCGCTTCCAGCCCGACGTGATCCTGATGGACGCCATGATGCCGGTGATGGACGGCTTCACCGCCTGCGCCCGCATGCAGGAACTGCCCAACGCCGGCGCCGTGCCGGTGCTGATGATCACCGCGCTGCAGGACAATTCGTCGGTCGAGCGCGCCTTCGCCGCCGGCGCCAGCGACTACATTCCCAAGCCCATCCACTACGCCGTGCTGTCGCAGCGGGTGCGCCGCATCATCGAGGCCAACCGCGCCGAGAAGCGCATCCGCCACCTGGCCTACAACGACGTGCTGACCAACCTGCCCAACCGCACCCTGTTCTTCGAACTGCTTGCCGCCAGCATCGACCAGGCGCGCCAGGCCGGCGACAGCCAGCAGGTGGCCGTGCTGTTCATGGACCTGGATCGCTTCAAGTACGTCAACGACAACCTCGGCCATGACGTCGGCGACCGCCTGCTGCAGGCGGTCGCCCAGCGCGTGCGCCACACCGTGCGCGCCGACGACGCCGTGGCCCGCCTGGGCGGCGACGAATTCACCGTCGTGCTCAACGAGCTCGACAGCCCGGCCGCCGCCGCCACCGCCGCCCACAACATCGTGCGCGTGCTGTCGGCGCCGTTCCCGATCGACGGCCACGACATCTTCGTCACCGCCAGCGTCGGCATCGCCATGTATCCGCACGACGGCGCCGACGTCGCCACCCTGGTCAAGCATGCCGACAGCGCCATGTACCGCGCCAAGCGCACCAACACCGGCTTCCAGTTCTACGAAGCGTCGATGGAGCATTCGATCTCCGAGCACGTGCGGCTGGAGAGCGACCTGCGCCGCGCCATGGAACAGCAGCACCAGCTGGAAGTGTTCTACCAGCCGCAGGCCTGCCTGGACAGCGGCAAGATCATCGGCATGGAAGCGCTGGTGCGCTGGCGCCATCCGACGCGCGGCATGATACCGCCGGTGGACTTCATCCCGCTGGCCGAGGAAACCGGCCTCATCAATCCATTGGGCGACTGGGTGCTGCGCACCGCCTGCGCCCAGCTGCAGCAATTCATCTGCGCCGGCCTGCCGCCGATGCGGGTGGCGGTCAACCTGTCGGTGCGCCAGCTGCTGCAAAAGGATTTCGCCGCCTCGGTCGAAGCCGTGCTGGCCGACACCGGCCTGCCGCCGCAGCTGCTGGAACTGGAGATCACCGAGAGTACGCTGATGGAAAACGCCCAGGACACGCTGGCCGCGCTGCACCGCCTGCACTCGCTGGGCGTGCGCCTGTCGATCGACGACTTCGGCACCGGCTATTCCTCGTTGTCCTACCTGAAGCGCTTCCCGGTCGACATCATCAAGATCGACCGCTCCTTCGTGCGCGACGTGCCGCAGGACGCCGACGACGCCGCCATCATCAGCGCCATCATCGCGCTGGCCCACAGCCTGCGCCTGGAAGTGGTGGCCGAGGGCGTGGAAACCGAGGCCCAGCTGGCATTCCTCAAGGGCCGCGAGTGCGACATGATGCAGGGCTTCTACCTCAGCCCCGCGGTGCCGGCCGACCAATTCGCCGAACTGGTACGACGACATATAGACACGGCTACAACAGTTACTGCAAGGATCTGCTGATATTTACCCCGGCTCAACAACGGGCAAGCTAGAATCAAAAAAAACGTAACAGGAGATAGCATTTTGAAAGTGTTGAGCGCCCACCGGCTGTACCTGACCGCGGCACTCACCCTACCGCTGGTTGCAGCGCACGGCATGGCCCAGGCCGATCCCGTGACGGAAGAAGACGAACTGGCACTGGTCTACGGCTCCAGCGACAGCGTCAGCATCGCCACCGGCAACTTGCAAACGCTGCGGCGCGCGCCGGCCGTGGCCACCGTGATCACGGCGGCCGACATCGCCGCCATGGGCGCCACCGACCTGGACCAGGTGCTGGAAAGCGTGCCCGGCGTGCACGTCAACCGCACACCCAACAGCAACTCGCCGCTGTATGTGGTGCGCGGCATCGTCAGCGCCTACACGCCGCAAATCCTGATACTGCAAAACGGCGTGCCCATCACCACCGCCTACGTCGGCAACAAGGGCAACATCTGGGCCGGCTATCCACTCGAACACATCGCCCGCATCGAGATCATCCGCGGTCCGGGTTCGGCGCTGTATGGTTCCGACGCATTCTCCGGCGTCATCAACCTGATCACCAAGGGCCCCGGCGAAGTGCCGGGCACCGAGCTCGGCGCCCGCACCGGCTCCTACAAAAGCCGCGACGCCTGGCTGCAGCACGGCGGCAAGCTCGGCCCGGTCGAAGTGGCCGCCTATGTGCGCGCCGGCCAGAGCGACGGCAACGACCGCACCCTCGACGCCGACGCCCAGAGCCGCAACGACACGCTGTTCAAGACCCACGCCAGCCTGGCGCCCGGCCCGCTCAACAACCAGTACAAGGCCATCGACGGCAACCTCGACCTGATCTACGGCCAGTGGCGCGCGCGCCTGGGCTACAAGAAACGCTACGACATGGGCACCGGCGCCGGCATCGCCTCGGCGCTGGATCCGGTGGGCCGCCAGCAAAGCGAACGCATCACCAGCAACCTGGCCTGGGCCGATCCGCAGGTCACGCGCGACTGGGGCCTGGGCGCCAGCCTCAGCACGCAGCAATATTCGCAGGAAGTGAACACCTGGTACCAGTTGCTGCCGCCCGGCGCGACCTTCCCTACCGGCACCTTCACCAATGGCATGATCGGCGTGCCGGAGACCTGGGAGCGCACCTACCGCCTGTCCGGCTATGCCGATTACAGCGGCTTCAGCAATCACCACATACGCATCGGCGTCGGCCACGACGACATCGACCTGTACCGTGTCCATGAATGGCGCAACTTCAACTACGCGGCCAATGGCACGCCGATTCCGCTGCCGGCGGTGATCGACACCACCAACACCACGCCCTTCCTGCGTCCGCAACGGCGCAAGATCGATTACCTGTACCTGCAGGACGAATGGAACTTGGCCAAGGACTGGAACCTGACCGCCGGCGTGCGCCACGACCATTACTCGGACTTCGGCGGCACCACCAATCCGCGCCTGGCGCTGGTGTGGGACGCCAGCTTCGACCTGACCGCCAAGCTGCTGCACGGCCGCGCCTTCCGCGCCCCGGCTTTCGTGGAAAGCTACGGCATCACCAATCCGGTCGCGCTGGGTAATCCGAACCTGAAGCCGGAGCGCAACGCCACCACCGAGATGGCCTTCAACTGGCAGGCCCGCACCGACGCCACCGTCAACCTGACCTTCTATCGCTACGATATGAAGAACATCATCCGCGTCGTGCCCAATTCGGTGCCCGGCACCGGCGGCACCTACGCCAACACCGGCGACCAGAAAGGCCACGGCATCGAGCTGGAATCGAACTGGAGCGTGACACGCGACCTGCGCCTGGCGGGCAACTACGCGTGGCAGCGTTCCATCGACCAGACCACGCACACCGACGCCGGCTATGCGCCGCGCCATCACGCCTTCGGCCGTGGCGACTGGACCTTCGCCAGCGGCTACCAGGCCGGCGCGCAACTGAACTGGGTGGCGGGCCGCATGCGCGCCTTCGGCGACGCCCGCCCGGCGATCTCCGACTACACCACCGTCGACCTGACGCTGGCGACCCGCGCCGGCCGCAACCAGTGGAACTTCGCGCTGGCGGTGCGCAACGCCTTCAACACCGACGTGCGCGAGCCGAGCCCGGCGCCTGGCCTGAGCCTGCCGCACGACCTGCCGATGGCGCCGCGCACCATCTCGCTGCAGGCGTCGTACAAGATGTAAGCCACGCTTCCGCTGCCGCTACGCCAGCATCTCGGCGTAGCGGCGCGCGAAGGTGTGCACGTCCCCCGGCCAGCGCGCCGACAGATAATTCCCATCCTGCACCACCCAGGCTGCGCGGTCGTCGCCCGCGCGGTCGCGCACCAGGCCGCCCGTCTTGCGCAGGTAGTCCGGCGTGCCCGGCGGAACGTCGACGAAATCGGCGTCCGCCGCCAGCGCGCGCTTTACCTCCTGCTCGACACTCCAATAGCCGGCGGGTTCGCCTTTGCTTTCGCCGTAGGTGCGGTAGTAGCCGGGGTCCCAGAAGCGCGCCAGGAAGCGCGTCAGGTCCCAGGCGCTGCGTTCCAGCTTCCACGTCAGCGCCGTGGTCTTGCGGCCGTACAGCACCGAACGCTGGGTGCGCGGCGAGATCGAACGGGCGGCCAGCAGCACGCCGTGGCAGACCGCCGCCACTGGCTTGCCGCTATCGAAGAACTCCGCCACCAGGGTTTGCAGGACCTTGTCTTCCAGGTAGGGCCGCATGCCCTTGGCGTGGCCGCCCGGCAGCAACAGCGCGTCGTACTGTGGCGCGTTCAAATCCTGGAAGCGTTTGGGTTGCAGGAACGCCGGATCAAACTCCAGCGCGGCGTAGGCTTGGCGGCCATGATGATCGGCACGCAGCATCAGGCCGAACAGCCGCAGCTTGCGCAAGCCCGGCAGCCAGCCCCACGGGTCCAGGCCTTCGCCGCTGAGCATCATCGGATCGGCGTGGCCGCGCCTGCCGTCCACGGTGGCGAACTCGATCTGGTGGCCGGCGTCGCGCAGGATGCGCCAGCTCAGCGCGACCTCGGTCGGGTCGAAGTCGTGTAGCGGAATCGGAATCAGGATGCGGCGGGAATTAGTCATAGCTCGAATATCTGCGAATTCGTCATTCCCGCGCAAGCGGGAATCCATGCAGAGTATCCTGCCCGGCGAAGTATGGATTCCCGCTTGCGCGGGAACGACGGGGGCGCCGTACGTACATTCTACAGGCCGGCCGGCTTTACGCGGCCTTACGCATGATATGCGCACCCGGCGCCGGCAACGCCGTGCGCGGCGCGACGGCCGGGAATGGACGCACGCTGCTCTTGCTCCAGCCATCGGCATCGATCTTGAACGAGCCCACCAACTGCGCCAGTTCGCGCGCCTGGTCCTGCATGGCGTCGGCGGCGGCCGCAGCCTCTTCCACCAGCGCGGCGTTCTGCTGCGTGACATCGTCCATGTCGCTAATGGCGCCGGTGACCTGCTCGATGCCGTGCTCCTGCTCGGCGCTGGCGGCGCTGATGGCCGACATGATGCCGGTCACCTTCTCCACGCTCAGCACGATTTCCTCCATCGTGGCGCCGGCCGCCTGAGCCAGTTCGCTGCCGCTGGCGATGCGCTCGGCGGACTCGTTGATCAACAGCTTGATCTCCTTGGCCGCGCTGGCCGAACGCTGCGCCAGGTTGCGCACCTCGGACGCCACCACGGCGAAACCGCGCCCCTGTTCACCGGCGCGCGCCGCTTCCACCGCCGCGTTCAGCGCCAGGATATTGGTCTGGAAGGCGATGCTGTCGATCACGCTGGTGATGTCGACGATCTTGTGCGCGTAGGCGTTAATGCTGGCCATGGTCTGCACTACCTCGGACACCACCTTGCCGCCCTTGCCCGCCACCGCCGACGCCGATTCCGCCAGACGATTGGCCTGGCGCGCATTGCCGCTGTTCTGCTTGACCGCCGAAGTCAGCTCCACCATCGCCGACGCCGTCTCCTGCAGCGCGCCGGCCTGGTGCTCGGTGCGGCGCGACAAATCCATATTGCCCTTGGCGATCTCGCGCGAAGCGGCGTCGATCGCCACCGCGCCGTCGCGCACGCGGCCGACGGTATCGGCCAGGCGGCCGGTCATGTGGCTGAGCGCATCGAACAACTGGCCGATCTCGTCGCTGCGGCCATGCTCGATGGCGACATGCAGCTCGCCGGCGGCCACCTGCTCGGCCAGCGCCACCGCCTGCGTCAGCGGACGCACGATGCTGCGGGTCAGCGCCAGCGCCAGTCCCGCGCCCAGCACCAGCGACACCAGGCCCAGCCCGGCCAGCATCGCGCGGCTGCCCTCGAACTGGCTGGCCGACTCTTCGGCCAGCGCTTTCGCCTGCTGCGTCTGATACGCCAGCAGCTTGCCCAGCGCGCCGGTGTAGGCCTGGAACACGGTCGCCATCTTGTTGTCCAGCAGATCGCCCACTTCCTGGGTGCGGCCGCTGTCCTTCAACTTGAACAGCTCGGCGCGCAGCACCAGGTAGGCGGCCTTCTTGCCGGCCACGGCGCGCAGCAATTCCGTTTCCGCGCCCTGCGCCGGCATCGCCGCGAGTTTGGCTTCCAGCACTGTGGCCTGCTTGTCGCCGGCGGTCAACTGGGCCTGGAAGATGTCGCCCACCTCCAGGCTGTCGCTGCGGGCGATGGAGGTGGCGCGCAGGCCATTCAGTTCGGTCATGCCCAGCAGCTCGGAGGTCAGCTGCTGCCGGGCCAGTTTCTGGTTGACCAGGTTGGAGGCGGTGTCATTGGCGGTCTGCAAGCGCCACAGCGCCACGCCGGACATGCAGGCCATCAGGAACAACAGCGCGGCGAACGAGGCCATCACACGGACAGCGGTTTTGAGTTGGGGGATTTTCATGACGTTTCGGTAAGAGAAGTGCGGTTCGCACAAGATGAGTGTGAATATACGCGCCGAATATGACCGGGATATTACCTCATGGCAACTTATCCATATATGTTTATTCGGAAACAATACATATTTTTCAAGAGCAATGTTTTGGCGAAAACGTATATACTGCTTTGACCACTTGCCTCCTCTGAAAATCGTGAGCAAACACCCCGCCGCCGAAGCCGAACTGCTGCAATCTGAACAAGACGCCCTGCTCGCGCTGAGCAAGTTGTTGCGCATCTGGTACAGCGAGGCCGGCCTGCACGGCATGCTGCGCTCGCTGGACGCGACGCTGGTGCAGTGCAACGCCATCCGCGACGAGTTCGCCACCGAGGGCGGGGACCAGCGCCTCGACGCCGAACGGGGCGCCATCAGCCAGCACCTGAGTTTCATGCTGTCGCTATGCGCAGACTGATAACATACTTTTCTTTTGGTTAAGATGTAATCGGCTCGTAACAATTTCCCATTAGCATTACCGGCACTGTAGTCAACCAAAGGTTACTGGCCGTGGAGTTCAATGCCTCTCGTTTGCACCTGCCCCGTTTTCGCCTGTCCGTCGCCGCCGACCTGTGCGTAGAGACGGTCTCGGTGCTGTCCGACACCAGCAATTTCGGCGTGCTGGAATTGTTCACCGAGCGCCGCGATCTGATGAGTTTGCCGGTGCTGGAAAGCGACCGCCCTATCGGCCTCATCAGCCGCAACATCTTCATGTCGCAGATGTCCAAGCCCTTCTACCATGAGCTGTACGGCAAGAAGAGCTGCATCGCCTTCATGGACAAGGAACCGCTGATCGTCGATGCCGCCATGAGCATCGAGGAACTGACCTTCCGCGCCGTCGAATCGGGCGAGAAGGCGCTGGCCGACGGCTTCATCGTCACCCGCGACGGCGGTCTGGCCGGCGTCGGCTTCGGCCTGCAGCTGATGAACGTGGTGGCCAATATGCAGGCCGAGAAGAACCGCCAGATCATGCACAGCATCGACTACGCCAGCGTGATCCAGCGCTCGCTGCTGCGCCCCTCCGACCTGGCGCTGGCCGACACGCTGGGCGACGCCCACCTGGAATGGCAGCCGCGCGATGTGGTCGGCGGCGACTTCTATCACTTCGCGCGCTATCCGGACGGCTGGTTCGCCGCCATCGCCGACTGCACCGGCCACGGCGTGCCGGGCGCCTTCATGACCTTGATCTCCTCGTCGACGTTGGCGCAGGCCTTGCAACAACTGGGCCCGCGCGATCCGGCCGCGCTGATCGCCGAAGTCAATCGCGGCGTCAAGAGCATGCTGGGCCAGGTCGACCAACGCCACAGCCAGCACGGCGCGCCGGCCTCCAACGACGGCATGGACGCCGCCTTCCTGTGGTTCGACCACGCCAGCCGCCAGCTGCATTTCGCCGGCGCCAAGCTGCCGCTGTTCCAGCTCGACCCGGACCAGCAGGCGGTGCAGACGGTGGACGGCGAGCGCATGGGCGTGGGCTACGTCGACACGCCGCTGGACTACGCCTGGACCAACAAGATCATCACCATCCCGGAGCGCAGCCTGCTGTTCCTGACCACGGACGGCCTGATCGACCAGATCGGCGGCCCCAAGGAAATCGCCTACGGCAAGCGCCGCATGCGCGACGTGATGCTGGCCCAGCGCGGCGCCGGCGCGCACGACGTCAGCGACGCCATGCTGGCCGACTACCAGGCCTGGCAAGGCGAACAACCGCGCCGCGACGACCTGACCTTTTTCTGTTTCCGCCCATAGGAGCGCCGATTTTGCTGTACGAAGAATTCAACGATTTCTGGGACGTGGCCCGCAAGCGCCACATCATCTTTTTCTACGTGGGCTATTTCTCGCAGCACGTGGTGGCCGCCATTTCCGAGACCATCAAGGCGCGGCTGGACACGGCCGGCGCGGCCGGGCCGACGCGCCGCCGCATCTTCTCGTCCTTCGTCGAAATGTCGCAGAACATCATGCACTACTCGTCGGACACGCTGACGCCGCACGAACAAAGCGATAACCAGATGCGGCGCGGCTCGTTCTGCATCGGCATGAAGGACGACAGCTTCTTCCTGCTGTGCGCCAATCCGGTCGACAACGCCAACGTCGAGCGCATCCGCAACCGCCTTGAGCCGCTGCACACGATGACGATGGAAGAGATCAAGTCCGCCTACAAGAAGGCGCTGCGCGACGAAACGCCGGCAGACAGCAAGGGCGCCGGCCTGGGCTTCCTGACCATGGCGCGCGACGCCAGCGAGCCGCTGGAATTCGAGTTCGTGCAGGAAGCGCACCACCCGGACACCACGGTGTTCTGCATCAAAGCGATCATTTAAATAAGTACTGGAACAAATATGGAACCCCTCTTCATCAGCGCCTCGCCCACCTCGCCGGAAATCGACTTCCGCTTCGACCAGGACACCCTGTCGATCAAGGGCGAGTCCTATCCTGAAAACGCGGCAGCCTTCTACGGCCCGCTGATCGCGCGCGTGCAGGCTTACCTGGACGGCTGCGTCGACGCCAGCATCACCGTCAACGTCTCGCTGGCCTACTTCAACAGCTCCAGCACCAAGATGCTGTTCTCCTTCTTCGACGCGCTGAACAAGGCCGCCATCGCCGGCAACCAGGTGCGCCTGAACTGGTACCACGACGAGGACGACGACACCATCCTCGAATTCGGCCAGGAACTGCAGGACGATTTCGACGCGCTGGATTTCCAAGACCACCCAGTGAGCAACTAATGATGACCATCCCTGGCCGCCAGGAAGCCGACCTGTTTGCGCTGGAAAGCGCGGCGCTGGCCAACGCCAGGGCGGCCCACGCCGATCCGCGCGCCGACGCCCGCGCGGCGCTGGCCGAAATGATCGTCCACTACGAGCGGTTGATGCGCGAGAGCCGGCGCCTGATCCGCCGCAGCGACCGCGCGGAGCTGGACATGAACCAGATGAACCGCCAGCTGCACGAACTGGCGCAGCAGCTGGAATACCGCGCCACCCACGATCCGCTGACCGGCGCGCTCAATCGCGCCGCCGTCATCGAGCAGGCCTCCGGTTGCCTGGAGCGCGGCGACATGGCCTTGATCGTGCTCGATATCGACCACTTCAAATGGGTCAACGACGATTTCGGCCATCCGGCCGGCGACGCCGTGATCCAGACCGTGGTGCGCTGCCTGCAGGCGCTGCTCGGGCCGATGGTGGCGATCGGCCGCGTCGGCGGCGAGGAATTCTCGGTGGTGTGGCCGACCAGCGCCATCGAGGAAGCCATGCGGGTGGCCGCCAGCATCTGCGACGCCATCGCCGACCAGGTGTTCGCCGCGCCGATCGACCGCCAGGTCACGGCCAGCGTGGGCGTCAGCTGGAACCGCGCCGGCACCAGCTTCGAAACCGCCTACAGCCACGCCGACGAAGCGCTGTACGCCGCCAAGCGCGCCGGCCGCAATTGCGTCAAGCTGCACACGCAACTGCCGCCGCCGCACGCCACCTCTACGCCACCAGCGCCTGAAGACGTATCAGCTCCTTGCCATTGAATTTGCAGATAGCGCGGAATGCCGCGCCGATGCGCCGGTCGCCAGCGGCGGCACGCCAGAACTCGATGGCGGCGGCCGCTGCCGCCAACCAGTCCGCGCGCTCCTGCGGCAGCGGCAAGCCAGGTTTGAACTCACGAAACGGCAACTCAACGCCTCGCACCGGCGCGTACAGCATCGGCAACATATCGTAGGCCGGCGCCAGCGTGAGCGGCGCTTGTCCTGCCGCTCCTGGGATGAAGGCCAGATTACCCTCGTGCATATCGGTGTTGCCGATCAAGCGGCCGAAGTGCCACAAGCGGTTGATGCACGCTCGGGTATCGTCGTTGATGTATCGCTCGATGGCGAGGCGCTCACCCACCTTGGTCCAGGCCTCGGCCGCCATGCCGAACAGCGCGGCGTCCAGCGCGGCCCAGGTGCAGACCGGCGAACGTCCGAATTCCCCATGGCGGTCAAAGCGCACGACTTCCAGAAAAGTACGTTGTTCATGACGGAGGATACTGCTGCGTGCCGCTGGCAGCGCAAGATGGCGGGCCAGCGTTTCGAGCGCCAGATGTTCGCATATCAGCAGATCCGCCCAACGCTGCGCGCCCGGCGAGCTGTCGTTGCCGGAGAATTTGACGATGACATGCGTCTTGCCCTCGCTGCGCTCGCGGCACGCGGTAAATTTGGGGAACTCGCCGCCGGCGGAAGAGCCGGCAACGCCTGCTTCCATCGCCATGGCCGCCTGCTTGCCATAGGCCGCACCCAACCCTTTATCCCCGATCACAGCATAGCCGCGTTGCATCGTCTCGAGGTGGCGACGATATGCTACCTCTCCCAGGATATAGTTTCCGGCGCTATCGCCCCCCATTGTGGACAGCGCATGCAGTACATCGTCTTCCTGCCATCTTCGCGGGTCTGCCCCGGTTTGCAGCAGATCGGCGTAGCGGTGCGCAAACTGCCGTCCGAGGAAACCCTGTGGCCGCATATCATCCAGCGGATAGGGCAAACCCGGAAACCAGCCGTCGCGCATCTCCTGCGCCAATGGCCATTCGAACGGCTGCTCATAGCGCATCGCGCAGCCGGCTGGATAAATGGGGTCGAGGGTCGCAATCTGCTTTCCGCGCCCTTGGCGGTCGATGCGATACAACGCGATGGGCGAGCTGTTGCCGCGTAACGGGCGGCGGGCGGCATAACTGGTGCGCCGGGCAGCGCCACGGACGACGACCTGGTCGCCCAGCTCTTTCACCATCCGCATCATGGTGGCGCGGCTCAGCGTCGGTCGTGCTTTCTGTAGGCGCAGCAGCAAGTCGGCGCCGGAAATGACCCGGGCCAATCGAATGATCTGCAAGATATCGCTCGAAGATGCCATAGAATTGAAACGTTTATTGAAACGATTCTTTCTAAATAACTATAGCATATTCAAGCAGTTACATTCAGAGCCGGGTTATTTTTGAAACGATTTATCAAGGTACTGGCGTCAGCAGCGGCCGACCGCCGAAGTGGGCCAGCAGGTTGTCGAGCACCAGTTGGCCCATCGCGTGGCGGGTCTCCACGGTCAGGCTGCCCACGTGCGGCGTCAGCACCACGTTCTCCAGTTCGCGCAGCTCGGCCGGCACATGCGGCTCGTTGTCGAACACGTCCAGCGCCGCCATACCCAAAGTGCCGTCGCGCAGCGCGGCGACCAGCGCCTCCTGGTCCACCAGCGATCCGCGCGCGATGTTGACCAGCGTGCCCTCCGACCCCAGCGCCGCCAACACCGCCGCGTCCACCGCATGCCGCGTGGCCGCGCCGCCTGGTGCGCACACCACCAGATAGTCGCTGACCCGCGCCAGCTCCAGCAGCGAGGCGCAGCGCTTGACCGCCACGCCATCCACCGGGCGCGGTTGATAGTAGCGCGTGCGCATCCCGAACGCCGCCGCCCGCGCCGCCACCGCCTGGCCGATGCGGCCGAAACCGAACACCCCGCACACCTTGCCCCGCAGCGCGCGGGTCGGCGCCAGCGGCATCCCGCGTTCCCAGGCGCCGCTGCGCACATGCCGATCCAGCGCCGGCAGCCGGCGCGCCGCCGACAGCAACAGCGTCAATGCCAGATCCGCCACATCCTCGGTCAGCACACCCGGAGTATTGGTGACAAAAATGCCACGCGCGCGGGTCGCATCCAGCGCCACCGCGTCGACGCCGATGCCGTTCACCGCGACGATCTCCAGCCACGGCAACTGCTCCAGCAGCGCCGGCCCGATGCCGATCGCCCCTGTCGTCAGCACGCCGCGTATGCGCCCCGCCACACCCGCAAGCCATTCCGGCTGCGCCTCGCAGGGCTGGCGCCACAAGTGATGGCAATGAAACGCGTGCTCCAGCTGCGCCATCACGGCCGCCGACGGACTCGCCGCCAGCACCAGTATTTCCGGTTTTATATTGGTTTCATGGTCCATGTGGTCATTGTAGCGACTGTACACAAGGTGGCGCAGGATTCCCTAGCCTTTGCATGGACTTTCTCCCGGCATTTCCGTATGCTGGAAGCTACCTTCCAGGAGCGCGCCCCGATTTGAACGTCCACGCCCTCACCCCGCTCGCCTGTCTGGCCGCCCGCCGCTGGCTGTGCGCGGCGCTGGCCGCCTGCATGATGCTGTGCGGCGCCGCCGTCGCTGGCCCTGAGCGCTGGGACCAACTGGCCACACCCCTGTTCGACCACCTCGGCCTGGAACAAGGCTTGCCCCATCCGGTCGGCATGGCGCTGGCGCAGGATGGCGACGGCTATATCTGGGTCGGCACCCAGGCCGGCCTGGCGCGCTGGGACGGCTATCATATGCGTAGCTTCCATCACGACAGCGCAACCCTGATGTCGCTGCCCGGCGACTTTATCCAGGCGCTGCACGTCGATGTGCGTGGCCGCCTGTGGGTGGGCACCGCCGCCGCCGGCCTCACCATGTTCGACCAGCGCCGCGAACAATTCACCCGCCCCATCGAAGAACTGAGCAAAGGCCAGATCAACGCCATCGCCAGCGACGCCAGGGGCAATCTGTGGATCGGCACCTCGGCGGGATTGAAGTACTACGACACCGTCGAGCGCACGCTGCGCCGCTACACCCATGAAGAACATCCCGGCCTGCCGGACAACCAGATCCGCTCCCTGCTGATGGACCGCGCCGGCACGCTGTGGATAGGCAGCGGCACCGGCCTGTCCCGGCTCAAGGACGGCGGCGCCATCACCCAGGTCGCCGTCAACGGCGAGGGCCGCGGCGGCTGGAGCGACACCGTGCTGTCGCTGGGCGAGAACAGCCTCGGACAGATCGCCTTCGGCACGCTCAAGAGCGGCGTCGGCCTGGTCGACGCGGGGGCGGACCAGGGCCGCATCCTCAGCATCCCGGGAGTCAAGGAAATGCAGGGCAATATGGTGCTGGCGGTGATCGAGACCACGCCCGGCACCTGGTGGGCCAGCACCTACGGCGGCGGCGTGGTGGAGTACCGCAACGGCAAGGGCCACCGCATCCTGCACCAGCCGGCGGTGGCGCTCAGCCTTTCGAACGACCGCACCGCCGCCCTGCTGCGCGACCGCAGCGGCATGATCTGGGTCACCACCGAACGCGGTGTCGACATGTTCGATCCGCACAACGAAAGCGTCGATTCGGTGTTCGGCGCCGAGGGCGCGCCGGAAGCGGCCGTCAGCTCCCTGATGACCGACAGCCAGCACCAGGTCTGGATCGCGCTGGCCGACCAGGGCATCGACATCGTGCAGCCGGACGGCGCGCGCCGCGCCGCGCTGCGCCCCGACCCGGCCCATCCCGACACCGCGCTGCCCAACCGCATGGTCTTGTCCATGACAGAAGCCGACACCGGCGACGCCTGGATCGGCACCCAACTGGGCCTCTACCGCACCCACGGCCAGGCGCGCAGCGTGCGCCGCGTGCCGCTGCCGCAGGCCAGTCCCTATCCGCGCATCGGCACCATCCTGCGCCACAAGGGCGAACTGTGGCTGGGCACCTTCGAGGGCCTGCTGCGCTACGATCCGTCGGCCGGCACCGTGCGCCGCTACGTGCAAGGCGCGGCCGATGCCGGCGGCCTGACCGACAATCGCATACACGCGGTGATCGCGGACGCCGACGGCGCACTGTGGGTCGGCACCCGCAATGGCCTGAACCGGCTGGACCCGGACAGCGGCAAGGTGGAACAGATCCACGCCGATCCCGGCCAGCCGAACGCCTTGTCGGAAGCCGTTATCAGCACGCTGGTGCTGGACACGCGCGGCCGCCTGTGGGTGGGCACCTACGGCGGCGGCATCTGCGTCATGACTGGACGGGATGCGCAAGGCGCGCCGCTGTTCGCGCGGGTCGGCACCATGGCGGGGCTGGCCACCGGCACCATCATGTCGCTGCAGTCCGACCCCGTGGGCCGGGTCTGGGCCGCCACCGCCGACAGCATCGCCGTGATCGACGCCGCCACCCTCAAGGCGCGCGCGCTGACCCGCGCCGACGGCCTGGCCTTCCGCACCTTCTTCATCGGCGCCAGCGCGGTCACGCCGGAGCGCGACCTGGTGTTCGGCGCCACGGCCGGCTTCGCGGTGGTCTATCCGGGCCGGCTGAACGACTGGGGCTACCGTCCGCCGCTGGTCATCAGCGCGGTGCGCGTGGACCAGCATGTGTTGACGCCGGACCGGCTGGCAGGCTCGCAGGGCCCGACGCTGACGCTCAAGCCGGAGAACCAGAACTTCGAAGTGGAGATGGCGGCGCTGGACTTTTCGGCGCCGCAGCGCAACCGCTACGCCTATCTGCTGGAAGGCTTCGACCAGCGTTGGGTGGAGGTCGACGCCAGCCGCCGCATCGCCAGCTACAACCGCCTGCCGCCCGGCGCCTACCGCCTGCGCATGCGCGGCAGCAACCGCGACGGCCAGTGGACCACCGATGAACTGCAGCTGCAGGTGGTGGTGCTGCCGGCCTGGCACCAGACCTGGTGGGCGTGGGGCGGATACTTCCTGGCCGCCTGCGCGCTGGCCTGGGCGCTGGTGCGCTGGCGCGTGCGGCAGCTGCACCACAAGGGCGAGACGCTGCAGGCGCTGGTCTACTCGCGCACCCAGCACCTGGAAAAACTCAACGCCATCGTCAAGTCGATCAACGAGCAGCTCGATTTCGACGCGCTGCTGCACACCATCCTGCATGAATCGACCGTCATCAAGGGCATCGACTCGGCGCTTGCGCTGGTGCGCGAAGCCGGCACCGAGACCCTGTCGCTGCGCGCGGCCTGGGGCCGCATCGACGCCGCCGCCGACAGCTACAACATCGACCTGCGCCAGGCCGAGCTGCGCTACGCGCCGGCCAGCTGCATGATCGCGCCGGACATCTTCGAAGTCCACCACCAGCACTCGTTGCCCGGCGACGTCTGCGCGCTGCTGGCGGTGCGGGTGGTGATCGACGGCCAGGTGGAGGGCTACCTGGTGTTCGAGAACTACCAGTACCAGGCCGCCTTCGCCGCCAGCGACCTCGATCTGCTCAAGGCCTTGAAGGAGCCGTTCGTGTCGGCCTACCAGAAGGCGCGCGCGCTGCGGCTGTTGGAACAGGCGCGCGCCAACGCCGAAGCGGCCACCCGCGCCAAGAGCGACTTCCTGGCCAATATCAGCCACGAGATCCGCACCCCGATGAACGCCATCCTGGGCTTCGCCGGCCTGGGCACGCACCTCGACCTGCCGCCGCAGCCGCTCGACTACTTCCGCAAGATCGGCCGCGCCGGCCAGAGCCTGCTGGAGATCATCAACGACGTGCTGGACTTCTCCAAGATCGAGTCGGGCAAGCTGGAACTGGAAGCCCTGCCCTTCGACCTGCCCGACACCCTGAGCCAGCTGGCCGACCTGTTTGCCTGGCGCGCCGCCGAGCGTGGGCTGGAGCTGGTGATCTGGGCCGCGCCGGACGTGCCCTCCAACCTGCTGGGCGACCCGCTGCGCCTGAGCCAGATCCTGGTCAACCTGGTCGGCAACGCGCTCAAGTTCACCGCGCGCGGCCACATCGAGCTGCGCGTGGAACGCGATCACGCGGCGGCGCTGCCGGCTGGCGGCGCGGCGGACAACTACATTGCGCTGCGCTTCGTGGTCGAAGACAGCGGCCTCGGTATCAGCAAGGAGCAGCAGGCGCGCCTGTTCCAGGCCTTCGCCCAGGCCGACGCCAGCACCACGCGCCTGTACGGCGGCACCGGACTGGGACTGGCGATCTCGCAGCAGCTGGTGCGCAAGATGGGCGGCGTGATACAGGTCGACAGCGAGCCTGGTGTCGGCAGCAGCTTCAGTTTCACGGTGGCGCTGCAACCGGCCGCCGACCAGACGCCGCGCCAGGCGCCGCTGCCGCCGTCGGTGCAGGGCAAGCGGGTGCTGGTGGTGGACGACAGCGAAGCGGTGCGCCACATGATGAAGGTCCAGCTGGCGAGCCTGGGCCTGAAGCCGCGCGCGGTGGCCTCGGGCGCTGCGGCGGTGGCGGCCTTGCAGCTGGAGGACTACGACATCCTGATGATGGACGCCGACATGCCCGACCTGGACGGCATCGAGACGCTGCACCTGATGGCCGAGGATGCGCAACTGGCGGCGGTGCCGGCGGTGCTGATGGTGACCGCCTACGCGCGCGAGCATAGTCGCCAGACCGCCGAGCAAAGCCGCCTGATGCCCTTCCTCGACAAGCCGGCCAATCCCTACCTGCTGCGCAGCGCGGTGCTGGCGGCGCTGGGCCTGGAGAGCGGCCAGCCGGCCGTCAAGCTGGCGGCGCCGCCGTCGGTGGCGGTGCAGCGCATCCGCGGCGCGCACGTGCTGGTGGTGGACGACAACAGCATCAACCAGCAGGTGGCCAGCGAGATCCTGCAACGGGCCGGCGTCAAGGTGGACCTGGCCGGCAGCGGCGAGGAAGCGGCGCGCATGACCGCCGCCGGCGACTACGACGCGGTGCTGATGGACATCCAGATGCCGGACATGGACGGCTACCAGGCCACCGCCCTGATCCGCGCCGACGAGGTGCACGGCAAGCTGCCGATCATCGCCATGACCGCGCACGCGGTGGCCGGCTACCGCGAACGCTGCCTGGCGATGGACATGAACGACTACGTCACCAAGCCGATCGACCCCGACACCTTGTACGCCGTGCTGGCCACCTGGGTCGAGCCGGACCTGAGCCGGGTGGAGCACGCCGAACCGGCGCCGGCCGTCCATCCGGACTACACCGCCTCCGCCAGCGCGCGGCGCGGCATCGACCTGGACGAGGCGATGGCGCGGCTGGGCGGCCACGGCTTGCTATCGCGGCTACTTGGACTATTTGCCAAGGATTTTGGTGCGACTTTGCAACAGATTCAAGATGCAATCCACCACGGCGAATTCCTGAAGGCGGCCGACCTGGTGCACAAGATACGCGGCGCCGCCGGTAATATCTCGGCAACAGAATTGTTTGAAACGGCCACCGCGCTGGAGGACCGGCTGCGCGACGATCCCTCTGCGCTGACGGATTTGCTGCAGGCTTTCGCACAGTCGTTCGCGGTCGTGATGGAGAGTGCGCATCAAGACATGCTTGAGCAAGATGCAAGAATGGCCGAGCTGGCCCAGACTACCTAGCAATATGCGAGTTGCACAGAGTTTGCGAAAGTTGCTTGAGGTAACGCTTGCTATGGCCTACGATGAACTTGCGTTTCGACACGCGAGGTTTCCACAAATCCACACGAAAGGTAATGACATGGCCACGCATTCTCCGCAAGATCTCGATCTGCTGCTGTCCAAATTGTCCGGCGACGACACGTTCCGCGCCAGCTTCCTGAACGATCCACAACTGGCACTGGGCACGCTGGGCATCAAGCTCGACGCCGACAAGATCCCCGCCTTGCGCAGCCTGCCGGCAAAGGACGTCTTCATCGCCAGCCGCCACGCCATCAAGGGCAAGCTGGAAAACGCCGCCGGTGCGATTCCGTTCTTCCTGTCGGGCCAACGCTAAGCCACGCCCCGTGATCGCTCACGGTTCGTAGCGCATCTCCACCGTATCCTGTGCGCCGGACGCCTGTCCGCAACCGCATACAGCGATCACCATGTCCTTCAAGGGGTCGAGCCCAAATACCCGCTCGATGTCGATCTCGTTCACCGCCGCCGTCACAAAGGCCGGCATTCCCGCTTCCGTCGCCAGCAGATAGAACGTCTGCGACAGATGGCCCGCGTCCAGCAGCAACGCGCGGTAAGCCTTGGCGTGATTGCGGTACTTCCAGAAATTGCGCTCCACCCGCGCCGCCAGCACCACCATCATCGGCGCATCGACAAACCAATCCTGATCGGCCACCATGCGCATCGCCAGTTCCGCCGTCTGCGTGGTATCCATCGCCGCCAGCGGCTCCAGCGCGTGACGTACCGGATGATAGTGGTACAGGCCGGGCGCAACGCCTTCGATGCGCTGCGCCAGCACATACGCCTCAACAGGGTGCAGGCCGCCGGCCGATGGGCTGAGCTTTTTCAGCACGAAGGCGCCTGGCGCCATTTCGCGTTCGCCCTGCGAGCCAAAGGCGCGCTGCAACAGCCGCGCGACGGTGGCCACGGGCAGCACCGCGGCGGGATCGAAATTGCGGCCGGTGTAGCGCTGGAACAGCGTGTCGTCGAGCCGCGCGCGGTCGGGATGGGGCAGCGCGATGGCCTCGCCGTCGGCGCAGCGCTCGATGGCCGGACCGGGCGGCGTGCCGTACGAGACCACCAGCTCTTCAAAGCTGGGGAACTGCATGCCCTTGTCGACCCGCATGTCGCCCCAGCGGCTGAAGACATGCGCGGCGGCCGACAGCGGCCGCCAGTTCTGCGAGCGCAGCACTTCGTCGCGTTCGCGGAAGCGGGGATCGTCGCCGATCAGCAAGCCGCACTCCAGCAGGCGGGCGATGACGGCGGCGCCGTATTTTTCTTCGTTGGTGTCGCGCTCCTGCCATAGCGTCAGGCCGATGCCGCCCAGCGCCGCCATCTCTTCCAGGGTGACTTCCACTTCCTCGCCCAGATGCGGCGCCAGCGCCATCCAGCGTATCGTCGCGCCGAGCGCGCCGTCGCCGGCGAACAGCGCCGTCCAGTCGATATCCAGGTCCTCGCGGGGTTCCAGGAACAATACGGCGCAGCGTCTGATCAGCATATGGGACTCACCTTGAAAGTTAGCCTTGCAAGCTCCAGCGGCCTAGTGCGGTGTAGGGCAGGTTCTGGCCGATGTGGCTGTGGACCAGCACCAGCTCGCGCACCGTCCACTCGACGGGAGTGACGGCTTGCGGCGGCGCCGTCACATCATCGTACAGCAGTGTGACGTGCGGCGTATAGCCCGGCGGATTGCCGGGCATGCCCGCCTTGAGCAAGGCCGTCGCGAGACTTTTATACAGGGAGCCAAGGCCGGTCACGCCGTCGCCGCCGGTCAGCACGAACGGCCGGTTGCGGGCGCGGTTGACGAAGGTCTGGGCGACGTCGAAGCTGACCGCGAAGGGCGCCGTTGCCGCAGCCACAGATGCGGCGGCCTGCCCTGCCCGCGCCACCAGGCTGTCCGGCATGCCGGGAAAATCGCCCAGGTTGCACAGCGTGGCATGCAGGCGCGTATCGGCGATGGCCCGGCCGCGCATGGCGTGCGTGGCTTTCAGCTCGGCGGTCAGTGCATGGATGCGCGCGATGGCGCCGGCGTCCGGCAGGACCGCGAAGAAGATCCGGTCCGTCAGCTGAGGTTCGGGTTCGAAACCCGGAAGTAAGGTCTGTTGTGTCATGTCTCGCAGTGTAACGCACGGGGGTCAAGTCTGACATTCGGACACGAGCTCTTCTCTATGGCCCGCTACGGCTCAGCTTGTGTCCGAATGTCAGACTTGACCCCGTTGTTATTTGACGCGCTGCTTCTCCAGCTTGCGCGCCAGCGTGCGGCGGTGCATGCCCAGGCGCCGGGCCGCTTCCGAGATGTTGAAGTCGGTCTCGGCCAGTACGGTGTGGATGTGCTCCCACTCCAGCGTCTTGACCGACGTGGCGCGGTTGGTCAGTTCCAGCTCCGCCGCGCCGGCCACGTGCTCGAACGCCGCTTCGATGTCGTCGGTGTTGGACGGCTTGGCCAGATACTGGCAGGCGCCTAGTTTTATCGCTTCCACCGCCGTGTTGATGCTGGCGAAGCCGGTCAGCACCACGATCAACATTTCCGCGTCGTGCTGGTGCAGCATCTGCACGCAGGCCAGGCCGGAGGAATTGCCCTTCAGCTTCAAGTCCACCACCGCGTACCCCGGTGAATTGTCGACCAGCAGCGCGCTGGCTTCGTCCACGTTTTCGGCCAGCAGCACCTTGTAGCCGCGCCGTTCGAACGAGCGACTCAAGGTACGGGCGAAGGCGGCGTCGTCCTCGACCAGCAACAGCACGCGTTCTTCTTCAGTAGTCATATTGATTCGCTTCCGGTTTGATTTCGATTTCCGACAGTGGCAGCGTCAGGCGCACCAGCGCCCCGCCCTGCGGCCAGTTCGACGCCGTCACCGCGCCACCCAGGGTGCGCGCGACGTTCACCACCAGGAACAGACCCAGGCCACCGCCCGGCCGTCCCTTGCTGGAATTGTAGGGTTTGCCCAACTGCGCCAGTATCTCCGGCGCGAAGCCCGGCCCCGCGTCCATCACCTGCAACACCAATTGGCCGTCTTCAACGCTGGCCTCCATGCGCAGCCATTGCGGCGACGCTTCCAGCGCGTTGTCGAGCACATTGCAGATCATCTGTTTCAATGTCGAATCGGACACCACCGGATGATCCGGCGCGATGCGGTTGTCGAATTCAAACGCCACCACCGGCCGCCCGACCCGCCATTCCGCCACCAGCTCCGCCAGGAAGGTGTTGATGGTGGTGGCCGCCGACGATTCGCCGCGCGTCTCGCCGGCCGACAGCAAGATCCCGCTGACGATGGATTTGCAGCGCTTGAGCTGGGTCTGCATCTCGACTATTTCCTCCAGCAGCACGGCGTTGGCCTTGAACTCGGGCATGTGCTTCCAGTCGCCCAGGATCACCGCCAGCGTCGCCAGCGGCGTGCCCAGCTCGTGCGCCGCGCCCGACGCCAACAGGCCCATGCGAATGATATGGTCTTCTTCCGCCGCGCGCTGGCGCAGGTCGGCCAGCTTGGACGCCGTCACCCGCACATTGCGCATGATGCGCGTGATGAAGATGACCAGCAGCGCCGCATCCAGCACGAAGCAGATCAGCATGCCCTGCACATACAGGCTGAAGATGCCGCGCCCGTGGTCCAGTGGCAACGATAACGGTTCGGAGAACAAGGCCAGCCCCGCGATGCAGGTGCCGGTGACGCCGACGATGGTCCAGGTCGACCATGCCTCCAGCAGCACCGCGCCCAGAATCACATGCAGCAGGTACAGGAACACAAACGGATTGGTGGCGCCGCCGCTCAGGTAAAGCTGCGCCGTCAGGCTGGCGATGTCCACCGTCAGCGCCAGCAGCAGCTCGCTGTTGGACACCACCTGGTTTTCCTGCCAGCGCAAGGTGCTGGCGATGTTGAAGGCGATCAGGCACGCCAGCACGTTCAACATGGCCGGCAGCGGCAGGCGCACGTCGAACACCACGGTGGTGGCGAAGATGGTGGTGATCTGGCCCACCACCGCGATCCAGCGCAGCTGTATCAGCTGCTGCATGTTCTTGTGGCCGGCCGCGTGGGTGATGGTGTTGGCCGAAGCGTTCACCGCCGCCAGCGGCTCGATGACCGGCGCATTTGGCCGGCCCCTGTCGTACGGATTGTTGTTGTTCCTTGCCATTTACGCTTTAGTCTGTGATTTGCGCCCGTCGCGGACGACCCATACGGCGCCGCCGACTATCATCAGCGCCAGCGCGTACCAGGTGACAGCATAAACCAAATGGTTGTTGACGAAGGAAACCACGGTCAGGCCGCCGAGCGGTTCGCCCTCCACCGCCGCCGCATTGGCGTCGGCATCGACGAAATACGGCGCCACGGCCGGCAGTCCGCGCGCGTGGGCGATGGCTTGCACGTCGCGGGTGTACCAGTAGTTGCGGGCCGGTTCATTCTGGCGCAGACGGCCGGCAACTTCGCCTAGCCGCAGCAGCCCGCTGACCGTCACCGCCTCGCCGCCTGCGGCGCAGGCATCGGCCTTGGCGGCCGGCGGCGCGGCCTGCGGCGACCAGCCGCCGGAACCGGCGCGGATGAAGCCGCGGTTGACCATGACGATGGCGCCGTCGTCCGTGCACAGCGGCGACAGCACCCAGTAACCGATGCCACGGTCCAGCGAGGCCAGCACCTGCGTGTCCGAGCCCTTCAGGTAGTGGCCGCTGAGGCGCACGCGGCGATAGTCGTCCGCCTCGGCATTCAGCTGCGGCCACTGGGCCACGCCGGGCGCGTCCACCGGCGCCGCGTGCACGCGCTGCTCGACGCGTTCGATCAGCGCCAGCTTCCATTGCAGGCGGAATACTTGCCACGTCCCCAAAGCAAAAAACCCTGCAAACATCAACCCGGCCGCAATGGCCAGGCTGATGCGCAGGGCGCGGGAACGTGGGCGCGATGCCCCTTCCATCATTGCATGTCGCGCATGTTGTGCACGTCCGTACCCATGGACGGCATCATGTTGACGTTCATGTGGTACATGACCCAGATCGAACCGGCCAGTACGATGACCAGCAGCACCAGCGTGAACATGGTCGCCAGCAGCGACCAGCCGCCTTCGATCTTGCCGTTCATGTGCAGGAAGTACACCATGTGCACCACTACCTGAACCGCCGCGAAGGCCAGGATCACCGCAGCGGTGGTGCTGGACTTGTCGAAGGCCTTGGTCATGACCAGGTAGAACGGAATCGCGGTCAGGATCACCGACAGCACGAAGCCGATCGCGTAATCCTTCAGGCTGCCGTGGGCGCCGGCTTCATGGCCGTGGCCGTGGTCGTCGTGACCGTGGTGGTCGTGATTGTGTGCGCTCATGGCAGGACTCCCATCAGGTAGACAAAGGTAAATACACCGATCCAGATCACGTCCAGGAAGTGCCAGAACATCGACAGGCACATCAGGCGACGGTTGTTTTCCGGCGTCAGGCCGTGCTTGGCCAGCTGGAAGATCAGCGTGACCAGCCAGATCGAACCGAACGTCACGTGCAAGCCGTGGGTGCCGACCAGCGCGAAGAACGAGGTCAGGAACGCGCTGCGCTGCGGACCGGCGCCTTCGTGGATCAGGTGAACGAATTCATCCAGTTCCAGGTACAGGAAGGCCAGGCCGAACAGGCCGGTGATGGCCAGCCAGACGATGGTGGCCTTCAGGTTCTTGCGCTGCGACGCGATCATCGCGAAGCCGTAGGTGATCGACGACATCAACAGGAAGCCGGTGTTGATCGCCACGGTCGGCAGGTCGAACAGCTCGGCGCCGGTCGGGCCGCCCGCGTAGTTGCGGCCCAGTACGGCGTAGGCCGCGAACAGGCCGGCGAACAGCAGGCAGTCGCTCATCAGGTAGAGCCAGAAGCCCAGCAGCGTGCCGTTCTCCGGGTGGTGTTCGCGCACGTAGTAGCGTGCGCTTGGGTCGGCGCTCACGGCGCCGTTAGCGATAGTTTCAGACATGGGCTTCCAGCAAACGAGTATGCGCTTCTTCGGTGCGGATGACTTCTTCCGCAGGGATGTAGTAATCGCGCTTGTAGTTAAAGGTGTGCGTGATGATCGCGACCATCATGGCGATGAACGACAGGCCGGCCGGGATCCACATCTGCCAGATCATGCAGAAGCCCAGCGCGAACGACAGCGCCGAGATGATGAAGCCGGCAGCGGTGTTCTTCGGCATGTGAATCGAAACAAAACCCTTGGTCGGACGCTGGTAGTGATTGGCCTTCATGTCGGCCCAGCTGTCGCTCTCATGCACGACTGGCGTGAAGGCGAAGTTGTAGTCCGGCGGTGGCGACGAGGTCGCCCACTCCAGCGTACGGCCGCCCCATGGGTCGCCGGTCACGTCGCGCAGCGCGTCGCGGTTCTTCCAGCTGACATAGAACTGCACCAGCATCGCGCCGATACCGGCGGCGATGATCAGCGCGCCGATGGCGGCGATCACGAACCATTTTTGCAGCGAAGGATCTTCGAAGTGGTTCATGCGGCGGGTCACGCCCATGAAGCCCATCACGTACAGCGGCGTGAAGGCAACCCAGAAGCCCACCAGCCAGCACCAGAACGATACCTTGCCCCAGAATTCGTCGAGCTTGAAGCCGAAGGCCTTAGGGAACCAGTAGTTCAGGCCGGCGAAGCAGCCGAACACCACGCCGCCGATGATGACGTTGTGGAAGTGGGCGATCAGGAACAGCGAGTTGTGCAGCACGAAGTCGGCAGGTGGAACGGCCAGCATCACGCCGGTCATGCCGCCGATGGTGAAGGTCAGCATGAAGCCGACGGTCCACAGCATAGGCACGTCGAAACGCACGCGGCCTTTGTACATGGTGAACAGCCAGTTGAAGATCTTGGCGCCGGTCGGGATCGAGATGATCATGGTCGTGATGCCGAAGAACGAGTTCACCGACGCGCCCGAACCCATCGTGAAGAAGTGGTGCAGCCATACCAGGTAGGACAGGATGGTGATCACGACGGTGGCGTACACCATCGAGGTGTAGCCGAACAGTTTCTTGGCCGAGAAGGTCGAGACGATTTCCGAGAACACGCCGAACACCGGCAGCACCAGGATGTAGACCTCAGGGTGGCCCCAGATCCAGATCAGGTTGACGTACAACATCGGGTTGCCGCCGAGGTCGTTGGTGAAGAAGTTGGTGCCGACCATGCGGTCCAGCGACAGCATCGCCAGGGTGATGGTCAGGATCGGGAAGGTCGCGACGATCAGGGCGTTGGTGCACAGCGCGGTCCAGGTGAAGACCGGCATTTTCATCATGTTCATGCCTGGCGCGCGCATCTTGACGATGGTGGCGATCAGGTTGACGCCCGACAGCGTGGTCCCTACCCCGGCCACCTGCAGCGACCAGATGTAGTAGTCGACCCCGACGTCAGGCGACGCGGCGATGCCCGACAGCGGCGGGAAGGCCAGCCAGCCGGTGCGGCCGAATTCGCCGACGAACAGCGAGACCATGGTCAGCATGGCGCCGAAGGTGGTCATCCAGAACGAGAAGTTGTTCAGGAACGGGAACGACACGTCGCGCGCGCCGATTTGCAGCGGCACCACGTAGTTCATCAGGCCGGTAACCAGCGGCATCGCCACGAAGAAGATCATGATCGTGCCGTGGGCCGTGAAGATCTGGTCGTAGTGGTGCGGCGGCAGCATGCCGGCGTTGTCGCCGAAGGCGATCGCTTGTTGGGCGCGCATCATCAGCGCGTCGGCGAAGCCGCGCAGCATCATGATAATCGCCAGCACCATGTACATGATGCCGATTTTCTTGTGGTCGATGGAGGTGATCCAGTCGCGCCACAACGGGCCCCACAGGCGGAATTTGAACATCGCGGCCAGGAAGGCCAGGCCGCCGATCGCCACCATGGCGAAGGTGCCGATCAGGATGGGCTCGTGGTATGGAATTGCTTCCAGCGACAGCCGCCCAAAGATCAGTTTGGTCAGGTTGAGATCAGACATGGTCATTCTTTACGGAGTGGTTGGGCCGTGGCGGTGGCGACTTTAGGCTCGCACACATCTTTCGGCAGTTCTTTCGCGGCGGCGGCAGCCTGCATGCGCATGGCGTCCTGCTCCATCTGCGCGTTCATGCAGGTCGAGCCCTCGGCCACGCAACGGTTCAGCACCAGGTCGTACAGGCCTTTGTCGACGCTGCCGAAGTGCATGATCGGATGCTTGATGGTCGGCTTGTCCAGGTCCAGGTAGCCGGCGCGGGTCAGCGCGTTGCCGCCCTTGCGGGTTTTCTCGACCCAGGCGTCGAAGTCGGCCTGGCTGACGCCGTGGTACTTGAACTTCATGTCCGAGAAACCGGCGCCGCTGTAATTCGACGAGAAGCCGTCATACACGCCCACCTTGTTCATCACCGCGTTCAGCTGGGTCTCCATGCTGGGCATGGTGTAGACCATGCCGGCCAGCGCAGGGATGTAGAACGCGTTCATCACGGACGATGCGGTCATGTGGAAACGTACCGGCACGTCGATCGGGGTCACCAGCTCGTTGACGGTGGCGATGCCTTGTTCCGGGTAGATGAACATCCACTTCCAGTCCATCGCCACGACCTGCACTTCCAGCGGCTTGACGCCGACGGCCACCGGACGGTTTTCGTCGATGCGGCTCAGTGGGCGGTACGGGTCCAGCAAGTGGGTGTAGATCCAGGTGATCAGGCCCAGCACGATGACGATCAGCAGCGGTGCGCCCCAGATCAGCAGTTCGAGCTTGGTCGAGTGATCCCAGTTCGGTTTGTATTCAGCGGAAGTGTTCGACTTCCTGTAGCGCCAGGCGAACAGGCAAATCAAAAACATGACGGGTACGATAATCAACAGCATCAGCAGCGTTGACACAACGACAAGGTGTGCCTGCTGGGCTGCGATATCACCGGACGGGTTCAACACGACCGTGTTGCAGCCTGCTAGCCACAACAGCGGTGCGAGGAACAGTCCACGACGCGCGAGAGGAGGAATCATGAGGTAATCTACGTTACAGTATGTGGATGATGTGTTACTGTACCAATCACGGAATGTTCTTGCCATTGGACACTTTGTCCTAGGAGCCGGGACATATACGTGATAAAAATATCAACGTAAAAGAGACAGAGATTATGGCCACTACGACTACACCAAACGGCGTGCATGTTGGCGCCCAAGAACCATCTCAGGCCGGTAATGATGCACGCAACATCAATGCACGGGACGACGATCACATCTCACCCGGCGAAATAGCGGTCGGCGTCGTCATCGGGCGCGCTTCCGAGTATTTCGATTTCTTTGTCTACGCGATTGCTTCCGTACTCGTGTTCCCTTCGCTGCTGTTCCCGTTCGACGGGCGGCTGGAAGGCACTTTGTACGCGTTCACCATCTTCTCTTTTGCCTTTATTGCAAGGCCTATCGGTACCGTGATTTCAATGGCCGTTCAGCGCCGCTACGGGCGTGAGGCCAAGCTGACCGGGGCGCTGCTGCTGCTGGGCTCCACCACCGCCGGCATTGCTTTCCTGCCATCATACGCCGACAACGGCTTTTACTCCATCCTCATCCTGTCGGTGTTGCGCATCGGCCAAGGCCTGGCCTTGGGCGGCTCGTGGGACGGTTTGCCGTCGCTGCTGGCGCTCAACGCTCCTGAAAACAAGCGCGGCTGGTACGCCATGCTGGGGCAACTCGGCGCGCCGGTCGGCTTCTTCATCGCCGCCGGCCTGTTCTGGTACCTGATCGGCAACCTGAGCGACCTGGACTTCATGGACTGGGGCTGGCGCTATCCGTTCTACGTGGCCTTCGCCATCAACGTGGTGGCGCTGTTCGCCCGCCTGCGCCTGACCTCCACCAGCGAGTACGCCAAGCTGCTGGAAGAGCGCGAACTGCAGCCGACCAGCGTGATCGAAATGGCCAGCTCGCAGGGCCGCAACCTGATCATCGGCGCCCTCGCCGCGCTGGCCAGCTACGCGCTGTTCCACCTGGTGACGGTGTTCCCGCTGTCGTGGATCACGATTTACTCGCCGCGCTCGGTGACCGGCTTCCTCGGCACGCAGATGGTGGGCGTGGTGCTGATGGCGGTGGGCGTGGTGGCGTCCGGCGTGATCGCCGACCGCATCGGCCGCCGCCGCACGCTGGGCTCGCTGGCCATATTGATCGCGGTGTTCAGCGGCTTCGTGCCGATGCTGCTCAACGGCGGCGAAGGCGCGCAGGACACCTTCATCATGCTGGGCTTTGCCTTGCTGGGCCTGTCGTACGGCCAGGCAGCCGGCGCGGTGACGGCCAACTTCCCGGCGCAATACCGCTACACCGGCGCGGCCTTCACGTCCGACCTGGCGTGGCTGGTGGGTGCGGGCTTCGCACCGCTGGTGGCGCTGGGCGTGTCGTCGCAGTTCGGGCTGGCGTATGTGGGCTTGTACCTGCTGTCGGGCGCAGTCTGCTCGCTGGCGGCGCTGAGCCTGAACCGCGCGCTCGACATCCGCAACTAATTAGTCGCATCAGAAGCGCCCCCCCCCCGAAGCGAGGCGGGGTCTGACCCCGTACGGGGTCAGACCCCTGTGGCGCTTTGCGGGTCAGGCGCCGCACACGACGCATATACTTCTGCTAAGCTTTCATTCTTTACCCCACCCGGAGTATCGAATGAAGGTATGCATAGTAGGCGCCGGCGCCATCGGCGGCTTTATCGGCGCCCGCCTGGCTGCGGCGCGATCCTGTGACCTGAGCGCGTACGCGCGCGGCGACACCCTCGCCGCGCTGCGCCAACACGGCTGGCGCCTGCAACAGGGCGACACGCTGATCCAGGCCCCCGCCGCCCACGCCAGCGACAACGCGTCCGAACTGGGGCTGCAAGATGTGGTGATCATCGCCGTCAAGGGCCAGGCCCTGGCCGCCGTGGCCCGGCAGATCGCGCCCCTGATCGGACCTGAAACCATCATCCTCCCCGCAATGAACGGCGTGCCCTGGTGGTTTGGACAGGGCGTGGCCGCCATCGGCGACGAGCCGCTGGCCAGCGTCGATCCCGGCGGCCTGGTCGCGGCAGCGCTGCCCTACCGCCAGGTGCTGGGCTGCGTGGTGCACGCCAGCACCTCCACGCCGTCGCCAGGCCTGGTCAGCCACAAGATGGGCAATGGCCTGATCATCGGCGAACCGGCCGGCGGCGACTCCGAGCGCGCGCAGAAGCTGGGCGCACTGCTGCGCCTGGGCGGCTTCGACGTCAAGGTATCGGCCGATATCCGCTACGACATTTGGTATAAATTATGGGGAAATATGACCCTGAATCCCGTGTCCGCCATCACCGGCGCCACGGCGGACCGCATCCTGGACGACCTGCTGGTGGCCGAATTCTGCCGCGCCGCCATGCGCGAGGCGGCCATCATCGGTGAGCGCATCAACTGCCGCATCACCGAAACACCCGAGCAACGCCACCTGGTCACACGCAAACTGGGCGCCTTCAAAAGCTCCATGCTGCAGGATGCCGAGGCCGGCCGCATGCTGGAGCTGGACGCGCTGGTGGCCGCCGTGCGCGAGATCGGCCAGCGCTTGCAGCTGGCCACCCCGCACATCGACGCCCTGCTCGGCCTGACGCGGCTGTTCGGCCGCGTCCACGGCCTGTACCCGGCCCCGGTCATTCCCGCGTAGGCGGGAATCCATAGATCGTCCCCGGAGCCGGCTCAGCATGGGTTCCCGCCTTCGCGGGAACGACGATGCTATGCCTAGCGCTCGTCGCGGTTACCCCGCTCATCGCGGCTGCCCGACTGGCGCTGGGCTGGATCGCTGTTTTCCTTGTTTTTCGTATCGCGGCTGGTATCCACGCTTTGCTGCTGGCTGCCGCCGCGAGTACCGCTCTGCTGCGAGCCCGGCGTACCGGATTGTTTGCTGGTGTCCTGTGGCTTTTGATTCTGCGTCATGATCGTCTCCTGGAAAGTTTATGGATGCCGGCCTTGCCGGTGATGCATCCTGATCCAGGCAGACGCGACGCGGTATAGGCGCACCGCCCATGGCCGTGTAAGACCAGGCTGAGTTCCCAAGGAACATAGAGAGCGTTGCGCAAATGCCTCAATGTTGCAAATGGGGCCATATCCGTTTCCCTCGTACTCACACCTCATGACTCGCGCAGCCATGCGTTTGGCTTCCAAAGCCACTGCAAAATCGCCAGTCACTCCCCGGTTTCGCTCTAAGATCGGCTCATTGCAGTAATGACACCGTTTCTGAGAAGCCCCCTATGAAACCAGCATTGAACGTACACGCAGCACTGTCCGGTAAGCGCGTACTGATTACCGGCAGTACCGGTTTTCTCGCCAAGGTAGTGCTGGAAAAGCTCATCCGCAGCGTGCCGGACATAGGCCGCATCGTGCTGGTGATCCGCGGCGGCCGTGGCAAGAAGAACGGCGACGCCCGCACCCGCTTCGAGCGCGACATCGCCACCTCCTCCGTCTTCGACCGCCTGCGCGCCGAACGCCCTGGCTTCCTGGCCGAGTTCTTCGCCGAGCGCATCGAGTGCGTGACCGGCGAAGTGACCGAGCCGTGCTTCGGCCTGGCGCTGGCCGAATTCAACGCGCTGGCCCGCCGCATCGACCTGGTGATCAACGCCGCCGCCAGCGTCAACTTCCGCGAAGCGCTGGACGAGGCGCTGGCCATCAACGCCCTGAGCGTGCAGAATGTCGCCGAACTGGCGCGCGCCAGCAACGCGCCGCTGGTGCAGGTGTCCACCTGCTACGTCAACGGCTACAACCGTGGCGCCATGCTGGAGCAGAATGTCACGCCGGCGCGCGCCGCCATCCCGCGCCACGCCGACGGCCATTATGATTTATACGGTTTACTCAAACACCTGCAACACCGCGTCGCCGCCATCAAGGCCGAAACCACCGACGCCGAGCAGCTGACGCGCCGCCTGACGGAGCTGGGCATCGCCGAAGCCAACTACCACGGCTGGAACGACACCTACACCTTCACCAAGTGGATGGGCGAGCAGATGGCGATGCAGGCCATGCGCGGCAAGACGCTGACCATCGTGCGCCCGTCCATCATCGAGAGCACCCTGCAGGAACCGGTGCCCGGCTGGCTGGAAGGCGTGAAGGTGGCGGACGCCATCATCCTGGCCTACGCGCGCGGCAAGACCAGCTTCTTCCCGGCCAAGCCGAACGAGATCGTCGACATCGTGCCGGCCGACCTGGTCGCCAACAGCATCATCCTGGCCGGCGCCGAGGCGCTGGCCGATCCGGGCGCAACGCGCATCTACCAGGCTTGCACCGGCTCCGCCAACCCGATCTCGGTCGGCCGCGTGATCGAACTATTCCAGACAGAATCGCAGCGCAACTGGCGCAACTACGAGCGGCTGTTCTACAACGAGCCCAAACACGGCTTCCGCGTCGTCAGCCGTCCGGTCTTCCTGTTGATGCTGCGGGCCATGAGCCTGGGCGCGAAAGCGTGGAGCGGCGTGCGCCGCCTGCTGGGCGCGGGCGAATCGCCCAAGCTCGAAGCACTGCGTACCACGCAGCTGCTGGCGTTGACGTTCTCGTTCTACACCGCGCCGCGCTACGTGTTCCATAACAAATCGCTGCTGGCGCTGGCCCAGCGCTTCGGAAGCGAGGACCGGGCGCGCTACACGGTCGACCCGACCATCATCGACTGGCCGGACTACCTGTGCCGCATCCACATGACGGGCTTGAACCGTTATGCGCTGCGGCCGCGTTCACCCAAATCGTTGGAGGCGGCGGCGGCAGCGGCGCCGGTTCCAGAGCAGGAAACTGAAGCACGACCAGTAAAAATATAAACGGACGTCGACCAAGATTCGACGCCGTACCAGGAGACAGCATCACATGAGCAAACCAACCGCAGCACCGGCGGCATTGACGCGTCGCGACTATGCATGGCATCGCATGGACACCGACAAGAACCTAATGGTCATCAACAGCATCCTGCTGTTCGAGGGTGCGGTCGACATGGAGCGGCTGATTTCCACCATCGGCCTGCGCCTGCCGAACTACCCGCGCTTCACGCAGAAGGTGGTGCAGCGGCGCGGCCGTCCGCACTGGGTGGAGGATGACCAGTTCAACATCGCCCAGCACATCAAGCTGGAACAGATGTCGCAGGAAGTCAGCCGCGAAGAACTGCAAGGCCACATGACCCGCATCGCCCACCTGCCGCTGGAACGCGACCGGCCGATGTGGCATATGACGGTGCTGGACCGCGTCAACGGCGGGCATGCCATCGTGTTCCGCGTCCACCACTGCATCACCGACGGCCTGGGCTTGGTGCACGTGCTCAATCACCTGACCGACGACAACGGCGTACATGGCCGCACGCCCTCGCCGGTCGGCCACCCGCACCGCGCCACCGTGGCGCAAAACGCCGTGTGCTCGGCGGTGGTGCGCGGCGTATCGTGGCTGAAGATCGCCTTCCACGTGGCGCGCCTGTCGGTGCTGTGGCCCGACGCGCCCAGCCAGTTCAAGGCGCCGATGACCGGCGCCAAGCAGTTGGTATGGCTGCCGCCGCTGGAGATGGACCGCGTGCGCGCCATGTCCAAGCGCATGGGCGTGACCTTGAACGATGTGTGGGTGGCGGCCGTCTCCGGCGCGCTGCGCAACTACCTCGGCGAGCGCGGACAACGTCCCGATGGCCGCGCGCTGCGCGCCGCCGTCACCTTCAACCTGCGCGAGAAGGCCAATGCCTTCCAGCTGGGGAACGAGTTTGGACTGGTGGCGGTGGAACTGCCGACCAATGTGGACGATCCCTGCGTGCGCCTGCGCCAGTCCAGCGACCGCATGACCGCCATCAAACGCTCGCACCAGCCGCGCGCCACGATGGCCTTCCTGTCGATCGCCGGCTGCCTGCCGACCGCCTTGCAGCACTTCGCGCTGAACCTGTTCACGTCCAAGGGCTCGGTGGTGCTGACCAATATCGAAGGCCCCGGCAGCCGCCGCTACCTGGCCGGCTCGCGAATGACGGACCTGATCTGCTGGGTGCCGCAAGCGGGCAAACTGGGCGTGGGCCTGGCCTTCATCTCGTATGCGGGCCAGATCCAGCTGGCCCTGTTCGTCGACACCGACCTGGTGCCCGACCCGGACCGCCTGATGACGCTGACCTACGATGCCTTCGAGGAGCTGGAGCTGGCCACCCGTGCAGTGCCGGGTGAGGTGCCGCAGGAGACCGCTGACAACGGATTGACAGGGGCGCCGCTAGCCCCAGCTCGCTAGATCATTGAATTCATGGGTTGTCGAAGCCGGTGCCGGAAAAGGAGCGTTCAATGATGCGCCTCATTTCCGATACCGGCAGCATTCCGTACCTCACTATAACTCCTCATAGGAAATTAATTTGATTTGTAAAACGAGTACCGCAAATGCGCACGCGATAAAGATTGGACCAGGTAAGCCAGCTACAAATTTTTGATAGCGATTCAAGAATATTGAGATAAACAAAAAGGCAGGGAATACGTAATTTGTTGCCTGCCTCTTGATTCTGAGTTTGGTTGCGCATACAGGGCATTTGATAATTCTTCGACCAAAAGAGCTCAAGTGATCAAGAAGAGTAATCGAGTTATTTTTACAATGCGGACATTTATACATAATTCCTCCATCCAAGCCGATCGTCCTGGTGGCACGCCGCGCAGCTTCGGGGTCCGTTGAAATAACCAGGTCTGCCTCATTGCTTGCACTTGACTCCAATGACTTCGTTGAACTGGTTCGCTGGCCACGATGCAGCTCTCCAAAGGTAGGTTCCAGGTCCAATGAATCGCATTTCCCACTCGCGAAATTCATCTGGGATGCCCACGAGTTCAGACCCGTACTTGATGATGAGCACATTCGTTGTCGAGCGGACTACACTGGCCGAGTACTGTGTCACCTCATCCCCTGCGCCGACCTTCCACTTCCGGTCGTTCTTGAACGTGAGCGTTTTCCCATCCGAGGAGAGTTCGAGGCGCTGATGCAGGTTATCGGGCCTGCAGCCGAACTGATAGTTGGTGCTCTCGGCCCATACGCCGTCGAGCATAGACCGATCGAACGCCTGCGCATTCGCAGCACCGGAAAACAGGGCAAGGCAGATCATGCCTAGCAAGATAATGGCCTTGATTCCCAGCTCAGCCCACGGCGATTTCATATCCCCGTTCGGATTGCTCCAACCACCTGCTAGATCATCATCAATGGTAACCAGATGTCCCACGAAGGCCAAAGCCGCGAAACCGATGACGGTATAAATGTAAGGCACATTCCAGATCGCCGAGAGAGTGACCGCGGTCAAGCACACAACGATCAGAAGGATAACGTACGGCTTAAGTTCGACAGGATTCACAGCCATTTCCCCTCTTGATTCGGGCGCAGACTTTGTGCGTAGTTTTTTTCGCGCCGTGGATAAATACGCTGGCCAACATCAGACTAAGATGACGAACGCAAAAATCTCCCAGCTTTCACTTCCAAGAGTTTGATGAGTTCTGGCTGCATGTACTCATAATCATCAGGAATATCAAGACAGATAACACGTTTCCCATTCAAATATGAACGAAATTTGGAGGAGAGCCGATTCCGATGGGCTTTTTCCATAACAAAAATGATGTTAGCCCAAGCTATCTGCTCGGACGAAAGTGGCACGGTCGCGTCATTTCCCAAGCCAGCCGAGTCGGTTTCGACATCCGGCCAACTGGAAAAAATCTGTTCTGCCGTCGGACTTCTCAGACGGTTCTGACTGCAGATGAATAATGCTCGCTTCAATCGTTTTCATCCTAAAAAATACGCTCATCAAAAATTAACAGCAGCAGTCGTAACGATGCCAGCGGGGCTCCTACCCTCGCCCTAGTCGAAGCGAATGCGTAACGGATAGAGCATCGCACAAGGCTTGCCGCCGCAGACGGCTGGCTTGAACTTCGCTTTAACGAACTGTGCAGCTGCAAATTGCGTCGCGTTCTCATCGGGCGACTTCAACACCGTGGCATTAACGAATTTCCCATGTTCGTCAATCAGTACATCCATTTCCAGGTCTCCAGACCTCCCCGTAACGCTTCTTGCAATCGTCTCGATGATCGCAGCTGGCCCGCCTTCAGGATAGGGCGGCTCATCCGTTGAGCCCAGGAACACGTAGTTGTGCTTGACCTTCAGTTGTTGCGCGAGTGTGAGTTGGGAATATGAGCGATTAAACGGAACATTGAGACCGGAAGCAAGTGCGTCCGGCAGTCTTGATCCAACGTGCGCGTCACCATTCAGTGTAAATTTGGTTTCCGTACGGTCGGCAAATTCAGCTTGCTCTTGCGGAATCCCGTGCACAAACTGCCGCTGCTGCTTGGTTCCATTTGGATAGGTCACAACACCCATGCCATGCGGCTCATCGTCGTCCCATAGGCCCTCATAACTACCGCCTAGTTCGGTCATTTTGCCAAATCCCTGACGTTTATCGTCATTAAATACGCCCTCATAAATACTGCCGGTTTTTACGAGCACACCCTGACCTTGCCTGCCCCCCTTGACCATGGAGCCTTCGTAGGTGGAGATTAGGATGTCACGGTAAAACCAGCGCAGCGTGCCAGTGCCTTCCGCGTAGCCATCCTTGCACCCGCCGGACCAGCGCACATATTCATTTGAAACGGGATTTTGCTTGAGCACCCGGCAATCCTCCGGGCCGGCATATTTCGGCGCCGACGCGGCCCAGCCGGATTGCGACAACATGAAAAACGAGCAGACAGCCAGGAATTTGATTCGCATTGTTACCTAAATTCGAATTTGTTGAATTGAAGAACTATACAGCGACACCCAGTAAAAAATACTCACGCATTATCACTTCTGACAATATTGCTATAAATGTCGTCACACCTCCGTCATATTCGACAAGTACATTCAGCTACCACCTTGATACTGGAGCTGAATGGCATGAATACGGTCGTCCAACCCGCGCGCATCAGTCCCGCCGATAGCAAGAACACCCCCATCACTGCCCTGATCTTCGTCGTGCTGCTGGTCGCAGGCCTGCTGTTCAGCGCCTACAGCCTGCGCTCGGACGTCACCGAAGCCGGGCCGGTCGCCACCAGCTGGCTGCCCTACATGCTGCTCGGCCTGGCCCTGCTGATCGCGCTCGGCTTCGAATTCGTCAACGGCTTCCACGACACCGCCAACGCCGTCGCCACCGTCATCTACACCAATTCCATGCCGGCCAACGCCGCCGTGGTCTGGTCCGGCTGCTTCAACTTCCTCGGCGTGCTGACCTCCAGCGGCGCGGTCGCCTTCGGCATCATCTCGCTGCTGCCGGTCGAACTGATACTGCAAGTGGGTTCCAGCTCCGGCTTCGCCATGGTGTTCGCGCTGCTGATCGCCGCCATCGTCTGGAACCTGGGCACCTGGGCGCTCGGCCTGCCCGCGTCGTCGTCGCATACGATGATCGGTTCCATCCTCGGCGTCGGCATCGCCAACGCGATGATGCATGGCCGCGACGGCACCAGTGGCGTCGATTGGGCGCAAGCGTCCAAGGTCGGCTACTCGCTGCTGCTGTCGCCGATGGTCGGTTTCGGCTGCGCCGCCTTGCTGTTGCTGGCGTTGCGCGCTTTCGTCAAGAGCCGCGAACTGTACGAAGCCCCCATCGGCAATACCCCGCCGCCCTGGTACATCCGCGGCCTGCTGATCCTCACCTGCACCGGCGTCTCCTTCGCCCACGGCTCCAACGACGGCCAGAAAGGCATGGGCCTGATCATGCTGATCCTGGTCGGCACCGTGCCGATGGCCTATGCGCTAAACCGCGCGCTGCCGGTCGACCAGGTGACCCAGTTCGTCGCCGTCGCCCAGGTCACGCAGCAATCGCTACAAAAATACATCCCACCCGCTGTACCGGAGGTCGCCGAACCGCGTCCGGTGCTGTCGGCCTACATCCGCACCAAGGAGTTGACGCCCACGGTGGTGCCGGCGCTGGCCACACTGATCGGCGACGTCGGCCAGGCGGTCAAGCAGCATGGTTCGCTGGCCAAGGTGCCGGCGGAAACCGTTGGTAACGTCCGCAACGACATGTACCTGGCGGCGGAAACGATGCGTGTGATGGACAAGACCAAGGCCCTGCCCTTCGATCCCGACACCGCCGCCAACCTGAAAGCCTTCAAGCAGCAGCTCGACGACGCCACCAAGTTCATTCCGCTGTGGGTCAAGGTGGCGGTGGCGATCGCTCTTGGCCTGGGCACCATGGTGGGCTGGAAGCGCATCGTCGTCACCGTCGGCGAGAAGATCGGCAAATCCCACCTGACTTACGCGCAGGGCGCGTCCGCCGAACTGGTGGCGATGCTGACCATCGGCGCGGCCGACATGTACGGCATGCCGGTATCGACCACGCACGTGCTATCGTCCGGCGTGGCCGGCACGATGGCGGCCAACCGCTCCGGCCTGCAATGGTCCACCGTCCGCAACCTGGCCATGGCCTGGGTGCTGACGCTGCCGGCCGCGATCCTGTTATCGGGTTCGCTGTTCTGGCTGTTCTCTCATATTTTCTGAACCAAGGATTTACCATGCGATTGAATGAAACCGATTTGATGGAACGCGTGCAGCGCGAACTGACCGACAGCTATGACGAAGAGCTGGAGATGGAACTGGAAGACCGCGAGATCGATCCCGTCACCCGCGAAGTGATGGTGAGCGAACGTAGCGAAGAAGCCAAGGAAGCCCGCCGCCAGTACTTCCGCGAGCTGTTCCGCCTGCAGGCGGAGCTGGTCAAGCTGCAGGATTGGGTGGTCCACACCGGCCACAAGGTCGTGATCCTGTTCGAAGGCCGCGACGCCGCCGGCAAAGGCGGCGTTATAAAACGCATCGTGCAGCGTCTGAACCCGCGCGTGTGCCGCGTGGCCGCGCTGCCGGCGCCGAACAACCGCGAACGCACGCAGTGGTACTTCCAGCGTTACGCCTCGCACCTGCCGGCCGCCGGCGAGATCGTGCTGTTCGACCGCAGCTGGTACAACCGCGCCGGCGTCGAACGCGTGATGGGCTTCTGCACCGACGACCAGTACGAAGAGTTCTTCCAGACCGTGCCGGAGTTCGAGCGCATGCTGGCGCGTTCCGGCATCCAGTTGATCAAGTACTGGTTCTCGATTTCGGACGAGGAGCAGAACGCTCGCTTCCTGGGCCGCATCCACGATCCGCTCAAGCAGTGGAAACTGAGCCCGATGGACCTGGAATCGCGCCGCCGCTGGGAGGAATACACCAAGGCCAAGGAGATCATGCTGGAACGCACCCACATCCCGGAAGCGCCGTGGTGGGTGGTGCAAGGCGTGGACAAGAAGAAGGCGCGCCTGAACTGCATCCATCATCTGCTGCAGCAGATGCCGTATGTGGAAGTCGAGCATCCGGCGATCCAGCTGCCGGAACGCGAGTACCACGACGACTACGTGCGCCGCCCGGTGCCGCTCGAAATCATCGTGCCGGAAGTGTACTGAGTGGCCCCTGTGTGCTAGAGTTGACCGATCGTCCATATGAGGAGATCGACATGCAACTCGGCGCATTTTCCATCAGCCTGGCGGTCAAGGACTTGGCCGCCTCGCGGGCTTTTTATGAAAAACTGGGCTTCAAGGAGTTCGGCGGCAACGCCGCACAGAACTGGCTGATCCTGAAGAACGGCGACCATATCATCGGCCTGTTCCAGGGCATGTTCGAGAAGAATATGCTGACCTTCAATCCGGGCTGGGACCAGAACGCCAAGGCGCTGGACGGCTTCACCGACGTGCGCGAGATCCAGCGCCAGCTGAAGGCGCTGGGCGTCGGCCTGGACAGCGAAGCCGACGAGAGCACCACCGGCCCCGCCAGCATCATCCTCACCGACCCGGACGGCAATCCCGTCTTGATCGACCAGCACCTGTAGCATCAGTGTGAGCCGCATCGATCACATCACCGTCACCGCGCCCACGCTGGCCGCCGGCGCGGCCTTCGTTTTCAACACACTCGGCGCAACGCCGCAGCCCGGCGGCGAGCATCCGCGCATGGGCACGCACAACCTGCTGCTGCGACTGGGCGACGCGCTGTTCCTGGAAGTCATCGCACCGAATCCCGAAGCGCCTGCGCCCGGACGACCGCGCTGGTTCGCGCTCGACGACCTGGCGACGGATGCCCAGCCGGCGCTACGCACCTGGGTGCTGAGCGCAGGCGACATCCACTCGACGGCCGCTGCCAGCACCGAGGATCTGGGCCTGGTGGAGCCGATGTCGCGCGGGCAGCGCAACTGGCTCATCACCATACCGGCCGACGGCTCCATCGCGCTTGATGGTGTGGCGCCGGCATTGATCAAATGGGATGACCATCCACACCCGGCCGCCGGCCTGACCGACCAAGGCCTGTCGCTGGCAAAACTGGAGATTTGCCATCCCGATCCGCAGCGGGTCTCCGCCCTGCTGACTTCCCTCGCGCTGTCGGATGTGGTTGAATACCGGCCTGGCGACCAGCCGCGCCTGGTTGCGCACATCAACACGCCGCAAGGCATGAAAGAACTTTCCATATGAACCTGAGCCACGTCACCCCTATCCTGCGCAGCTGCAATGAAGCGCAAACGCGCGAGTTCTATGTCGACTTCCTCGGCTTCAAGATCGACTGGGAACACCGCTTCGAACCAGGTTTCCCGCTGTACTTGCAAGTCTCCAAAGGCGACTGCATCCTGCACCTGACCGAGCATTTCGGCGACTGCAATCCCGGCGGCGCGATCCGCATCGCCACCGATGGGCTGGACGAATTCCATACCGAGCTGATCGCCAAGCAGTTCAAGTTCGCCCGCCCCGGTGTCGAAGACAAGCCATGGGGTACCCGCGAGATGTCGATCCAGGATCCATCCGGCAACCGCCTGACGTTTGTCGCGACAGAGGGCGATAAGTAATGGCCTGGCTCATCATCAAGTATCTGTTGACGTCCGCCGTCGTGGTCGGCGTCTCCGAATTCGCCAAGCGTAGCGACCGGATCGGCGGCCTGATCGCCGCGCTGCCGCTGGTCACGCTGCTTGCGCTGATCTGGCTGTATGTTGAAAAACAACCCGAGCAGAAAATCGCCAATCACGCGTGGTACACCTTCTGGTATGTGGTGCCTACGCTGCCGATGTTCCTCGCGTTTCCCGCGCTGCTGCCAAGGATCGGCTTCTGGCCGACCCTGCTGGCCTGCATCGTCATCACGATTGTCTGCTTCGGGCTGTTTGCGCTGCTGGTGCGTCGATTCGGCATCGACCTGCTGTAACGCCTAGAAGCGGTGACGCAATCCGACGGTGAGCTGGCGGTTGCCGATGCCCGGTTCCTCGCTGTTGCCTTCCGTGTAGCCGCCGCCGTTGTGGTTGAGTATCACCGCATACGAGGTGTAGATGTCGGTGCGGCGCGAGAACGCGTACATATAGGCCAGCGCGTATTGCTGCGCATCCTGGTTGCGTACCGTGCGGTCGTTCTTGCGGATGTAAGTCGCAACAACGGTGCTGACGCCAAACGGCGCCGACACGCCAAGCAGCATGTCCGTACTGTCCGTGGACGCAACCGGCGCCGGGCCCGCGAAATTAATCACCGAACTATTGAGCGGTGCGCTGTTCAGCCCTTGGTCGACGCCATAGCCGAACCACGCCTTGGCCGGACCGAAATCGTAATTTGCGCCCAGCAGCGTATTGCGCGCCGTGCTGGTGTTTTTCAGCGTCGCCGTGTCGTTGTTCTTGTTGTGGTAGGCCAGGCGCACATTCAGCGGTCCATTGCTGTAGCCGAATGAGCCGCCCAGCGCGCGGTTGGCGCTCTGGTCGCCCGCCACTTCGCCTGCCACGTACATGGCGTCCGCGCTGAAGCCCTTGATGGTCGGCGTACGGTACAACACCGAGTTACCGGCCCGGAAACCGGTCGAAGCCATCAGATTGTTCGAGCGTGCCACGCCGTTACGCAATGGATCGACGATCGTGTTAAGCGTCGTGAACAACGGCGTATCCTGCAAGCCGATGGAAACGGCGCCGTACTTGCTGCCCAGGCCGACGATGCTGGTGCGTCCGAACAGCGTGTTGTTCTGGGTGGAGCTACCGTTGTCGGCGTGAATGCCGCCTTCGATCACAAAGAAGGCCGTCGCGCCGCCGCCCAGGTCCTCGCTGCCACGGAAGCCCCATCGGCTTTGGGTCGCCATGCCGCTGGTGGCGCGGGTCGAGGTGCCGGCGATGCCGCCGCGGTCCTGGGAAATACCCATGTCCATCACACCATAGAAAGTCACATTGGTTTGCGCGAAAGCGGTGCCGTTGCAAGTGCTAAGGACGAGCGCACCCAGCGCATATATGCTTTTTTTCATTTTTGTCTCCGGGGATTTAAGAACGTACGGGGTCGGGAATCGCTTCGATCTTGCCGAGTACGAAGACAAAGGAGACTATGCCAATCACCAAAATCACACCGGCAACCATGAAGGCATTGGTGAAGGAATTGGTGGCGCCGACGATCATGCCGGTGACGATAGGTGCAGCCGCGCCCATCAGGTTGTTAGCAAAGTTCATGATGCCGCCGATGGTGCCGGCGCCGCCCTTGGGAGCGATCAGCGATGGCAGGGACCAGCCCACCGGCGCAGCAGAAGCCAGGCCGCCCAGCGCGATCGAGATCCAGAAAATTGCCCAGACCGGATCGGTGGTCTGCGTGGCGCCGAACACGGCCAGGCCCAGCACCATGCCGCATACCAGCACGCCTTTGCGCACCAGCGATTCGTCCTTGCCGCGCGAGATCAGGTGATCGATCAGCCAGCCACCCACAAACAGGTCGGCCACCGTCGCCACCAGCCAGGGGATCGCAGCAAAGCCCGCCGACTTCAGAATACTCATGTGCATGGTCTGCACCAGGTAGCCAGGCAACCAGGTCAGGAACAGGTAGAACGAGTAGCCATACGCCGCGAAGCCGATGGTCAGGCCCCAGATCTTGGATTTGGTCAGCAGATAACCCAGCATGTTCAGCGCGCCGGCATCGGACGGACCTTCGGGCGCAGCGCCGCCTTCCTGGATGTAGCGCAGCTCTTCCTTGCTCAGCTTGGGATCGGCGCTAGGGTCGCGGTACAGCACATAGAACGCGATGAAGTAGCTGAAGCTGAGCACAGCGGTCAGACCGAAACCCCAACGCCAGCCGAAGGTAACGATGGTCAGCGCCAGCAGCGGCACGCCGATCACGTTGGAGAACTTGGCGGCGGCGTCGAAGATTGCCGTGGCCATGCCGCGTTCATTGCGCGGGAACCAGTAGCCGGTGGCCTTGGCGCTGACCGGGAACGCTGGCGCCTCGGCGATGCCCAGCAGGATGCGGGCGGCGAAGATGCCGGCGAAGCCGCTGGAAAACGCGGTGATGGTCGCGGCCACGCCCCACAGGAACGCACCCCAACGGCCGACGCGGGTAGGACCGAAGCGGTCCATCACCATGCCGACCGGAATCTGCAACAGCGAGTAGGACCAGGCGAAGGCGCTGAACAGCAGGCCCAGTTCGACCGGGGTCAGGTTGAACAGCTCCTTGATCTGCGGCGCGGCGACGGACAAGCCGATACGGTCGATGTAGTTGATCAATACACCCATGCCGAGCAGCGCGCCTATGCCCCAGCGTCGTTTTGGAATCTTGGTGGTCGTTGTTGTTTTCATGGTATCTCCAGATGAGTTATGGATTGCCCGCTATTGCTGCGGCTATGGGTACTGCAAAATAAGACTGACCAGCTGCTGTGGCGGCAAGGTCAGGTCCAGGCGCAGGCCGGCTTCGTCGGCCTGCAATGGTTCAAGGTCGCGCAACTGGCTGTCGAGCAGGCTGGGCGGCATGTAATGGCCTGTGCGTGCTTGCATCCGGCCTTCGATGACGGCGCGTTCGCCGCTCAGGTGGGCAAAGCGCAAGTCCGGGTCGGCCTGGCGCAGCAGATCACGGTAACGGCGTTTGAGCGAGGAGCACGACAACACCAGCCCGTCGCCACGCTGCGCCGCCTCACGGATTTTGCCTTGCAGCGTCAACAGCCAGCCGGCGCGGTCGTCGTCGTTGAGCGGAATGCCGGCCGACATTTTGGCGACGTTTTCCGCCGGATGAAAACTATCGCCCTCAAGAAACGGCAGGCCTAGTTCAGCGGCCAGGCGCGAACCGATTTCGCTCTTGCCGCAGCCACTGACACCCATGACAACCCACCGACTCACTGCACTACTGTTCATACTTGCCTCTTCGTTGTTAGCGCTAACATGTCGTGTAGTTTAGCGATTCATGAGGCGTTGTAAAGAATATTCCATGCTGCGGCGCAGCAAGTGTGGCGCCGAGTGCACGCTGAGATGATAGCGCTATCAATCAAGGCTAAAAGAAACGGCAAGTGCAATCTGCACTTGCCGGGCTAAAACAACTCAATACGCTGTCTGCGTGTAGGGACGAGCTGTACTGCCCTTGCCCCATTCGACATTCGGCTTGCTGGCCATGGTGAATACCAGCTCGCCACCCGCCGTGATCTGGTCATGGCGCAGGAAGGTTTGCGCCAGCGGCTTGCCGTTCAGCGTAACGCCGGCGACGTACACGTTCTCCGCGCTCAGGCCCACGCTGCGGATGGTGAAGACCTTCCCGTTCGGCAGCTTCATCACCGCCTTGTCCAGGAACGGACGGCCGATCACGTACTCGTTGCTGCCGGGCGCCACCGGATAGAATCCCAGCGCCGTAAAGGCCAGCCAGGCCGACATCTGACCCAGATCGTCGTTGCCCGACAGGCCAGCCGGCGTCGTGTTGTACTGCGACGCCACCACCTGCGTCAAACGCTTCTGCGTCTTCCACGGCGCGCCGGCGTAGTTGTACAGGTAGGCCACGTGGTGCGAAGGCTCGTTGCCGTGCGCGTAGTGGCCGATCAGGCCGGAGATATCCTCCATGTGGGCATACACCTTCTCGTCCACCTTGGCGTCGAACATCATGTCTATCTTGTTCTGCAAGCCGGCATCGCCGCCCAGCATCTTGATCAGGCCCGCGTTATCGTGCGGCATATACCAGGAATACTGCCACGCGCTGCCTTCGGTGTAGTCGCTGCCGAAGTTGGACAGCACCGGATCGAACGGCTCGCGGAAGCTGCCGTCGGACTTCTTCGCGCGCAGGAAGCCAGTCTTGGTGTCGAAGGAATTGCGGTAGTTCTGCGCCCGCTTGTAGTAACGCGCGGCGATATCCTTCTTGCCCATCTTCTCCGCCATGCGGGCGATGGTCCAATCGTCGAAGGCGTATTCCACCGTCTTCGACGCCGCCTCCGGTTCCAGGTCGATCGGCACATAGCCCAGCTTCATGTAGTGCTGAAGGCCGCCGTATGGGCCATATTCCGCGCTGCTGGTCATCGCCTTCAAGGCCTCTTCGGCGTCGAAGCCCTTCAGGCCCTTCATGTAGGCGTCGGCGATCACCGGCACGGCGTGATAGCCGATCATGCACCAGGTCTCGAGTCCGTGGAACTGCCACACCGGCAGGATGCCATACGGGCTGGCCTTCTGCGATTCGATCAGCGAGCGCACGAAGTCCACATTGCGCTGCTCCGGCTGGATCAGCGTCAGCAAGGGATGCAGTGCGCGATAGGTATCCCACAGCGAGAAGGTGGAGTGGTAGCGGAAGCCCTGCGCCTGGTGCACCTCGTTGTCCGGTCCACGGTAGCGGCCATCGCGGTCCATGAACAGGCTCGGAGCCAGCATGCTGTGATACAGCGCCGTGTAGACCATCTTGCGCATGTCGGGCGCGGCTTCGATCGCCACCGCGCCCAGCGCCTCGTTCCAGGCGGCGGAAGCCTTGGCGCGTTCGGCGTCGAAATCCCAGCCCGGCATCTCGCCCAGGTTGGCGATCGCGCCCTCCTCGCTGACGGCGGAAATCGCCACCTTCACTTCCAGCTGGCCGTCGGCCGGCACGCCGAAGTCCAGCGCGCCGACCAGCGCCTTGCCCTCGACCATGGCCTTGTCGCCAGGACCGCTGCCCGGACCGGCGAAGCCCTTGTACTCGACGTCCGCCTCCATATTGCGCAAGGCGCGCGATGTCAGTGGATGCGAGAACGCGATGGCGAAGTACAGCTGGCGGCCGGCGGCCCAGCCGCGCGTCTCGCGCATGCCGGTGATGAGGGTGTTGTCGCGCACGCGCAGGCGGGACCACAGGTTCTTGGCCTTGTAGTCGTAGATGCTGCTGCGCAGGTCCAGTATCACCTTGGCCTCCGCGCCCTTGGCGTAACGGTAGCGATGCAGGCCCACGCGCTCGCTGGCGGTCAGTTCTACATCGACCTCGTTGTCCATCAGCCTGACGGCGTAGTAGCCGGGTTCCGCATGTTCATCCTGGTGCTTGAAGCGTGAGCGGTAGCCGCTGAAGGGGCGCTCCGGGTAGCCCGGTTCCAGTTTGGTCTCGCCGCTGTATGGCATCAGCAGCAGGTCGCCCAGGTCGGAATGGCCGGTGCCGGAGAAATGGGTATGCGAGAAGCCCAGTATGCTGTCGTCCTCGTAGCGGTAGCCGGCGGCCCAGGGATAGCTTTGGCGGAACGGCCGCACCTGCGTATCGGGACTCAGCTGGATCATGCCGAACGGCCGCGCCGCACCGGGGAAGGTGTGGCCGTCGCCGCCGGTGCCGATGAACACATCGACGGCGGCGGCAGGGCTGGAGGGCTCCGCGGCAATGGCAGGAAGGACAGGAAGGACCAGCGCCAGCGCGATCGCGCCGGCAGATATCAGTTTGGTGGCGTGCATTCGGCTTCCAGAGGTAGGGGCGATCCAACTTTATAACGCTGGACGCCGCACCGGTCAACCGCATGGCTTCATGCAAGCCACTTGTTTAGCGAAACCGCTAAACAAACGCCCTATTTGTACCAGGGCCGTGTTATTTGCAGCGGCCGCACATCGAGCCGCAGGTTCAGGATCGAATAGCTCTCCGAGCTTGCGGACGCGTAGCCGACGCTGTCCACCAGGCGGCTGAACTTGAACTCGAAGCCCAGGTCCTGGCGCGGCTGGCCCGGCGCGGCGGTGGCGATGCCGATCGCCTCGGCCTGCGAATTGTCGATCAGCTTTTCCATCATCACCAGCACGGCGTTGTGGCCGAGGATATCGGCGGAATACACCGGCTCCCTCATGGCCGGCTTTTGCGGATCCACCTTGCCTTCCACCTTGTCGGCCGACGGCGTGAACTGGCGGGTCCGAAGGTTGTAGCGGTCGCCGCGATCCAGATAGCTGATGCGTACATTCGAGATATTGAACTCCTTGCCGCCCTCGCTGGTCGCCTGCGACAGGTCGAGCAGCAGCGCGCCCTGGTAACCCAGCACCTCGACCTCACGCGCCGCATTGATCACCATCGCGGTATTCTCGTCGATGCCCAGGCCCAGCTTGTATCCCTTCTTCAGCATGGCCGGCAGCATGCGGGCGAAGCGGCCGCGCGCCAGCAGATGCTGGTCGACAAAGACGTCGCTGCCGACAAAGCCCAGTCCCGGCGCCAGTTCGCGGCCGTCGTTGACGCCCTGCGCGAGCGTGCCGAACACGGTCTTGGCGTTGTAGTACATGGTGCTGCTCATGATCGCCGCGCCGGCGCTGCTGCCGGCGATGACGCCGCCGCGCCGGTAGACATCCCAGATCGCTTCCAGCACCGCGCTGCGGCTGCCATCCGGACGAACCAGCGCCTGCGTGATCAGCGCCTGGTCGCCGCCGGTGAAGTAGACGCCGCCGGCCGCGCGGATCGCTGCGGCCAGGGCTGCGTCGTCGGCGTCGCGGCGATAGTCGCGATCCTTCAGGTTGACCGACACCGGCACCACAAACGCGGACGCGCCATAACGATTCAGATAGCCGGCCAGGTTGGCGCCGGAACGCTCGGGGTTGGCGGCGGCGCTGGGCAGCACCGCGATCCGCGCACCCGCGCCGCCCGCCAGCTGCACCACGCGCTGCCAGACCACGGCGTTATCCGCCCGCAGCGCACCACCGACGATGACCAGCGAGCCTTGCGGCGCAACGTCCGCCGCGACTACCTGCGTGCACCACATGACGGCAGCCGCCAGCAAACCAAGAAAACGAACCATACGATATTCCCAATTGACACCGGCGGCGTCGGAACGGCGCCGCCGGTAAAGCTAGATTACTTGAAAGCGTAATTTACACTGACAAACGCGCTTCTTCCACGTGGATCGGTGTAGGTGGGATCATACCCGGCCAGGAAGTAGTATGCCTGATTGGAGTACGGCGGCGCCGTATCGGCCAGGTTAAGAATCCCCGCCCGCACTTTGAACTGCTTGCTCACGGTCCAACTACCGGTCAGGTCCCACAGGGAGTACGGCTTCACGCGGCGCGACGGCAGCACCGTATCGCTGACTGGATCGTAGGTGGTGTTCTGATCCACGTAACCGGAAGAGAACTGATTCGCCAGCGTCAGGCCGAACGGGCCGCGATCCCACCCAAAGCTGATCCTGTGGCGCCACTTCTGTATCACCTGATCGTTCAGGAACGACCCCAGGTTGCTGCGCAGCGGTTCCAGCGGACCAAACTGGCGCTCATACTGCAGGACCAGCGTGCCGGTCATATTGACGCTGAAGCGGCCCGCGGCACCGGCCGCACTCTTGTAGTCGATCCCCAGATCCAGGCCGGAGGTATTCAACTTCCCCTGGTTTTCCTTTTGCAGAACGATGTTGGTGATATAGCCGTCGGCGTCCCGCTGGATGTACTTCCCTTCGTATTTGGCGGCATTGTCGACGATGATTTGTTCGCCCAGCGTGCTGATAACGTCGCTCTTGCGGATGTCCCAGTAGTCCAGCGTGAGATTGAGCTCGCGGCTTGCCTCGAACGCCACGCCGAGCGAGAACTGGCGCGACTTCTCGGGCTTCAGATTCGGATTGGAGCGGCGTTCGACCGGATACTGGTCGGTACAGCCGTCGATGCTGTCCAGGCCCGTTTTCACGCACACCGGATCGGTCAGGAAGCTCGACGCGCTGCCATAGGTGGTGGGCCGCTTCAAGTCCGACAGCGAGGGCGCGCGGAAGCCGGTGCCGGCCGAGCCGCGCAGCACCAGCTGCTTCACCGGCGCCCAACGCACGCCCAGCTTGGGATTGGTGGTGGAGCCGACTTCGCTGTAATGGTCGTAGCGCAGCGCCGCCTGCAGTTCCAGTTGTTTGGTCAACGGCGCATTAATCTCGCCATAAACCGAGTACACGGTGCGGCTGTCGTCGGTGGCCTTCAGATCGGTGGTCGAGCCGGCAGCCAGACCGGAATCGCGGTCGCCGGCGATGTTATTCGACAGCAGCAGCGCCGACGGCGTGAACGTGGTGTTTTCGCGGCGGCCTTCGGCGCCGATCGCCAGTCCCAGGTCGCCGCCTTCCAGGCTGGCCAAGGTGGTCGAGACCTTGCCATCCACCTGCGTCGACGTGCCCCTCGATTTGCGCGCCTCGTCGTTGACCTTGATGCTGTTGACCAGATCACGCCCCGCCTGCGACGAAGGGCCGAACGGGTTAATGGCGCCTGAACGCACGCCGGCGTCGAATTTATCGTACAGCACATAACCGTCGACGTACTTGTCGACCGCCTTGTTCTCCGCGCGCGACAAGCCCGCGTCGTAGTCCCACCCGGCCACCGTGCCCGCCGCGCCCAGCACAATGCGCTGCGCGTCGCTGGTCACCTGATTGCTGCGGTTGCCCGCCTCGGTCATCCGATAGCGGATACCGCTGAAGGTCGCCGGCAAGCCCGGCGCGCTCAACGCCGCCCGGTACAGGGATGGCAGCAGGCTGACCGGCAGGCTGCGGATGCGCTGCGGATTCGGGCTCAAGACATAATCGGATTTCGCCTCGGACTGCACCAATTCCAGGAACACCTGATGGTCGGGATGCACCTGGAACGTGGCGCGGCCGATGAAGCCGATCTTGCTCGCTTCCGGATAGATCTCGGTATCTTCCATGTAGTCGTAGCTGCAGCCCAGCGCTCCTCCCGGTCCCTTGGGCGCATACACCGTTGCCGGCGGCGCGCAATTGGGCGCGCTGGGGTTGATGCGGGTGGCTGTGGCGCCCTTCGGCAGCACGCCGGCGGCGATCAGCGCATTGCGCTGCGCGCCATTGATGTCGATATTGGCCGGATAGGTGTTGCTGGACATGAGGGCCGGCAGATTGGCGGCCAGCGGGCGGTTCTTGATGAAGTCGCGCTGGCTGGAGCGCAACGAATCGAGCTGCTGCACGTCCAGCACGCCGAATACATTAAAGCGGTCGGTGGTCAGGTCGCCATGGCCGGCGCTGATGCTGGCGGTGCGCTTGCCGGCGCCGCCCTGCTGCGTGCCGGCCATCGAGCCATTCAGCTCAACCCCGGTATAGTCCTTGCGGGTGATGAAGTTGATCACGCCACCGATCGCATCGGTTCCATAGATCGCCGAAGCGCCGTCCTTGAGCACCTCCACCCGCTGAATCGCGCCCGCCGGAATATTGTTCAAGTCGACGCCGGCGTTGTCGCCGGGCGAAGCGAAGTTGGCGAGGCGGCGCCCGTTGAGCAGCACCAGCGTGGACGACACGCCGATCCCACGCAGATTGGCGCCATTGAATCCGCGCTGTCCCGACGTGCCGTCGGTGATGCTGGCGCCGTCCGACAGCGGCGCGGTATTGGCGCTGATATTCTTCAGCAGTTCGGCGGCGGTGGTGACGCCGCTCTTGTCAATATCTTCGCGACGAATGACCTGCACCGGCAGCGCGGTTTCCGCGTCGATGCGTTTGATGGAAGAACCGGTAATCTCCACGCGCTGTATTTTCTGGCCCAGGTCCGAGGACTGGGCGTGCGCGACCTGGCCCGGCAGGCCGATGGCCGCCGTCATGCCGAGCGCCAGCCGGATCGCTCCCGCCAGCTTGTTATACCGTTGCGCCTGCGGCGCCGTTCCTATCTGATGCAGACTCATTCCCAACTCCCTGTTGAAGTTTGATGCGGTTATGTGGCTCCGCTTTTCGCGGTGCGCTTCTTCACCTTTGTAGTACCGGCGCGGCCGGCGTTCCTGGTGTTCTTGCTGCTCGCGGGGCCATACAGGTAGGCGGATATCGCCTCCGTCAAGCGCGCGGCCTTTTCTACGTTGTCCTTGTTCGAAACCATCAGCGATACCGCCAGCGCCTCGATCACCGCAACCGCCGCCGTCGAGCTGCTCGGCAGCACGGCATGGCCGCTGTTGGCGTACAGCACATGTTCCGAAACTTCCACCAGCGGCGACGCCGGCGCATCGGTAATCGCGATCACGCAGGCTTTGTGATCGCGCGCATACTGCGCCAGGCGGATCACGTCCAGCGCATAGCGCGGGAAGGAGATCACCACCAGCACATCGTTGGCACCGATGTTGGCCAGGTGGCCGGCAGCCACCTCGGTGCCGCCCTGTCCCGCAGCCTCCACCACATGCGCGCAAAACGGCTGCAGATGCAGCGACAGCAGGCCGGCCAGGTAAGACGACAGGCCGAAGCCCAGCACATACACGGTGCGCGCCCGGCTAAGCTTTTGCACCGCCTGCACCATCTCCGACTGCGACTGCGCATTGCGCGTGGCGGTGATGTTGGCCAGCGCGTACTCCATGCTCTGATCACCCGGCCATGCGGAGCCTTCGCGGTTCTCTATCGTGTGTCGCAGCTTGTCGACCGGCTGCATCTCCGAATGCAACGTCTCGGCCACGGCGCTGCGCATCGCGGCGTAGTTGGCGAAACCGATATCGCGCGCAAAACGGCTGATGGTGGCCGTCGACACCTGGCATCCCTCCGCCATCTCATCGATCTTCAGCGCAGTCACCCGCATCGGATTGCGCAGCACGAAGTCGGCGATGCTGCGGTTCGAGGTCGAGCCTTCGGCCAACACCCCGGACAGCGTGTGGCCAATCGACGACTGGGCGAAAGCGACATCCGCCGACGAACTGCGCGCTGCCATCACGGTTTTGTTTGCTGATTTACTGTTAGTCATACAGCTCTCCTTTTCCGAAAGACCGTAAGCATACTTACATTTTCGAAAAATTTGGAATCCTATTTTCAGGCAACTGTAGCAACGGGGAAAACAAAACTCAACCAATTTTTGAAAACTGGCTTACATTTATTTACTTTGTGAAAATTACGATACATAATCGACCGCAATCCAACAACCTGCCCCACGCCGGGCATCCCATCGCCATGAGAATGCAAACACACGCCCTATCGGCGCAGCACAGCAGTGCCGCCTTCGAGCTTCACAGCTTCCACTTCGGTCCCGCCGGATGTAAGCGGGCTTACATCCAGGCCTCGCTGCACGCGGACGAAGTGCCGGGAATGCTGGTGGCGCAACACCTGCGGAACCGACTGAAGGCCCTGGAGAGCGCCGGCAAACTGCGCGGCGAGGTGGTGCTGGTCCCCGCCGCCAACCCGATCGGCTTGTCGCAAGCCATCCACGGCATGCCGTTCGGCCGCTTCGACCTGGCGACCGGCGCCAACTTCAACCGCGCCTATCGCCACGTGGCGGAAGAATTGAAGCTCTCGCTGGAGGGGCGGCTGGGCCAGGACGCGGAAGCGAATATCCGCGTCATTCGCCGGCACGCCGCAGCCGCCCTCGCCGCCTGGCACCCCGCCACCGACAGCGAGAGCCTGAAGAAAACCCTGCTGCAATTGGCAATTGAAGCCGACATCGTGCTCGATCTGCATTGCGACAACGAGGCTGTCATGCATGTCTACGCGGGCACGCCGCTGGCCGCCGCCATCGCTCCGCTGGCGGCGCTGATCGGCTCCCAGGCCACGCTGCTGGCCATGGCCGCCGGCGGCGAGCCGTTCGACGAGGCATGCAGCCGGCTGTGGTGGGATCTGGCGGCCCACTTCGGCGAACGCTATCCGATCCCCCCCGCCTGCCTGGCAGCGACCATCGAGCTGCGCGGCGAGATGGACGTTTGCCACCAGCTGGCGCAAGGCGACGCGGAGGCCTTGCTGCGCTTCCTGGCCCTGAACGGCATCATCGACTGCCCGGACCTGACGGCGGCGCCGCTGCCGCAGGCGCTGTGCGCGCCGTCGCCGCTGGAAGCAGTGGAGCCCTTGCTGGCGCCGCATGCGGGCATCCTGGTCTACCGCCAGCCGCTGGGCGCGCGCGTCGAAGCGGGCGCCGTGCTCGCGGAACTGATCGACCCGGTCACTGGCGAAACCACCGAATTGCGCTGCCAGGTCGCCGGTATATTTTTCGGCCGCAGCGCGCACCGCCACGTCCTGCGCGGCATGAATGTCGGCAAAGTCGCCGGCCGCACGGCGTTCCGCGCCGGATCTTTACTGAGCCTGTGACCATGAAACTCAAACTACCGCACACCTTCGTGCTGCTGTTCGCGATCCTGGTGCTGATCGCCGCCGCCACCTGGCTGGTGCCCGGGGGCCAGTACAACACTCACGCCGTCGACGGCCGGCAGCTGGTCGACCCATCCAGTTTCCATGTGGTGGCCGGCCATCCCCAAGGCCTGGTGCAGTTGCTGATGGCGCCGATCAAGGGTTTCACCGAAGCGGCGCTAATCATCGGCTTCGTCCTGATCGTCGGCGGCGCCTTCGCCGTGCTCCAGAAGACCGCGGCGATCGACGCCCTGATCGGCACCATCGCCCGGGCACATGCCGATTCACCGCTGGTCAGGGCGATGCTGATACCCATGTTCGTGACGCTGTTTTCGCTGGGCGGCGCGACCTTCGGCATGAACGAGGAGGCGATCCCTTTCATCCTGATCTTCGTACCGTTGGCGCTTGCGCTGGGCTACGATTCGATCGTCGGCGTCGCCATTCCCTTCCTCGGTTCGCAAGTCGGCTTTGCGGCGGCTTTTCTGAATCCCTTCAATGTCGGCATTGCGCAGGGCATCGCCGGCGTGCCGCTGTTCTCCGGCATGGCCTATCGCCTGCTGGTATGGGCCGTCGCCACCGCCGTCACGATCGGCTTCCTGATGTGGTACGCGGCCAGGATCAAGGCAACGCCGGCAAGCAGCCCGACCTACCGCCTCGACCTGCAAAAACGCGTTGAACTGACGCCGCAGACCGCGACCGAACAAGTGCTGGACATGTCAGGCACCCACAAGGCAGTGTTGTGGATCTTCGCCGCCACGTTGGCGGCGATGGTGCTGGGCGTGGTGCGCTACGGCTGGTTCATCGAAGAGATCGCGGCGCTGTTCCTGGCGATGGCCATCGTGGTCGGACTGACGGGGCGCCTGACTTCAGACCAGTTGACCGAGGCCTTCATCCACGGCGCCCGCGACCTGGTGGGCACGGCGCTGGTGATCGCGCTGGCGCGCGGCGCCATGGTGCTGGCGCGGGACGCCCATATCATCGACACCATGCTGCACGCGCTGATGCCGCTGGTGTCGTCCAGCAGTCCGGTGTTCGCCGCGCAGAAGATGTTTGTCATGCAGAGCGTGATTAATTTCTTCATCCACTCCGGCAGCGGCCAGGCCGCGCTGACCATGCCCATCATGGCGCCGCTGGCCGACCTGGTGGGCATCTCGCGCCAGACCGCGGTGCTGGCCTACCAGTTCGGCGAGTTCACCACGCCGATGATACCGACGTCGGGCATCACGGTCGGCGTGCTGGCACTGGCCAGGATTCCGTGGCTTACCTGGGCCAGGTGGATGATACCCTTGCAACTCGCGTACGCGGCGCTGGCGTTGCTGCTGCTAATACCTCCCTGCCTGAATGGCTGGCAGTAGGCGCTGAATTGGACTACCATGGTAAAAAATCAACACGGAAAGAGATCATGGTATCGAGCATTTCATCGGGCAGCGCGCACCGCACGGAATTAAGCACCAGCGCGCAGGACCAAATCAGCACTATCCTCAAGAGCATCAAGACGTTGCGCAAGAAAGTGGCCCTGCTCCAGAAGCAGTTGATGAACGCCCCCGATCCGGCGACGCGCCTGCAACTGGCCAAGGAAATCGAAGACCTGCAGCGCACCATCCAACTGCTGGAGCGGCAGATCGCCCAGATCGAAGAAGCGGAACAGCGCCGCGCCAAGGTCAGGCAGGAGGCCAGGCACGCCATGGCGGCGGAGAGCGCCGCCGCTGATCAGCACGGCAAGCCTAAGATTTGACCTGACAACCGTGGTGAGATGGGTTAAAGTTTTCTCTTGATCCCGCTCATGGATGATCGACCTATGGAATCGACGATTCAAAGTGAAGAGTTCATCAGGTTGAATTTCCCCAGGCTGGCGGCTGCACTGGAATACATGCCGGTTGGCGTCACCATTGTTGACTGCGACTTGACCATCAGGTTCTGGAATCCCGCCTTTTGTCAATTGCAGGGGTTTCCGGTTGAGGTGATGCATCCCGGCGTCACCATGGCCGAAGTGTTCCGCTACATCGCGTTGCGCGGCGACTACGGGCCAGGCGATATCGACACCATGGTGGCCAGCCGGGTGGAACTCTGCTTGAAGTTCCAGCCCCACAATTTCACGCGCGCCAGGGTGGATGGCGTCGTACTGAACATCATAGGCCGCCCCATCTATGGCATCGACGGTGCGATCAGCGGTTTCGTCACTATCTATCACGATGTGACCTCTGAAAAGCACTACGAGGAACAGCTCGAGGCCAAGAACAAGGAACTGCAGCAGGCCAAGCAGCTGGCCGAGGCGGCGAGCACAGCCAAGGGGCAGTTCCTGTCCAATATGAGTCACGAAATCCGCACGCCGCTGAACTGCGTGATCGGCATGGCCCATTTGGCGTTGAAGACCGAGCTCGACCCGCGCCAGCGCGACTATCTGGAAAAAATCCGCTTCGCCGGCGAGCACCTGCTGGGCATCATCGACGACATCCTCGACATTTCCAAGATCGAGGCCGGCAAGCTGGAGATCCAGCACATCGATTTTTCACTGGACCAGGTGGTGCAAACGTTGACCACGGTGGTGGCGCCGAAGGCGGCCACCCGCAACCTGGAACTGGTGTTCGACCTCGATCCGACCTTGCCGCCGGTGCTGGTGGGCGATCCGCTGCGGCTGGGCCAGGTGCTGATCAACTACGCCAACAACGCCATCAAGTTCAGCGAGCAAGGCCGGATAGAGATCCGCGTGCGCAAGATGGTCGGCGACGCCAACGATTGCCTGGTGCGTTTCGAAGTGAGCGACCAGGGCATCGGCCTGTCCAATACGGAAATGGCGAAATTATTTGTCTCCTTCCAGCAGGCCGACACGTCGACCACGCGGGAATACGGCGGCACCGGCCTCGGCCTGGCGATCTGCAAGGAGCTGGCCCAGTTGATGGGCGGCGATGTCGGCGTCCTCAGTCAGCCCGGGGTCGGCAGCACGTTCTGGTTCACGGCCCACCTCGGCGTGTCGTACCAGACCGTGCCCGCGCTGATCAACCAGATCGGCGACGCCGCCGGCGAGCTGCTGGCCAGCGCCCGCACGTCGGCCATGATGGCGGCGTTGAAGGCGGCCCGCATACTGCTGGTCGAGGACAATATCTTCAACCAGCAAATTGCGCAGGAAATGCTGGAGGAAGCCGGCGTCACCGTCAGCCTCGCCAGCAATGGCGCCGACGCGCTGGAACTGCTGCGCAAGTCCGACTTCGACTGCGTTTTGATGGACTTGCAGATGCCGCTCATGGATGGGCTGGAAGCGACCCGCCACATCCGCACCGACCCGCAACTGACCCATATCCCGGTGCTGGCGATGACGGCCACCGCCACCACCGAAGCCAGGATGCGCTGCATCGACGCCGGCATGAACGATTTCATTTCGAAGCCTTTCCAGCCGGCGCTGATGTACCAGACCGTCGCCAATTGGCTGCCTGCGCGAGTGACGCCGGCGGAGCTGCGGCGGCCGCAGCTGCCGGAGCCGGCACTCAAATCCTCCTTCGAGGGCGACTCGGCCGTGATCGACTTGTCGGTGCTGGCGGAGCTGCTTGGCGACGATCCGCGCAAGGTGCGAAAATTCGCCTTTAAATTCCTGCTCTCTTCGCAGGAGGGTATCCGCGACCTGGAGGCTGCGCTGGCGCAGGGCGAGGTGCAGAGGGTGCGCGAACTGGGCCACCGCATCAAATCGGCGGCGCGTAGTGTCGGCGCTTGCCGCATGGCCGATCTGTGCGAGGATCTGGAGCACCTCGCGCGAACGGAGGCCGCCAGCGAGGTGGCGGCCGCCCTCGCCATCGTGACGCAATTGAAAGAGTTGTTGCAACAAGTGACGCAGCAAGTCATGCAGAACACCACCTGTTCCACTGAAGATTGAGCCACTGCCCTGGAAATTTTGGTAATATGGGCGGTTGCTTTTTACATCACTTTCATGCGCGAACACCTGCTTACTCCCTCGTTGTCCGCCTCAGGGCCCCCAGTCTCACTGTATTCGATCCGATCGAGTTTCTTCGTCGCGTTTCTTGGTGGTCCAGCCGCACTCATACTGTACTCGACGCTTAATTCGTGGCGGCTGCGCCGTACGCTGGATATTCCAGCCTACCTGGCCGCCATCGTCCTGCTCATGCTGCTGATCTATGGCTCTCGCGACGACGTCAGCTACTTCGCGTGGTTACGCCAGGAGCTGGGCGGCGATACCGGAAAATTCCTGTCGCGCACCCTTGCGCTGGGACTGTGCGGGGTGTTTTACCTGCTGCATAAAAAACAGCATCGATCGGCCTCACTGTTCAACAGCACAGCACCATCGCCGTGGATACCGGCCATCGTCTGCATGGTGCTCGGCTATGGCGCCACGATGGGACTCGCCGCCGTTTTGCTCGAGGTGCATCCATGAGCGACCAGACCTTGTTGTCGCCGCGCGATTATGTCGTCCAACTGAATGGGTTGACAGAGCGCCGGCGCTATCAGCAGGCGCGCGCCCTGCTGTCGGAAGCGCTTCAACAATATCCGCAGGACAATCAACTGCTGTTCGTCTCGGCCCACATTGACTACCTGACCGACGACAAGGAGTCCGCGCGGCAGACGCTGCACACGATCCTGGCCCAGGACCCGCTGAACTACGCGGCCCGTTCGCTGATGATCAACGTGCACGAAGACAGCGAAGAGCTGGAACAGGCCGAGCTCCTCATCATTGAGCTACTCCGGGAATATCCGGAAGACGCATTCCAGTATGCGCGCTATGCGATGCTGATGTATCGCACGCTTCACATCGACAAGGCCAAGGAGCTGGCGCGCGAAGCGTTGCGCCTGGAGCCGGAAGACGAGCTCGCGCTGACCGCCTGCCTGATCGGCGACATCATCGACGGCCGCCGCGGCGCCGAAGCGGCCAGCCTGGCCAATCTGATGCGCGGCCATCCCGATAGCCAGACCACGGCGCGCATGCTGGTCAGCTATCTGGTCAGCCGGGGGCGCTACCGCGCAGCCAAGCGCATCGCCATCGAGCTATTGCAGCTTTATCCGCATTCCCAGGAGATCCTGGAGCTGGTGGTAAAGCTTGATGCCCTCAGCCACTGGAGCATGCTGCCCTTATGGCCATTGAATCGCTGGGGCTGGGGTGCGTCGGCAGCGTTCTACTTCATCACTTTGCTGGCCATGAACCTGATCCGCAAGGACGCCCCCACGATTGCGGGCGTCGCCACCTGGACTATTCTCGGATATTGCGCCTACTCCTGGGTCTATCCTCCTCTACTAACGCGCTGGCTGAAACGCCGCGCAGGACTGTAAAACAGCATGGCACTGAAACGCGAAGAACTCGAATCCGCCCTCGTCACCGATCCTTTCAACCTCGGTCACCGTCTCGCCTACGCCCATCTGCTGCTGAACGAGGAAGACGCGCAAGCGGCGCTGACCCAGTTCGAGCTTGCGGAGCGCCAGCGCGTCGACGCCGACACCTTGAGCGGCAAGGCACAAGCACTGCTGGCGCTCAAGCGCGAGAGCGAGGCCTTGGGCGCCTATGTGGCGGCGCGCCAGCATACCGGCTTTGAACCGATCGAAGCGCTGGAGCAGCTGGCACAACGCGCGCAACCGGCGTCGGCCCCGGCGCTGTCGCTGGTACGGCCGGCGCAGAACGTCGCCGCGCTGCGCCCGCAATCCCCGCAACAGGTGCGGTTTGCCGACGTCGGCGGCATGGAAGACCTGAAGAAGACGTTGCGCCTGCACATCATCGAGCCTTTCCTGCGTCCCGGCCTGTTTGCCAAGTTTAAGAAGAGCGGTGGTGGCGGCATCCTGCTGTACGGACCACCCGGTTGCGGCAAGACCATGATCGCACGCGCCATCGCCAGCGAATGCAACGCGTCGTTCGTTTCGGTCGGCATCAGCGAAGTACTGAACATGTGGATGGGCGAAAGCGAGCGCAATCTGGCGCAGCTGTTCGAAAAGGCCCGCGCCCAGAAACCTTGTGTACTGTTTTTCGACGAACTGGATGCACTGGCCTTTTCGCGCTCCAAGGCACAGAGTGAGCATAGCCGCACCATCGTCAACGAGTTCCTGTCGCAGCTGGACGGCTTCGAACGCGACAACCGCGATGTGCTATTCCTGGCCGCGACCAATATGCCGTGGGATGTCGACCAGGCGATGAAACGCACCGGCCGCTTTGCCCGACAGCTGTTCGTGCCACCGCCGGACGAGGAAGCGCGCAAGCACATCATCGACCTCAAGCTGCGCGACATTCCGGTCGAAGGCATCGACGTGGCGGCGCTGGTGGCGGCGACCCCGCACTATTCGGGCGCCGACATCGATGGCCTGATCGATCTCGCCAAGGAAAGCACGCTGCACGATATCCTGGCCGGCAATCCGGAACGGCCTATCGGCCCGGCGGACATGGCGTATGCGCTCGACCTGATGCAGCCATCGACGGTTGAATGGCTGAAGACCGCCCGGAATCTGGTACGCTACTCCGGCAGCGACGACAGCTATCGCGATGTGGAAAAATACCTGAAGAAGACCAAGTTTCTTTAGCCTGAGCCGCCGACGCGGGCCATATGGGAGTTCGTCATGACACGTACGCACCTGAACAAACTGGCCTTGACACTGGCCCTCACAGCTTCCGGCGCAGCCTTCGCCATCGACTTCTACAACAAGGGCAACGAGCCGGGGCGACCGTTCTCGCTGGCGGTGCGCGCCGGGGACTATGTGTTCGTGTCCGGCCAACTGGGCACCGGTCCCGGTGGCCTGGTCAAAGGCTTCGACGCGCAGGCCCGCCAGGCCATGGACAATATCGCCACCATCCTCAAAGGCTACAACCTCGGCATGAACGACGTGGTCAAGTGCACCATCATGATCGCCGACATGGCCAAGTGGGACGACTTCAACAAGGTCTACGTCACCTACTTCAAGCCCGAACGCCTGCCGGCCCGCAGTGCATTCGGCGCCAATGCGCTGGCCTTGGGCGGCGAAGTCGAGGTGGAATGCATGGCTTACGCACCGCGCCGATGAGCGCGATTTTTGTGTTCCACCGGGCTGCTTTTGCTTTAGAATCGTCCTCTTTGCTTACCACTCAGGGGATCAGATGGCAGATGGGAAGAATGAACTCAAACGTGGCCTGAAGAGCCGGCACATCCAGCTGATTGCGCTGGGTGGCGCCATCGGCACTGGCCTGTTCCTCGGCATCGCGCAGACCATCCAGATGGCCGGGCCTTCCGTGCTGCTTGGCTACGGCGTGGCCGGGCTGATCGCCTTCTTCATCATGCGCCAGCTTGGCGAAATGGTGGTCGACGAACCGGTCGCCGGCTCGTTCAGCTACTTCGCCGATAAATACTGCGGCCATCTGGCCGGCTTCATGTCGGGCTGGAACTACTGGGTCCTGTACGTGTTGGTCAGCATGGCCGAGCTGTCGGCGGTCGGCATCTACGTGCAGTACTGGTGGCCGGCGATACCGACCTGGATGTCCGCGCTGGCCTTCTTCGTCATCATCAACGCCATCAGCCTGTCCAACGTCAAGGCATTCGGCGAGATGGAATTCTGGTTCGCCATCATCAAGGTGGTCGCCATCGTCGGCATGATCGTGTTCGGCGCCTGGCTGCTGATCTCCGGCGACGCCGGCCCCGAAGCCACCGTGGCCAACCTGTGGCAGCACGGCGGCTTCTTCCCCAACGGCCTGGGCGGATTGGTGATGGCAATGGCCGTCATCATGTTCTCCTTCGGCGGCCTGGAACTGATTGGCATCACCGCCGCCGAGGCGGACGATCCGTCGCGCACCATCCCCAAGGCCACCAACCAGGCCATCTACCGCATCCTGATTTTCTACATCGGCGCGCTGGGCATCCTGCTGTCGCTCTACCCTTGGCAGAAAGTGGTCACCGGCGGCAGCCCGTTCGTGCTGATCTTCCACGCGTTGAACAGCGACCTGGTGGCGCACGTACTGAACGCCGTAGTCCTGACGGCGGCGCTGTCAGTGTATAACAGCTGCGTCTACTCCAACACCCGCATGTTGTACGGCCTGGCCAAACAAGGCAACGCGCCCCAGCTGCTGTTGAAGGTGAACCAGCGCGGCGTGCCATTGGCTGCGCTGGGCGTCTCGGCGCTGGCGACCGGTATCTGCGTGGTCGTCAACTACTTCATGCCTGGCAAAGCCTTCGGTTTCCTGATGGGTCTCGTCGTGTCGGCGCTGATCATCAACTGGGCCATGATCAGCTGGATCCACCTGCGCTTCCGCGCGCAGAAAAAGGCCGAAGGCAAGGCCACGGCATTCGCCAGCCTGGGCTACCCGTTGACCAACTATCTGTGCCTGGCCTTCCTGGCCGGTATCCTGGTGGTGATGTACATGACACCGGACCTGCAATTGTCGGTCTACCTGATTCCGGTGTGGCTGGCGGTACTAGGCACTGGTTACCTGGTGCGCCAGAAAAAGGCCGTCGTCGCCTGAGGCGGCCAACCCGGCAACGCTCGCACAGGATTACGTCTGCGCGAGCGTTGCGATAGCTTGGACCAGCCGGTCCAGCTGGCGCGGCTGGGTGAACAGCGCCGGCGTCACCCGCACGCAACTGCCGCCCAGCGGACCGTTGCGCGACACCGTGAAAATCCCGTGTTCGTCCATCAGCCGTTTGGCCAGGCGCTGGTTGTCTTCCTTGCTGGTCTTGCCGGCGAAGCGGAACGAGGTACTGGCACCGTACATGGCGGGATCGTCCGGCGTCAGTATCTGCAGGCCTTTGACGTTCCGCACCCGCTCTACCCAGTAATTGCGCAGGTACTTGAGCCGGGCGGACTTGTTGGCCACGCCGATCTGCTCATGAAAGCGGAATGCCGCCGGCACCGTCATGATATTGGCCGTGTTGACGGTGCCCGAATGGACGCGCGAGCGTATGTCCGTGGCCGCATAATCCTGGTCCGACATATGTACGCCAATATCCGCCAGCCGCGCCTTGCGGATGTACATAAAGCCCACACCCAGCGGCGCACCCAACCACTTGTGCAGATTGAAGCCGATGAAGTCCGCCTTCAGGTCGGCCACCATGAAGTCGGTCTGGCCCCATGACTGGGCGGCGTCGGCGATGACTTCGATGCCGCGCTGGCGCGCCATCTGCACCAGTTCCGCCACCGGCAAGGTCAGGCCGGTGCGATGGCTGATGTGGGTCAGCAGCAGCAAACGGGTGCGCGGATGCCGCTGCATCGCCTGCGCGTAGGCGTCCAGGATGGCCTGGCGGCTGGGCGGCTCGGGGATGCGCACCACGGCCACGTCGGCGCCGCGACGCAAGGCCAGCTCGTTCATCGCGTATTGGGTCGCGTCGTAATCCAGGTCGGCATACATGATCGTGTCGCCGGCCTTGACCTGCTTGTAGTTGACGATCAGGTTTTGCAGCGATTCCGTGGCGCCGCGCGTGATGGCGATCTCCGACACATCGGCGCCGACGGCCGCTGCGATCTGCGCCCGTATCGCCTCGATGCCCGGGCCGTCAAATTGCTGGCGCAGGAAGCGCGAACTGTGCGCGTTCAGATAATCGATATTGCGCTTGTACTCTTCCGCCACCGGACGCGCCATCATGCCGAAGTAACCCTGCTCCAGATTGATGAAGTCCGGCGCCGGATCGTACTGCGCGGCGACCTTGGCCCAGTAGGCTTCATTCTCCGGCCGCGCCTCGGCGATAGGAGGCAGCTCGGCCATCGCCGCCGGCGAAATGAGCGATCCGCCGGCAACCCCGGCTGCAACATGAAAGAAACTGCGGCGTGTGAGCATGCATACTCCTGTCGGCGATTTGGTGTGTCCAATATAGCACCGAGCGGCGAAGCATAGGCTAGAATGGCGCGCATGAATTCACCCAACCATACCTCGCTGTATTGTTATCCGTGGGACATCGCGGATGTGGACCGCTTTGTAGACCAGGCGCGCAGCCTGGGCATGAACGGCGCGACGCTCGCCGTCAGCTACCATGCCGGAAAATTCCTGCGTCCGCATGCCGCCAGCGGGCCGCGCGTCATCTTCCCCGAGGACGGCGTGGTCTATTTTGAACCTGACCTGGCGCGCTACGGCGAACTCAAACCGCAAGCCCATTCCGAGCCGGCGCTGCGCGCGGTGCTGCCCCAACTGGTTGCAAACGGTGGCGTCGCGGTGCACGCATGGACTGTACTGCTGCACAACAGCCGCCTTGGCGCCGCACACCCCCAGTACACCGCGCGCAACGCCTACGGCGACGGCTACCTGTACAGCCTTTGCCCGATGCAGCAGCCGGTGTTCGACTATGCGGTGGCGCTCAGCGCCGACGTGGCCGCGCGCGGCGTCGCCAGCGTGGTGATCGAAACGCCGGGTTGGCTGCCCTACGCCCACGGCTACCATCATGAATTCGCCCAGGTTCGCAGCAACCTCTGGCTCGACTCCATGCTCGGCCTGTGCTTCTGCGACGCCTGCATGGCCGCCGGCAAAGCCGCCGACATCGACATGGACGGCCTGCGCACCCGCATCCGCCGCGACATCGACAATTATCTCGACGCCCCCGTCGATGCCACGCCCACCCAAGCCGCGGCATGGCTGGCCGCCGACCTGCTGGCAGATAACGACCTGGCCGCGCTGAACCGCTTGCGGCAGCGTCGCGTCACGCAACTGGTCGGCGCCATTCGCGCCGCCATGCCGCCACAGGTGCAGTTGTCCGTGGTGGCGACCGTGCAGCGGCCCACCGCCCAGAGCTGGCTGGAGGGCACCGACCTGCGCGCGCTGTCCGGCGTGGCAGACTGGCTGGAGATACCGTTCTACGAGGCTGACGCCGCAGCGGTCAGCAGCGATGCGTGGGACTGCATCCGCCGCATCGGCGCCCCGGACCGCATCCGCGCCATCCTGCGTCCCGGCCCACCAGACCTGGCCGACGGCGCGCAACTGCCGCAAGCCCTGCAAGGCTTGTGGGAACTGGGCATCCGTCATTTCGGATTCTACAACTACGGCATGCTGCGCCGCGACCGCCTTCAGGCGTTGGGCGCCACGTTACACACTTTCGACCGCAGGAGCCACACTTGAATCGCACCGCCACCATGATGAAACTGGAAGATCAACTGCTGCACCCCGGCGTGAAAGGCCTGCCGATCACGCAGCCGCTGCGCCAGGGCGACATCGGCGCCCGCCAGTGGAACGTGCTGCGCGCCGACACCAGCTTCCCGGTCGCGCTGCTGAAGACCTCCGCACTGGAGCACAACCTGCAATGGATGCGCCGCTTCTGCGAGCAGTACGGCGTGCAGCTGGCGCCGCACGGCAAGACCACCATGAGCCCCCAATTGTTCAACGCCCAACTGGCCAACGGCGCCTGGGGCATGACGTTGGCGACGGCGGCGCAGGTGCAGGTCGCCTACCGCTACGGCGTGCGCCGCGTGCTGCTGGCGAACCAGCTGGTGGCGCCGGCCGACATCAAGGCCGTGCTGACGCTGATGCAGCGCGATCCGTCATTCGAGTTCTACGCGCTGGTCGATTCCAGCGCCGGCGTTGCGCGCCTGTCGCAGGCGGCGCAACAGCAACGCATGGAAAGGCCGCTGCCGCTGCTGGTGGAATTGGGCCTGGCCGGCAAACGGGCCGGCTGCCGCAGCATGGACGAGGCCTTGGCACTGGCGCGCGAAGTCGCCGCCGCGCCAGGACTGGAACTGGCCGGCATCGAAGGCTATGAAGGCCTGCTGGTCGGTCCGGACCGCGACCGGGACCACGAAGCGGTCCGCCAGTTCGTCACCCAGCTGTCCGACCTGCTGCGCCAGGCCGACGCCGAGCAGCTGTTCAAGCGCGGCGAGATCCTGCTGTCGGCCGGCGGTTCGGCCTATTTCGATTTTGTCGCCAGCGGCTTCGCGCAGGTGAAGAATTTGTCCCGTCCCGTGCTGCCGGTGCTGCGCAGCGGCTGCTACCTGACCAATGACCACGGCTTCTATCACGGCCTGATCGAGCAGCTGAACGCGCGCGAAGGCCTGGCGCCTGGACAGGGTCTGCGGCCGGCGCTGGAGGTCTGGAGCATGGTGCTGTCGCGGCCCGAGCCCACGCTGGCCATCCTCGGCATGGGCAAGCGTGACGCCTCCTACGACATGGAGCTGCCGCGCGCGCTGGTATCGCACCGTCCCGGCGCCGACAAGCCCACGGCGCTGCCGGAAGGATGCCGCATCGAGAAGATGAACGACCAGCACGCGTATCTGCGTTTGCCGGAGGATCATCCGATCAGCGGCGAGTTGGCGGTCGGCGACCTGATAGGCTGCGGCATCTCGCACCCCTGCACCACGTTCGACAAATGGCCGCTGCTGCTGACCGTGGACGACGACTACAAGGTGCGCGGCGCCGTCAATACCTTCTTCTAGTTCCGCCGCCCGGCGGGCATGCCGCCTTGGTCTTCGTTCCGGAACACATTCGGCGCGCAGCCTATCAGTTTTCGAAAGGCTGCGGTGTAGGCAGCCGGGGTGGCGAACTGCATGGCATGGGCCGTGGATTTTATGGAGCAGTTCGACGCCAGCATGTCAAGCGAGGCAATGATGCGGGCACGTTGTCGCCAGACCCGGAAACTCAGGCCGACATCGGCATTGAAATGGCGGCTGAATGTGCGTTCGGACATGGCGGCGTATGCTGCTATCTCTTGCGCGGTCCAATGCCAGTCATTGTTTGCCAGAAGCTTCGTCAATGCTCCATGCAGCCGCTGGTTCTTGGGCATGGGCAGATAGCTTGGCAGCAAGGATGTCTCACGCAAGGTGCACAACAAAAGGCGCGCCATCAAGCACAGCGCGTCCGGCGCATTCCGCAGATCGAACAGTCCTACGACCAGCTCCTTGAGTAGCGGCGATGCCACCACCGCGTGCACCTCCGACCTGCGCAGGAAGCCGTCGCATTCCGCGATCAGCTCGGGACGGAAATAGACAGTCCGCATCTCGACCGGCGACAGCATCTCGATCGTGTGCAGATGCCCGGCCGGAACCCACAACGCGCGTTGCGGCGGCACCGACCAGAGCATCGAGCCGGTCCGCACCAGCATCACACCAGATAGCGCAAATACCAATTGCCCGGTTTGATGTTTATGCTCCGGCAGGACGGAGCCAGGCTCATGCCGCTTTGCCAGCACGCGCCAGGATGCTTCATCATGTTGGCGCTTGGGCGATAGGGTTTGGCGGATCGATGTCATGTGGTCAATATATCATCTCGACATCGAACTTTGAACGGGAATAAAACATGTCTACCCTTGCACCTGCAGCGACCGCCAAACGGATTCCGGTATTTTTTTACGGCAGCTTCATCCGCCGGGACGTATTGGCACGCGGTGGTTTTCAACCCGAAACCATCGAAGTGGTAAGGCTTTCCGGATTCGACATCGCGTTTTGCCCGCATGCCTACATCAGCCGTTCCGATCAGCACTCGATCTACGGCATTCTGGTGCATGCGACGCATCAGGAACTCGAACGCCTGTACTCGATGAGCGGCGTCGGCGTCTTTCTGCCGGAAGCGGTATTGGTGGAATCGCGCCTCGGCGGCCTGCTGCCAGCCATGTGCTACATCCCGCCGTCGCGCGGCGATCAGCCTGCGGATGCCGAATATATTGGCCATCTGATTGCAGCGGCCCGCGAATACGGTTTTCCTGAATGGTATATCGAGCGCCTGCGCACTTTATAAAAGGTGCTTCGCGATGGTGGCGAACATCTGCTCCACGTCCACCGGCTTGCCGATGAAATCGTCCATGCCGGCGGCGATGCATTGTTCGCGCTCGGACTCCATCACGCCGGCCGTCATCGCGATCACCGGCAAGGTCAAGCCCAGTTCATCGCGGATCGCGCGGGTGGCGGTAAAGCCGTCCATCACCGGCATCTGCACATCCATCAGCACCAGGTCGCAGCGCAGATCGCCGCGCAGCAGTTCCAGCGCCTTCTCGCCGTGTTCCGCCAGGGTGACCGTGGCGCCGGCCAGCTCCAATATGCCTTTCGCCACCTGCTGGTTGATCGGATTGTCCTCCACCAGCAGCACCCGCACGCCGGCCAGCGCCATGGCGCCCGCCACGGCCGGAACGTCGGCCACATCTTCCTGGCGATGCGCCAGCGCGGTCTGCACCGCGTCATACAGGCTGGACGCCGTCACCGGCTTGGTCAGGAACACCGGCGCGCTGACGCCGGCCATGTCCTGTACCAGCCTGCTGCGGCCGTAGGCGTTGACCATGCAGATCACCGGCGTGCCGGATTCCTCCTGCACCGCGCGCATGGTGGCCGGGCCGTCCATGCCCGGCATCTGCCAGTCGACCAGCGCCGCATCGTAGACGCGGCCGGAGCGTATCAACGCCAGCGCTTCCTGCCCCGTGGCGACGACGTCGCAGCTCCAGTTCCAGGCGTGGATGGTCTTGCCGAGGAAGTCGCGGCTGGTCGAATTGTCGTCCACCACCAGCAGATGCCGGCGCCGGCCAGTCCTTGGCGCCTCGGCCGAATCGGCCTGTTTCATCGGCAGCGTAAAGGTGAACGCGCTACCCGTGCCGGCCGCGCTGCGTACCTCGATGGCGCCGCCCAGCAGTTCGATCAGCCCTTTGGAAATGGTCAGCCCCAGGCCGGTGCCGCCGTAGCGCCGCGTGGTGGACAGGTCGGCCTGCGTGAACGGCGTGAACAGCCGCGCCAACTGTTCATCGTTCATGCCGATGCCGGTATCGCGCACGGTGAAGCGCAGCAGCAGCGACGCGCCCTGGCCGCTGGCGCGCTCCACCAGCACCGAGACTTCGCCCTGTTCGGTGAACTTGATGGCATTGCCGGCCAGGTTGACCAGGATCTGCTGCAGGCGCAGCGCATCGCCGACCAGCGCGCGCGGCACGTCCGGCTCCACGCCCAGGCACAGTTCCAGGTTCTTCTCGCCGACGGTGACGCTCATGATGCTGGCCAGCGAATGCAGCACTTCCTCCAGCAGGAATCGCACCGGATGCACTTCGATCTTCCCGGCTTCCATCTTGGAGAAGTCGAGGATGTCGTTCAATATGCCGAGCAGGGACTGGCCCGAAGCCCGTATCATTTCCAGATAGCGGCCCTGCTCCGGCGACAGCCCGGTGGTATTGAGCAGGTGCGCCATGCCCAGCACCGCATTCATCGGCGTGCGCAGCTCATGGCTCATGTTCGCCACGAAGACATCCTTGGCGGCGCTGGCGATCTGCACCTGCTCCATCGCCAGCCGCAACTCCCTCTCGGCCCGCTTGCGCTCCGTGACGTCGCGCACGATGCCGACGAACAGCTGCTGGCCATCGATCAGCAGCGCGCGTATCGACAGCTCCAGCGCAAACGTGGCGCCGTCCTTGCGCAGGCCGAGCAGCTCGACGTTGTTCTTGCCCACCACGGCGGGGACGCCGCCCCCCAAGTAGCGCGCCATGCCTGCATGGTGCGCGCCGCGCATGGTGGCCGGCATCATGCGCATGATGTTGCTGCCTATCGCTTCCTCCGGCGTGTAGCCGAAAATGCCGCAAGCCGCATGGTTGAAGGTTTCGATGACGCCGGCGGCATTGATGGTGATGATGCCGTCGCCGACATTGTCCATCACGGTGCGGGTGCGCAGTTCCTTGTTGATCGCTTCGCGCTGCGCCGATTGCAGCTGCAAGGTACGCTCCTCGATCGCGCTCTCCAGGCGGTTGCGATACTGCTGGAGTTCCGACTCCACCGCCTGCATGGTGCGGACGGCGTCGTCGACTTCGCGGAATACCGGCTTCACGTCCTCCAGCCGCAGGTCGCCATCCTTGCCGAGGGCGCTGGCGGCGCGGGACAGCGCGCTGACCGAATAGTTGATGCGGCGGGCGAAATACCAGGCGACACCCAACCCTACGCCGAGCAGGCCGGCCACGATCACGATGATCCACCGGATCGAGGCCAGCATCTCCGACAGCACCGTACTGCGCGGCACGCCGATCGCCACCGCCCAACCGGACATCTTCGAACTGCTGTACATCGAATAGACCGGCGTGCCGTCCAACGTCACCGACTCAAACGTCGCCTCGCCACCGTCGGCCATCCTGGCCCGCAGCGAGGCCGATCCGGGCTTGCCCACATAGCGTTCCGCATCCTTCGATCGCGCCACAATCACGCCGTTCGAATCGAAGATGCCTGCCACGCGGTCGCCAGGCAGGTTCTGCTCCCGCAGCACCATGCCCAGGCGCTCCGGCACGAAGCCAACCGACAGGCAGTAGATTACTTTGCCGTCCCTGGTCACCGGCACATGCACGGCGACCAGCGGCCGCTTCAAGGCGCCGCCGATGAAGACGTCGGAGATCACCGTCTGGCCGGTGTCGAACACCTTGCGGATCCGCTCGCGGCTGGCGGGATCGGCGAGCGTCGGACCGAAAGGGCGCACGGTGTTCAGCAACTGGACCGAATCGCGGTCGCTCAGCACGAAATTAAAGCCGGGGAATTCAGGACGCAAAGCCTTGTTGGCCAAGGTGTAGAACGCCGCTAGGTCGCCATCGTCAAGGCTGGGCGCATTGGCCAGCGCCTTCGCCATGGTGATGCCGGTATTGAGGTCGCGGTCGACCGCCTGGATCAATGCGCGCGCCGTGACCAGCGCTCCTTGCTGGATCTGGGCCCGTTCCCGTTGATAGAAATGATTCGCCAGCAGCGCGATCCCGACCACGGCCGGCAAAGCGCAGGCCCACACCAGTGTGTAGATCTGCGTTCGAATCGATGGCAGGGGGCGATGGACGACTGGCTTCATTCTCGACGTCGGTGACTGGGACGAGAACGACTCTAGCACAGATGAGCGGCCCTTAGCGCCGCCAGTGCTACAGTCTGCTACAGCCTGGCGCCCAGGCTTAGCACGGCCGCGATATTGCGGGCGGCGCTGCGCACATTCTGCGCCGCCTCGGCCAGCGCCTGCTCGACCGTGCATGGCCGGCTGACCGCGGCGAACACCGCATGGATGCCATGCTGGTGCACCACGGCGGCGCCCGGCGCCAGGCAGCCGGCGATCGCGATCACCGGCTTGCCGTGCCGCTGCGCCACGCGGGCCACGCCGATCGGCGTCTTGCCGTGGATGGACTGGCTGTCGATGCGGCCTTCGCCGGTGATGACCAGGTCGGCGTCGGCCACGGCCGCGTCCAGGCCCACCGCCGCCGTGACGATCTCGCTACCGGGACGCAAGCTACCGCCCAGGAACACCAGCATCGCCGCGCCGATGCCGCCACCTGCGCCGGCGCCCGGCACGTCGGCCACCTGCCGGCCCAGCTCACGGGCGATGACGTCGGCGTAGTGGCGCAGGTTGGCGTCCAGCCGTTCGACCATCGCCGGGGTGGCGCCCTTTTGCGGGCCGAAGATATGGGAAGCGCCCTGCGGCCCCACCAGCGGATTGCTGACATCGCAGGCGATGTCGAACACGCAGTCCTTGATGCGGGCGTCCAGGCCGGACAGGTCGATGTGCTGCAAGCCGTCCAGCGCGCCGCCACCGGGCTGCAGGTCGCGGCCGGCCGCGTCCAGCAAGCGTCCGCCCAGCGCCTGCACCATGCCGGCGCCGCCGTCGTTGGTGGCGCTGCCGCCCACGCCCAGCACGAAGCGGCGGGCGCCGGCGTCGAGCGCGTCGCGGATCAACTGGCCGGTGCCGTAGCTGCTGGTGCGCAGCGGATCGCGTTGCGCCGTGGGCACCAGTTCCAGGCCGCTGGCGGCGGCCATTTCGATCACCGCCGTCGCGCCGTCGCCCATCAGGCCGTAGAACGCCGCCACCGGCTCGCCCAGCGGGCCGGACACTTGCAGCTCCACGCGACGGCCGCCGCTGGCATCGATCATCGCCTGCACCGTGCCTTCGCCGCCGTCGGCCACCGGCAGCTTGACGTATTCCGCGTCGGGGAAGAACTCGCGGAAGCCGGCCTCGATTTCGTTGGCGACCGCCATGGCGGTCAGGCTCTCTTTAAACGAATCGGGCGCTATGACTATTTTCATCGAAGAACTCTATCAACGGTTGACCAGTTTGGCGGGTACGCGCAGCACCAGTATCGCACCAAGCAGCAGCACGCTGGACAAAATATACAGCGCCGTATCGGTGCTCTGGGTGGCGTCCTTGATCCAGCCGACCAGGAAGGGGCTGACGAAGCCGGCGATCTGGCCCAGCGAGTTGATCAGCGCCAGGCCGCCGGCCGCCGCCGCGCTGCCCAGGAAGGCGGCAGGGAGGGACCAGAACATCGCCAGCGCCGCCAGCGCGCCCATGGTGGCCATGCTCAGGCCGACCATCACGACCAGCGCGTTGCTGGAGAAGTTAGCCGCCAGCATCAGGCCGGTGAGGCCCATCACCATCGGCAGCGACACGTGCAGGCGGCGTTCGCGGCGCTGGTCCGCCGAGCGGCCGGCCCACACCATGAACAAGGCGGCGCACAGGTAGGGAATCGCGCTCAGCCAGCCGACCGTGGACGAGCTCTGGTAGCCCAGCGACTTGATGATGGACGGCAGCCAGAAGTTGATCGCGTACACGCCCATCTGGATGCAGAAGTAGATCACGCCCAGCATCCACACGCTGCCATTGCGCAGCACGGCCGAGAAGGTCTGGCCGACGTCGCTGCTGGCCTGGCGCTGCTGTTCGTCGGCGACCAGCGCCGCTTGCATCGCGCCTTTTTCTTCGGCGGTCAGCCATTTGGCCTGGGTGATGCCGTCGTTCAGGTAGAAGTACACGGCCACGCCGAGGATCACGGTCGGCAAGCCCTGCAGCAGGAACAGCCACTGCCAGCCAGCCATGCCGCCCTGCCCGGCCGAAAAGTGCTGCAACATCCAGCCCGACAGCGGACCGCCGACCAGGCCGGAAATCGGTATCGCCGACATGAACAGCGCCATCACCTGGCCGCGCTTCTGCGCCGGGAACCAGTGTGTGAAGTACAGCACCATGCCGGGGAAGAAGCCGGCCTCGGCCACGCCCGTAAAGAAGCGCAGCACGTAGAACGAGGTGGGGTTGTGCACGAACAGCATGCAGGCCGACAAGGCGCCCCAGGCCACCATCATCGTCGCGATCCAGCGTCGGGCGCCGATCTTGTGGAGGATCAGGTTGCTCGGCACGCCGCTGAGCACGTAGCCGATGAAGAAGATGCCCGCACCCAATCCGTACACGGTATTGCTCAGATGGAGGGCGTCCAGCATCTCCAGCTTGGCGAAGCCGACGTTGACGCGGTCCAGGTAGTTGAAGAAGTAGCAGATGAAGATAAACGGTATCAGGTGCCAGCTGGCCTTCTTGTACGCGCCGTCCAGGACGGACGCCGCCGGCCACGGCGTGGCGGTGGTGGTGGTGTTCATGCTTGTCTCCTTGGTTTTTATAGGTAGTCTGTGCAGACGATTATCTGGAATCGACGCCGAAAAAACATCGGCCAAACGCACCATAATTCCGGCCCAGATCGGGCATTTGTTGGGCATCTGCACAATAAATGCGTTTGCAAGCACTGAATTTATGTGAATTCCTTGTTCTTTGGCACAATGTAGGACGAGGAGAAACGCCTATGTACATACTCAGCACCGAGCTGGCCCAGGACATCGTCAGCCGGACCATGAAGATCATCCCCTACAACGTCAACGTGATGGATGCCAACGGCACCATCCTGGCCAGCGGCAATCCGACCCGCATCGGCGAGCTGCACGCCGGCGCCATGCTGGCCCTGGCCAAGCGGCTGACGGTGGAGATCGACAGCGCCAGCGCCCGCAATATGCACGGCGCCCAGCCCGGCATCAACCTGCCGCTGACGGTCAACGGCCAGGTCTGCGGCGCGGTCGGCCTGAGCGGCGTGCCGGACCAGGTGCGCCAGTTCGGCGAACTGGTGCGGTTGACGGCGGAGATGATCCTCGAACAGGCCCACCTGGCCGGCGAGTTGCAACGCGATTCGCGCTACCGCGAAGCCTTCGTGCTCAGCCTGATCCGCTACGAAACGGCGCGCGAGGCCGACCTGGCCGCCTGGGCGCGGCGGCTGGGCGTCAATTTCGAGCGCAGCCATCTGGTGTTCCTGCTGGAACTGGACGACAAGGCCATGGGCACCGACCAGGCGCTCAGCGAACTCCAGCGCCTGCAACTGCGCATGCTGGCGCGACAGCCGTCGGCGCTGACGGCCTCCGCCGGCGCGCACCAGCTGGTGTTGCTGGACTTCTACGACGCCCCGCCCGCCGACGACGCCCATTGGCCGCAGCGCCAGCTGCAAGCGCTGGCCGCCATCCTGCACGAGGAATGCCAGCAGCCGCACGCGCTGACGATGGGCATCGCCCAGTCCGGCATGGCCGGGGTGGCGATTTCCTACCAGAGCGCGCAGACCGCCGCCCGCATCGGCCGCGCCCACCATCCGCGCCGCTCCCGCTTCAGCTACTACGAGCAAACCCTGCCGGTGCTGCTGTCGGGGCTGGGTTCGGGCTGGGAGGCGGCCCAGCTGCGCCTGCCCATCGCCCGGCTCAAGGCGCAGGATAAAAACAAGGAGTTACTGCAACGCACGCTCAATGTGTGGTTTGAACACGACGGTCACCCGGCCGCCACCGCCGAAGCCCTGCACGTGCACCGCAACACGCTGGATTACCGGCTACGCCGCATCGGCGAGATCACCGGCCTGGACCTTGGCAAACTGGAGGATCGTTTCCTGCTATATATCTCATCGTTATTAACAACATAACTCTCTCGGCAGAGCCAGAAACTTACTGTATTATTTGCCGTCGCCCGAGCGCCCACAAGGCACAGACTCGGGTACGGAGATAACCAAAATAAAACTGGAGCCATTTTGAGCCTTTTTCGCACTAAGAACCTGGACGATATGATCGCCAACAGCCGCAAACCCGGCGGCCTGGCGAAAGTACTCGGTCCCTTCGACCTCATTCTCATGGGCATCGGCGCCATTGTCGGCACCGGTATTTTCGTACTGACGGGCACCGGCGCGGTGACGGCCGGCCCAGCGCTGACCCTGTCCTTCGTGGTCGCCGCGATCGCCTGCGGCTTCGCCGCCCTCTGCTACGCCGAATTCGCCTCCACCGTGCCGGTGGCCGGCTCCATCTACACCTACACCTACGCCACCCTGGGCGAACTGGCCGCCTGGATGATAGGCTGGGACTTGCTGCTGGAATACGGCCTGGCCACTTCGGCCGTGTCGGTCGGCTGGTCCGGCTACTTCCAGTCGCTGATCGCCGGCTTCGGCATCAACCTGCCGGTCGAGCTCACGGCCGCGCCCGGCGCCTTGCCCGGCGTGCATACGCTGATCAACCTGCCGGCGCTGTGCATCATGCTGATCCTGACCGCCATGCTGAGCTGGGGCGTGCGTGAATCGGCCCGCCTGAACAACATCATGGTGGCCATCAAGATCGGCGTGGTGATACTGTTCATCGTCGTCGGCGCGCGTCACGTCGAGCCGGCCAACTGGAAACCGTTTTTACCGTTTGGCTACAACGGCATGCTGAGCGCCGCCGCGCTGGTGTTCTTCGCCTTCATCGGTTTCGATGCGGTGACCTCGGCCGCCGAAGAAGTCAAGCGCCCGTCGCGCGACCTGCCTATCGGCATCATCGGTTCGCTGGCCGTCTGCACCGTCCTGTATGTGATCGTTTCGGCCATCATGACCGGCATCGTGCCGTACAAGCAGTTCCTGGGCATCGACCATCCGGTGTCGCTGGCGTTGGAAGTGGCCGGTGAAAAATGGTTCGCCGGCTTCGTCAATCTGGGCGCCATTCTCGGCATGACCACCGTGATCCTGGTGATGGCCTACGGCCAGACCCGCATCATCTTCGCCATGTCGCGCGACGGCCTGCTACCTAAACGCCTGTCGACCGTGCACCCGCGCTTCCATACGCCGTTCTTCGCGACCTGGCTGGTCGGCATCGTGTTCGGCCTGATCGCCGCCGTGGTGCCGCTGAACGTGCTGACCGAGCTGATCAACATCGGCACGCTGGCCGCCTTCAGCCTGGTCTCGATCGCCGTGGTCATCCTGCGCAAGACGCGTCCCGACCTCAAGCGCGCGTTCCGTTGCCCTGGCGTGCCGGTGATTCCGGCGCTGGCCGTGATCTTCTGCGTCATGCTGATGACCTACCTGAGCTGGTTCACCTGGGTTGCCTTCGTGATCTGGCTGGTGATAGGCCTGGCCATCTACTTCGGCTATGCCCGCAAGCATTCCCTGCTGAAATAATTCCGCTGTTTGCCCGGCGAGGCCACCTGCCTCGCCGGCGCCCTTCCCGCCCCTGCCGCTACGCGCAGGGTGCTCTACCCCACAGACCTCAACACGAAACGCGCCTAGCATCTGACTCGTCACTGCGAAGGAAAGCGTGTGAACACTACTCAATGGTTCCTGCTCGTCGGCTGCCTGATGCTGGCGCGCGGACTTGCGGCCTCCACGGTCTCGAAGTCGCCCTTCACCTCCGCCATCGTCTACCTTGGCGTCGGCGTCTTGCTGGGGCCGACCTTTCTCAACATCTTCGGCTTCGATCCCAAGCTGCAATCGGCCTTGCTGGAAGTGCTGACCGAGACCGCGCTGCTGATCTCGCTGTTCTCCGCCGGCATCAAGATGCCGGTGCCGTTCAAGCGCAAGCGCTGGGACGCGCCGCTGCGGCTGGCCTGGCTGTCGATGTCGCTGACGGTGGGGCTGGTGGCGCTGTTCGGCTACTACGTGCTGCAGCTGCCGGCCGGCGCCGCCGTCCTGCTCGGAGGCATCCTGGCGCCCACCGATCCGGTGCTGGCCACCGACGTCCAGGTGCGCCACGCCGGCGACAAGGACCAACTGCGCTTCACCCTAACCTGCGAGGCTGGCATGAACGATGGCAGCGCCTTCCCCTTCGTCATGCTCGGCCTCGGCATGCTGGGCGTGGTCGATACCGGCGAACACTACCTGCGCTGGCTGCTGGTCGACGTGTTGTGGGCCACGGCGGGCGCGGTGCTGATCGGCGTGGCGGCCGGCGCGCTGGTGGCGCGGCTGAGCTGGCGTCTGCGCGGCTGCGATCCCAAGCACGAAATCATGGATGACCTGGTAGGGCTGGGCATGATCGCCGTGGTGTACGGCCTGGCGACTTTGTGCAAGGCGTCGGGCTTCCTGGCGGTGTTCTTCGCGGCGTTCGCCCTGCGGCAGACAGAACTGGTGCTGGCCGGTGCCCCCAAGGACCGCCACGGCCTGATGGAACCGGACACGGCAAAATCCGAAGCCGCCAAGACCAGCGAAACCCACGAAGCGCCACTCATCGTCAGCGCCGGTTCGCTGGTATTCAAGGAGCATCTGGAGCGCCTGTCCGAGCTGACGCTGGTGTTGCTGCTGGGCGGCATGTTGTCGCTGAAAAGCATGCAGTGGGATGCCTTGTGGATGGCCTTGTTCCTGTTCGTGATCGCGCGTCCGTTGAGTGTGTTCGCGGGTTTGATCGGCAGCGACACCAGCCTGCGCATGCGCGCCATGACCGGCTGGTTCGGCGTGCGCGGCATCGGCTCGATCTACTACCTGATGTTCGCCATCGAGGCGGGCCTGGCGCCGGAACTGGCGGCGCAGCTGACGCGCATCGCGCTGTTTGTCATCATGATGTCGATACTGGTGCACGGCTTCAGTGTCAAGCCCTTGATGGACACAATGTGGCGCCGACGCCGCTGATCGCATCGCTTCGACCTGCATCAAGAAGCGGTGGAGCCGGATGTGGGATCGTCTTGCGACCATGTCCAACGATACCTACCTCATTGAAGACGCCAGCGACCGCATCGGCGACAGCGCCCTCCTGCTGCGCTGGCGCGAGTTGCTGGCCGAGAGCGAAAGTCACGATCGCGTATATCAGAGTCCGGAGTTCTTCGACTATCTGCTCGGTACGGCCACACGCCATGCGCCGCCACGGCTGTTCACCGTGCTGGAGCGTGCCAGCCGAACCGTGGTCGGCGTGGTGCCCCTGGTACTGCGGCATCACAGTTTTGAATTCAGCGCAGGCCGCTGGCGCTTCGGTTCGTTGCCGGCATTCAGCGTGGCCCTGCTCGGTAGCGCGCCATTGATGTCCGCGCGGCCGGGCTTGCTGGATTTGCTGTTTGAATTCCTGCTGGAGCAGTTCCCCAAGTGTCACGCGATTTCGCTGACGTCGTTGCCGTCGGATAGCAAGCTATGGCGCAGCATCAGCGACGACGCCGGCAACGCACGTGGCTATCGCAAGCACTTGCTGAACAACTGGCGCGACTGCCATCAGATTCCCTTGCCAGCCAGCTTCGAAGCCTTCATGGCGCAGTTCGGTTCCAAGCGGCGCTACAACCTCAAGCGGCAACAACGACAGTTGCGCGACCACGGCGGCGGCCAGCTGGATTTGCATCGCATTGAACGGCCGGAGCAATTGGCGTCCATGCTGGAGGCGCTGGCCAGGCTGATCACGCCGGAACATCGCGCGCAGCTATGGACGGAGGAGGAAATGCAGGGACTGGCGCAACACGGCATGCTGCTGTGCTACCAAATCGATTGCGGCGGCCAGCCCTGTGCGTTGATACTCGGCTTGCGATCGAGCGACACGCTACACCTGTTCAACATCTTCCACGATAGCGCGCTCGACCATTTATCAGTGGGGACGACGATACTGCATATGGCGATTGAGGATCTGTGCGGCCACCGCTTCGTCTGCATCGATCTCGGCTACGGCACGCCCGGCCACAGCTACCAATCAAGCAATGTCACGGTGCAACGCGGGCATGTGCTGCTGATGCGGACAGGCGTTAGAAATCGCCTGGTCTGCGCAATGCATAGCGGCTTCGTTGCCGCCACCGCAGTGGCCCGCCGGCTTATTAAATAGCGGCCGGCGAAACGAATCAGCAAACACATCTGAACAGTTAAGCAGCCTTGGCTTCTGATTCCATACGACGCTCATTGTTGGAAATAAGGATGCCGTCAGCACCTGCATAAACTTTTCTAAAACGAAGGTAGCCACCACGTAGCGTCAGCAGCAAGAATTTTTTCGATTCACGTCCACTCGTCAACATGAGCGGCGTCTGTTTAGTTTGAGCGTACTCCTGAGCTGCCCGGCGCTGATCTGGCGTCAAGCCGTCGCTCTGGGACCCGCTTTGAGATTCGCCGTGACTACGGCCATTACTCGCGCGCGCACTCTCCCGCTGAGCAAGGGCGTTCAAGCGCTTTTGCTCCCACTGAATCAATTTCTTCTGCAAGTCAGGTTCATTGTCAGGATAGTCGTCACTCAATTTGAACCAGGCATGCGAGTCATGCACGTAATTGTCAAAGAAGTTCAATGCAGCCTCCGACAACGGCGGCGCAGTTTTCCACCAAGTCGCGATCTCCTCCCATTCGTGCTCGTAGTCATTTCCAAAACCCGGCTTTTGCTTTTGCGGCTTGAACCCTGGTCCTTTGGTCGCGAGCCATGCTTCAAAGTCCTTAATTTCGTCCTCAAATTCGAGATTCGCGCTATGCAGATCATTCTTGTCGAAATTTGTGGCGCGCTTGTAGCTTTCGGTCTTTTCCAGCGGTGTTGGGCTGTTCACGCGCCGCGCCAGATGCCACAAAATTTGGTTCTTCCCTTGTTCCCGCATGATGTCGGTCAACGTGCCGCTGGTTACCGTGCATGTAGCCAGATAGTCGTTCACCGCCTTGATCGTGGAAGGTGAAATTTTGAATTTATCTTTAACGTTGGGAGCAGCCAGGTCCAACTTTAATGGAACACCCGCCAGTCGTGCCTCGTGATACATGTAGAGCAACGGAACACGCGCAAGCATATCCGAACCGAGTTCGTCTTCACCGCGTCCTTGCTCCTTCGGACAGTAACCGGAACCCAAATCCGAGTGCACGCCAGGGAATACCATTTCCTCCGCGTTGGCCGGCGTGCTCTGTCCAATCGAAATTGAATCGACCGGAAAACTTCGGCGCACCTCATGCGCCGACACCAGATGCAGGCATCGCAAGCCGCCATGTATGCGTAAGCTGTCGTCGGCGTCAGCCCAGGCTCCGTGGCCGTCAAATCGCCCAAGAAGAGTACTGTCGCCCATTGTATTGGCGATTCCCACAGATGCGACGGTGTCAAACAATCCAAGGAAATCGAACTCCACTTCAAATCCACCCAGGCTTTGAGCATGGCCGCGGCCACTGAGGCGAGCATCTAGTTCGCACAAGCTCATTAACCAATTGGCAAAGGCACGCGCCTGCGCCGCACCACGTGAAAAACCAAACATGGAGATGTAGATCTTCTGAACGTGCGCCGGATCCTTCTTCTTCGGCTCGCACGTAGCCGGGTCTGGCCAATGAATCGAGACCTGTGAATGCAAGCGTTTCAGTAGCTCTTCAAACACCGCCTTGGTATCTTTGCCCTGATTCTCTGCGTCGCTATAGCTCTGCATGTGTCGGGACTGCATTTTCGTCCGCTGCCACTTCGTCAATTCGATACGCCCCATCTCCGATAGGGTCTCGTCCGGAGAGAGTAGCGGGGAACCATGGAAATAGACATGGACATTATTTATCGCTTGAATCAACGCCCACTTGATGCGGTCCTCCCCACGAGCACCGAACCCCGCGCCCGTCGTCAAATCCTTCCCCTTGCCGGTATCTTTCACAGCGTCGAACGGCGAACCTACGCCTGGCACATATACCCTGAAAAAATGCTTATAGTCGTCAGGCTTATACGTCCATTTCGAGTCATCTGGCAAAACGTTGGGAACACTTTGCCCAGGGAAGCAGTCATATAAGCGGGCGACATTGGATTGATTTTTTGCCGCCGCACCCAAGACATAGTTATTCTTGGTTCCGTCCAAGAAGAAGCCAAAAAACAAATTCGTTTGACATGGAAGTTTCAACGACTCCCGCTTCTCATTTTCTTTTATTAATTTTTGTTCTTCTACGTCGAAAAACTTCTTCAGGTCTGCTGCTTCGCTAAAATTATCCGAGATCACCGGACATAGACGGGCGCTCATGGGCGACGCTCCAGCACTTGTCGAACCTCTTCCTCGGAATTGCGTTTCATTTCCTCAAATCCTTGCCGAACAAATTCCACATACTTCACATCGTTAGGACCAGTAAATCCTGCCACTAATTTTGCGCGATACTTTTGATCGAGTTCCCACGATCTAGCAACAATTTTTTGAGGGGATATCTTCAACTCCGCCAGAGCCTCATTGGCGGTGTCAAGCCCATCTTGTGCCAGCTTCATATATTGCCCCCAACGCTGTCGTCTATACTCCAAAGACGGTACAGGCCATCCTTTGACGGCACCTGGCCATTTGGCATGATTAGGCTGAAAATTGCTAGAAACCACACTCAACGAGCCATCGGCGGCTCGAACCACCCATAACTCCCCTGTCTTGCCATCGACATATTCAGGCACTTCGACGATTTTGGTTTCAGCGATCTCAGGCCCTGCTTTATCGGGCGAAAGCCGGGCGCTGTGGACGGTTTGCACTTTGACCTGAATACCGGGACGCCATGTTCGAGGAAGGCTATAGCAGCACATAGTTCCACCTGCCTCGTATGGCCCGATACTCTCCCCGCCACCTTTATTCCGGCTGTCCAAAGGGTCTTCGACGACGTAAGAAAAGTCGTCGCCGCTATAGTTCACTCCGTGGATACTAACAGGCACGGTTCCGTTCCCGCACAGGCCGATCGCCGGCAGCACGAACAGACTTGTCGCCAGCAATCTTCTGGAAGCACGCAGCACGCGCTGAGTTGTCGACTTCATGTATTTCCCATTTCTATTCAACAGCAGCGACACTTTGTCGCCACTCGATCATTTTTTTAACCTTAGCTATCTCAATGTCAACGGACCTACGCGAGCGCTCATGGCCGACGCTCCTGCACCTGTCGAACCTTTTCCTCCGAATTGCGTTTCATCTTCTCAAATTTTTTCCGAACGAACTCAAGATAATTCACATCTTCAGGACTGCTAAATCCTTCCACCAACTTCGCATGATATTTTTGATCGACTCTCCACGAGTCGACAAGCAATTTTCCGGGAGATGTTTTCAACTCCTCCAGAGCTTCGTTCGCGGTATCAAGACCATCTTGTGCCAACTTCATATACTGCCCCCATCGCTGCCGTCTATACTCCAAAGACGGCACCAGGCCATTTGGCGTGATCGGGCCGAAAATCGCTAGAGACCACGCTCAACGAGCCATCGACGGCACGAACCACCCATAACTCGCCAGCCTTGCCATCGACATACTCCGGCACTTCGACGATCTTGGTTTCAGCGATATCTGGTCCTGCTTTATCGGGTGAAAGCCGGGCGCTGTGGACAGCTTGCACTTTGATCTGAATGCCGGGACGCCATGTCTGCGGAAGGCTATAGCAACACATAGTTCCACCAGTCTCGTACGGCCCGATACTCTCCCCACCACCTTTATTCGTGCTGTCCAGAAGATCTTCAACGACGTAAGAAAAGTCGTCGCCACTATAGTTCACTTCGTGGATACTGACGGGCACAGTCCCATTCCCGCACAGCCCAGTCGCCGGCAGCACAAACAGACCTGTCAACAGCAAGCTTCTGGAACCGCGCAGCACACGCTGAGTTATCAACTTCATGTCTTTCGCATTTCTACTCAACCGCGGCAACACTTTGTCGCCACTCGACTATTCTTTTAGCCATCACCATCTCATCCGGCAGCACGGAATGTAGCAGACACTCCTCACACCAATCGATCAGCAAATTCTCATCCAGCGTCTGCGCCTCTGCAACCCGCAACGCCAAAGAAATCGTAGCGTGCAAATGAGACGGTTTTTCATCAGGCAAATGCTGCCGGCGAGAGATACGCACCAGCATGGAATCCACCTCGTTATCGCTGACCATCATCCCGAACTGACCGTCATCAAGCTCAGGCCGATCCTGGACAACCGGACTATCCACCATCGGAACAGGCAGCTCCTTCCATCCCCCTTTGCGATCGATGTACGCCCATCGCGTTGCAGGTCCGGCCAGTTGTGCCCGTTGATCGGCGCGCAGGGCAGAGAAAATCCCCGGCAGCCGGCGCGTATCCGGAAATCGGAAATTAAACCTTTGCCCGTCCGAGTAGATCACACACCAGGCAGCCAACCGTTCCGTCAACTGCGTCAGTGTCTCCTCGGTCTCGATTGCGCTAACCATCGGCGAGCCACTGCATAGCCCCAATACTTTGTCGAGACCACCTACCGTTGCGTCGTACCGCACCAGAAACGGCGACACATCGCGCACCTTGTCAGAGCAAGCAGGCAAGGTCTCAAACAGCAACGTCATCTCCGTTGCAGGTGCCGCCTTTCGAACTTGACGATACAGTCCGGGGACAAACACACCATCGATCAAGAGGTAGACTTGCGTTTCGCCGCCAAGCCGGCTTGCGCGCTCATGCAAATCAGTTAGCCAGTTTTCTTGGTAAGTATCGATGAGCATATCTTATTCAACAACTGTAAAGGCAGATCCGGCGGCGAGTGACTTCTTCAAGCACTCGACGCAAATGCTGTTTGGCAGGCCGGGCATTGGATACGGCGTTTTCGCTGGTCCCGAAAAATTCTTGGTCCCCGCATGAATCATTATCTTGCCTGGACATTGCACGGTAATATTGCCACCGTCGATGGTAATGTTGGCGCCCCCCGCAGTCGACAGCGTAATGCTCTTGGCTGCAGCCCAATCCACAAAAGCATTCGCGCTGACGAGATTGACCTCATCCCGCGCCTGCACCTTCAGCACATCCGCTTGCGCCTGGATATCGATGGCATCCTTGGCGGCGATCATCTGCACGCCTATATTGTTTTCGCCCGCTTTGACCGCGCCACCCAGCACGCCGATGGCCTGCTTGGTTTGCACGCGCAACTGCCCGCCGCTGACGAACTGCGTATCGGCACCGCTCATCAATGCAAGCGTTTCTCCGTTGGACAGCTGCATCGCCTGACCTGCGGTCACGCTCAGACCGGCTTTGCCGCTGACGGCGATAATCGGCGAGCTAGCGTGCGGCAGTTGATCGTCGCCCGGCGCTGTCTTTTTCTCCGCGGCATCGGCCTTGGCCGCATCCAGGCTGGCATTGCCCACCATGCCCGATACCGCAGCCAGCATAGCCTTCAACGGCGCCGACTTTTCATCCAGCGCGCTCTCATCTGCTTTGGTCGCGCCGATGTGCGTGGCCAGCGCCACCGTCTCATGCGTCTTGGCCGCATCGCTGAACGTCTGGCCCAACTGCACCGCCTGCTTCAGCAGTGCGATACCGGCCGAGTTATCGCCCATCGGATCGCGCTCACTGGCGCTGTGACTGATCGCATAGCTCGACACCAGCAAGCCGCTAGCCGCGCGCACCGCGCCATACGCATCGGTGCGCAGCTCGGCGCCCTGCCCGCGCAGACTGCCGCGATAGTTGTCGGCGCTGTGGATCAGATGGCCCAACGTCAGCTCGCTGGCCGCATGCGTCGAGCGCAGCTGCACGCGCCCTTGCGCGTCGGTGTCGTCGAACAGCAGCTGGTTGTAACCGGACGCGCCAAACTCCTTACTGCGCACGCCCCACTGCGCCGCCGCGTTGCCGTGGCCGGCAGTATCGGCGGAAGCGCCGTGCCACAAGGGACTGTTGCCCGCCGCCAGATTGCCCTGCGCGGAAGGCGCATGATCGCTGGCCGGATTGAACAGCGCTGCCTGGCTGTCGCCGGCCGCTTGCCCCGCCGGTGTTGGAGCGACACCGCCCTCGCCCTGGCCGTTGTACAAGGCGCCGAGGATGATGGGACGGTCGATATCGTTCTCGATGAACTGCACCAGCACCTCCTGCCCCACGCGCGGCAGGAACTGGCTGCCCATGCCGCCGCCGGCCGAACGCTGGGCAACGCGCACCCAGCAGGTGGCGTCGCCGCTATCCTGCCAGTGATAGCGGATACGCACGCGGCCCAGCGCGTCGCAATGCAGCTCATCAGCGCCGGCAGGCTGGTCCAATCCATCAAAACCAACGACGATCGCGCTTTGCGCGCCCGATGCGGTTGGCTTGGGATGATTGCGGCCATCGCTGTCCGGCAGTTGCGGACGCCAGATCACGTCTGCCGCGACCGCTTCAAAACTGTTGGCATAGCCTGTCTTCCGCGCCTGGTCGATCACCAGCGCAAAGTCGGCATCGCGCTGCGGGGCCAACTCTTCCAGCAATTCCGGAATCGGGCCGAACAGTTCAGCCAAACCATGCTGGGCCGGCGACGGCAGGTTGTTGACGCCAACGCTGGTCACACGCAACACGGTGTAGGCTGGCACGGCAGCGCCCTCGGCCGAAGCCAGCGGCCCTTGCGTGACATTCACGCGCCGCCCTGCCGCCATGGTGCGCACCGTCGATCGGCCGCGCCACAACTGGCTGCGCGCTTCCCGTCCCTGCATTTGCAATTCGGCATAATGCTGCGCCAGCCCGCCGTCTGCATAGGCGTATTGGCCGGGAGCGTCGAAGCTCTCCAGCGCCGGCAATTTCTCGTACTGTTGCATGGCCGGCGCACTGGCGCTGACGGCTTTCTTGGCCTTGTAATCGTAGCTGAGCAAGCTGGTCAGCGTAGCCGACACGCTGCGTCGCGCCTGCAAGGCCTGGATGGTGTCTTGCTTCTCGCCGGCGCGCACGCCGTGGAAGCGGATACCGCCGCCGGCCTCGCTGCTGGCGTCCTCGGGCACCGCGCTGAGCTGGCTGCTGTCGGCGAACAGCACCAGGCACAGGCCGTCCTCGCTTTCCTCGAAGCGCCAAACCAGGCCCTCCTCGGTCAGCAGGCGCAGCACGAAGTCATAGTCCGATTCACGGTACTGGCAACAATAGCTGCGCGCCGGCACATCGGCCAGGAAGCTATCGACCTCTTCGCTCCAGCGCCATTGCGCCAGCGGCTGATAGCCTGCAAACACCGATTCGACGATCTCGATCACCGTCTGGTCCTGCCATACGCGGCTGTTGCGCACCTGGCTCAACCGCCACAACCATGGCGTCAAGCGCAAGCGGAAACGCGCCAGGCCGCCTTCGCTGCCCAGCATGGCTGCCTGCGTGATGTCGCCGCTGAAGGTGGTGCGGCTGCCGTCCACCAGGCTCACTTCGAGGCTGGCCGGTTTGCCCAGCAACGGCGCCAGTTCCACGTGGGCGTTGGTCGACAGCACGATGATGTCGCGCGCGCCGGTGCCTTGCACCACGTCGTCGGCGGAAAATGCTTCCACCAGCAAACCGCCGGCGCCCAGGTCCGCGTCGTCATCATCCAGCTTCAGCGCGTACAGCCGCGTGGCGCTGGAGAATTGCGCCAAGGCGGTAGTGATTTGTTCCAGTAAGGCGATACTCATGAGTTCGATGCGGTTTTTGCGCCGGGAGCAGCCTTGCACTCCGGCTCTTTCTTGGCGTCGGCCGCGCACAAACGCGCGCGACACTGTTCTTCGCCGGCGGCGTTGTACTGCTTGCAGGTCTTGAGCTGGTCGGCAGGCGTGCTGGTCTTCTTGACCGGCGGACGAGTCTGCAAATGCGCCATCAGCGCGGTGATCAGCGTTACGTCATTGTCCGGCTGCTTGCCCGCGGGCTTGTCCTTGTCCTTGGCCAGCGTGGTTTTCTGGGCCAGCTTGACGTTGTCGGATTTGCGCTCGGGCTTGTGCTCGGCCTTGCGTTCGGGCTTGTGCTCAGGCTTATGCTCGGGCTTGCGCTCAACCTTGGCCAACTGCGGCGCCTTCGCTTGCGGCCGTTCCAACGCCTGCATCAGTTCGTCGGGAGCGGCCTTGGGCTTGGCCGGGGCGGTCAGCATTTCCTTCAGCGACGGCAGCTTCTCGGACACCGGGGCGACGACCGGCGTCTCCTCCAATATCGCAGCGGTCGACACTTCGGACTCGGCCGAAGCAGCCGAAGCAGCAGCTACCGCCACCGGCTTGACCGGTGCAGCGACCACGGCGACCGGCACGCTGTCCTCGTCTGGCGTATTGCTCATCCAGGCCAGCGCGCCGCCCACCGCCGCCAGCATGCCGACACCCACCGTGCCCCAAACCATCAAACCGCCAGGACGCTTGCTTGGGCTGCGCGCCACGGCACTCGCCGCGGCAGCCGATTTGCTGTCCAACGTGCTCAGAATGCGCTGGCGTTCCGCCTCCGCTTGCTGTTCCGAGGAAAGAAGACTTGGCCTGCCCCCCTTTGAAGGGCGATCGTCTTGACGTTGCAAAATGTACTCCTTGTTAATTTCGCATTACTTTACGCGATTCAAGGAAAACGCGACGCATAGTACAAAGTCAACCGTGCGCACCCCGGATTTCCGTCGTTTCATAGGGCGATTTCAATCGTGCGCTGGATTGTCATAACTGTAAGATATACTCAAAGCAATGCTTTAAGGACACTATTGATGCAACTTTATGCTGGAGAGGAACTGTCGTGCTGATACTGGCAATCGCACTCTATTTCGTACTTGCCTGTTTGATCAGCTGGATGGTCCTGTTCCCGGCCGGACGCGAATTCGTGCTCAACGCGCTGGCCGGCGCCGGCCAGCGGCTGCAACAGCGCGTGGGCCAGATCGCCCAACGCCGCCAGCAGGACGCCAGCGCGCTCGGTCGCACCGGACGCGCTTCGGCCGGGGAAGTCGGTTCGTTCCTGCGCCAGCACTATGTGTTGTGCCTGGGCGGCGCGGCGCTGATCTGCGTGCCGCCGCTGCTGGCGCTGCTGATGAGCTCCAAAAGCACGCTGAGCGGCTTCGATACCTCGACCCGGGAGGTCAACACCCAGGTCGCCGATCTGCTGCAAGGCGAGCAACTGGTGCCGCCGCAAGCGCTGCCGCCGCTGGTGTTTGCCGCGGCCGAGGTGGCGCTGGAGCGGCCGATGCTGGTCTCCGCGAGCCGCGACTGGGCCTTGATGGACGCCGCCTATGCACAGCGCTTGCTGATGGCCTTCAAGATCATGAAGGAAAGGCACGGCTACGATATGGCGATCCTGGAAGGCTACCGCAGCCCGGAGCGCCAGAACAAGCTGGCCGCGATGGGACCGAACGTCACCAACGCGGCGGCGTTCCAGAGCTGGCACCAATACGGCCTGGCCGCCGACTGCGCGTTTCTGCGCGACGGCAAGCTGGTGATCTCGGAAAAAGATCCGTGGGCCATGCGCGGTTATCAGCTCTACGGCGAAGTGGCCGAGTCGCTGGGCCTGACCTGGGGCGGACGCTGGAAAATGATGGACTTCGGGCACACGGAACTGCGTATGCCCGGTGTGATGAAACGATAAGGTACGGGCAAACATGGCGGCATGGCTTAAAAATTTGATGATAGCGGTCCTGGCGTTCGGCGCCAGCTGGATAGGCGCCGTCTGGTACTGGCGCGCGAACAACCGCATGCCGGCCACCGACGATCTGGTGCTGTACCTGCTGGTACTGCCGCTGGCGTTGCTGGCCGTGTTCTGGCTGGGTCGAATGATCTATCGCGCCGTCAGCGCGCCCGCCGCCGGCGCCGCAGCAGGCGACGCCGCCGCGCAGGCCGAAGCACCGGCGCAACCGGCGCGCGGGCCATCGCTGTCGTTGGTGGCCGCCGCCGTGCGCGCGCCGCACGGCATGTCGCCCGCTGAGCTGAGCGCCACGCTGGCCGACGACAATCCGCGTCCCGCGCTGGACCCGGAACTCATCGACGCCTATGGCTACCCGATCATGAGCGCCCGCATCGGCGACCTCGATGCCGATGCGCTGCGCGCGGAAATGTCGGACTGGCTGGAGGCCAATGCCCTGGCCCCGCACTTCAACGACGAACAATGGCGCGCACTGAGCGCGGGCAGCGAAGTGGTGAACGAGTTGTCCGGCCACCTCGCCGGCCACACGCTGCTGGAGGCCCACGCAGGCCATATCGCGCAACGCGAGCCGTCGCCGCTGCCGATGCTGCAACTCCATCCTGTATGGCCGCCCGAATGGAAACCTGAGCAGCGCCAGGCCACCGTGCTGTGGTTCCGCCACCTGGCGATCCAGGCTGGATGGCCGGAAGACCGCATCACCCTCGCGCCCGAACGCGGCGCGGCCGACACCGAAGCAGGCACCGTGCTGGCACGGCTGCTGTCGAACGAGCCGCCGGCGTTGGCATTGGTCGTCGCCTGCGGCTCTCACATCGGCACAGACAGCGTCGAACGCATGGACAACGCCACCGCGTTATTCGGCTCCAACCACCCGCAAGGCCGCATCCCCGGCGAAGGCGCGGCCGGCCTGCTGCTGGCCGACGCCGTCCAGGCCAGGCTGCTGGCGTTCGGCGCCGAACTGCCGCAATTGCTGGCCATGAGCAGCGGCCAGCTGGCTCACTCCGCCGATGCATCGAAGCGCTCCAGCGCCGACCTGCTGCAAGAACTCAGCACCAAGGCGCTGCACGGCGCCGGCCGCGAAGCATCCTCCATCGCGCTGATCGCCGCCGACACCGACCACCGCACCAGCCGCGTCATGGAGTTGATGGGTGTGGTGTCGGCATCGACGCCGCAGCTCGATCCCGGCGTAGATGTGCTCAGCGTCGGCGCCAGCTGCGGCAGCTGCGGCGGCGTTACCTGGTTGACCGCGCTGGCATTAGCGCGGCAGGAAGCCGAGAGCCGCAACGCGGCCATCCTGTGCATCAGTAATCTTGACCCGTTCCGGCGCGATGTCGCCGTGATCGGCCCCGCCGTTGCCGTACCCGTTTGATTTTGACGAATTTTTCTAGAGCCCCAATCATGATGCAAAAAACCTGGCAATTCCTGACGACCCGCAACAGCCTGATCGTGATAGGCTGGCTGGCTTTCGCCGCCTGCTTGCTGATCGCCGCCGCCATCTTCGAATGGCCGGCCAGCGTCGCCTGGATCGTGCTGGCGATCGCGCTGCTGTTCGGCGCCATCGTCTGGCTATGGCGCCGTCAACGCCGCCAGCGCGCCGGCGCGCAACTGGGCGACATGCTGGAACAGCAGGTCAACAAGGCGCCCGGCAAACCCGATCCGGCCCAGCGCCAGGAAACGGACGTGATCCGCAAGCGCCTGCTGGATGCCATCTCCACCATCAAGGGTTCGAAGATCGGCCAGTTCTCCGGCAACGCCGCGCTGTACGAACTGCCGTGGTATATGGTGATCGGCAATCCGGCCGCCGGCAAGAGCACGGCCATCGCCAGCTCCGGCTTGCAGTTCCCGTTCGCCGACACCAAGATCGTGCAAGGCGTGGGCGGCACCCGTAACTGCGACTGGTTCTTCACCACCGACGGCATCCTGCTCGACACGGCCGGCCGCTACTCGGTCGTCGACGAAGACCGCGGCGAGTGGTTCGGCTTCCTCGACCTGCTGAAAAAATACCGCAAGAAGGCGCCGATCAACGGCGTCATCATCGCCGTCAGCATCGCCGAGTTGACACGCAACCGTCCGGAATTCGCCATCAACCTGGCCAAGAACCTGCGCCAGCGCGTGCAGGAACTGACCGAGCGCCTCGAAGTATATGCACCGGTGTACGTGGTCTTCACCAAGGCCGACCTGATCACCGGCTTCAACGAATTCTTCCAGGACGCCGAACGCGGCGAACGCGATAAGATCTGGGGCGCCACCCTGCCCTACAGCCAGTCCACCACCAGCGAGCAGATACTCGACCAGTTCGACGCCCGTTTCGATGAGCTGTACGACGGCCTGAAAGACCTGAGCCAGGCCAATATGGCGCTGCAATGGCGCGAGCGCATGCCGTCCGGCGTGTTCACCTTCCCGCTGGAATTCAGCTCGATCAAACCGTCGCTGCGCGCCTTCATCGCCACGCTGTTTGAAGAAAACCCATTCCAGTTCAAGCCCGTGTTCCGCGGCTTCTACTTCACCAGCGCCTTGCAGGAAGGCGAATCCGTCTCCGCCTCCTCGCACCGCGTGGCGCAGCGCTTCGACCTGAAGCTGCAGCCGCAGGAACACGAAGAAACCCATCAACAGCAAGGCTACTTCCTGCTTAACCTGTTCCGCAAAGTGATCTTCGCGGACAAGGACCTGGTCGCCCAATACGCCAGCCCGGCCAAGACGCGCATGCGCTACGCCGCCTTCTTCGCCGCCACCGCCTTCGTCGGCCTGGCGCTGGCCGGCTGGAGCTGGTCGTACATGAACAACCGCCAGCTGGTCGCCAACGTCCAGGCGGACCTGGACCAGGCCATCAAGGTGCAACAGAACCGCATGGACCTGCAATCGCGCTTCCAGGCGCTGGAGATCCTGCAAGACCGCATCGAGCAGCTGGACGGCTACCGTGAACACCGCCCTCTGTCGCTGGGCCTGGGCCTGTACCAGGGCGATCTGCTGGAGCGCAAGCTGCGCGAGGAATACTTCGCCGGCGTGCGTGAAGTGATGCTCAAGCCAGTGGGCCAGTCGCTGGAAGCCTTCCTCGCGGAAGTCAACAGCGGCGCCGCACAACTGCAACCGATGGCCAAGCCGGTGACGGCCGCCGTCACCGCCGCAGCCGGCGGCCCAGCTACCGACACCAGCGCATCCGCCGCCCCGGTCAACAACGGCGCCACCCAGTTCAAGGACGCTTCGCCCGCCAACGCGGAAGACGCCTACAACGCGCTGAAAACCTACCTGATGCTGAGCGATAAATCGCGCGCCGAAGCCGGCCACCTGAACGACCAGCTGACCCGCTTCTGGCGCGTCTGGCTGGACGGGAACCGTGGCGCCATGCCGCGCGAGCAAATGATACGCAGCGCCGAACGCATGATCTCCTTCTACCTGGCGCAGGTCAACGACACGTCGTGGCCGCAGATCGACGGCAAACTGGCGCTGGTCGACCAGACCCGCGACAACCTGCGCCGCGTGGTGCGCGGCATGCCGGCGCGCGAGCGCGTCTACGCCGACGTCAAGGCCCGCGCCGCAACCCGCTTCCCATCGATGACCGTGGCCCGCATCGTCGGCGACCAGGACAAGGAACTGGTACTGGGCAGCTACGCCATTCCAGGCAGCTTCACGCGCCAGGCGTGGGAAGGCTTTGTGCAGGAGGCCTTCCGCGACGCCGCCAACCGCGAAATGCAAAGCGCCGACTGGGTGCTGAAAACCTCCGCCAAGGACGACCTGACACTGGAAGGCAGCCCGGAACAGATCCAGAAAGCGCTGGTTGAACTGTACAAGAACGACTACGCCAAGGAATGGGGCAAGTTCATTCAAGGCGTCACCATCCGCGACCTGGAAGGCTTCGACAACGCCGCCGCCGCGATGAACCGCCTGGGCGATCCGCAAACCTCGCCGATCAACAAGCTGGTCACCACGGTCTACGAACAAACCTCGTGGGATAACCCGTCGCTGCTGGACGCCGGCCTGCAACGCGCGCAACGCGGCGTGTCCGGCTGGTTCCGCGAAACCATCCTGCGCCAGAAACCGTCGCAGCTCAACATCAACGTCAGCAGCTCCGGCAATGTGCAGAACGCCGCGCTGCCGCTCGGCCCTGTCGGCCGCGAGTTCTCCGGCGTCGCCCGCCTGGTGGTCACCAAGGACAAGGACGCGTCGCTGATGCGCGGCTATATGGAGCAAATGTCCAAGCTGCGCACCCGCTTCAACCAGATCAAGAACCAGGGAGACCCAGGCCCGGGCGCCAAGCAGCTGATGCAGCAAACGCTGGACGGCACCGGCTCCGAACTGGCCGACGCGCTCAAATACGTCGACGAGCAAATGCTGACCGGGATGACCGATGCGCAGAAGCTGGCGGTTCGCCCGCTGCTGGTGCGTCCGCTGATGCAGACCTTCGCCGTCATCGTCAAGCCGACCGAGACTGAAATCAACAAGGTGTGGGCCGCGCAAGTGCTGCAACCGTTCAGCAAGAACCTGGCGCTGAAGTATCCGTTCGCGACCGAATCGCGCGCGGAAGCCACCAACGCCGAAATCGGCGAGATCTTCGGACCGGACGGCGCCATCGCCAAGTTCTTCAACACCACCATTGGCCCGTTGGTCGTGCGTCGCGGCGATTCGCTGAGCGCCAAGACCTGGGCCGACATGGGCGTCAACCTGGCGCCGCCAGTGGTGGCGGCCTTCCCTAACTGGATCGCACCGCTGTCGGCGGCCGGCGTCGCCAACACCGCGGCATCCAGCGGCGGCGAAGCTCAGACCATGTTCGACTTGCAGGCGTTGGGCGCCGTCGGCGCGACCGAGTTCACCATCGAGATCGACGGCCAGTCGCTGCGCTGGCGCGGCCAGCCGCAGCCTTGGGTGCACATGGCGTGGCCGAATCCGCAAGGCGTGCCTGGCTCGAAGATCACCGCGATCACGCCGGAAGGCCGCACCGTCAGCCTGCTGAGCGAACCGGGTCACTTCGGTCTGAAGAAAATGATCGACGCCGCCAAACGCAAGCGCAAGGACAACGGCGTGTTTGAACTGAGCTGGGACAACGCCGGCGTGGTCGTCACCGCCAACCTGAAGATCGTCACCACCACGCAGGCCCCGGCGCCGCAACCGGTGCAGGCGGCGCAAGGCTTCAAGCGCCTGCGCCTGCCTGAATCGATCATCGCCGCCGGTACGCTCGCCGCACCAGCTGCACCGGCTGCACCAATGGCGCCTGCTGCGCCGGCCGCTCCGGCCGTTCCAGCCGCGCCGGCGGGAACGCCCGCGCCCAAGCCGCCGGCCGCGCCGTCGCGCACCGCCGCCGCCGCTGCGGGAGCCGTTCAATGAGCCGCGGCGCCACGCCGATCAGCGTCGGCTACTTCGGCAAGATTCCAAGCCGGGGCGATTTCGTCAAAGGCAGCGACAGCCCGGCACTGATCAAGGTGCTGGATGACTGGCTGTCGCAGGCGATGGACCTGATGAGCACCGACGCCCGCTGGAAACTGAACTACGACGCCGTCGCCCCGCTGCACTTCGCCTTTGTCGGGCCGCGCCGCCGGCACGCCATCGCCGGCCACATTGTCGCCAGCAGCGACCAGTCCAGCCGCCGCTACCCCTTCCTGATGATGGGCGCGATGGAGGTGGCCGAACCGACCGCCTTCGTGGAGAACTCCCCGCTGGTGCTAACACGGCTGTGGAACCGCCTTGAAACGCTGACCAAGGGCGTGCGCGAAGCGGGCGACCCCACGCAGCCGCTGCAGAGCGCCGCCAACCATATGATCGAACTCGATCTGCGTCCGGCCGCCTACGATGCCGCCTTCGAGGACTTCCTCGAGCTGCAAACCGTGGGCGCGCTCGACGCCATGCTGGCGCAGACCGGCTTCCAGGGCTCGGTGAGGCAGATCCTGCTGGCCCTGGGCATGCTGCTACAACCCGTCATGGCTAGCAGTTCCAGCCGCCTGGAGAAAAGCCTGCTGCTGCCGCTGCCGACCGATCCGATGTACCGCAACCTGGTCGCCGCTTTCTGGATGCACCTGATTACGCCATTCCTGGCGCGCGCCGATTTCGAACTGGCGCTGTTCGTCACCCGCATCGGGCAACGGCCGTCGCTGGTGCTGGGTTTCAGCGGCGCTTCGGCACAGACGCTGCGGGCCATCATGGACCCGCAAACGGCGCTGGAACACCACATCGACTTCGAACAACTGGATTGGGTGGAAGAGCAGATCGACACCGACTATGGCGTCAAGAAGCTGTCCACCTATCTGGCGCAAGCCAACCTGTCACTCAAGTCCGCGCTGGATTCCGTCGGCGCGGCGTTTATCGGAACCTGACCATGCGCTCTAATCAAATCATCGCCAACGCCCTGCTAGCAGCCCTGTGCGCGCTCGGCGCCGCCGGCGCCAGCGCCCAGAACCCAGGCCTGGCACCCGCCGCGCCGGAACCGGGCCAGGTACTGGCCAGCGGCACCGTGCCGGACGAAGGCAGCAAGGCCGCAGTCCTGGCCAAGCTGCGCGAAGTCTATGGCGCCGACAAGGTGGTCGACCAGATCGCCATCGGCCCGGTCGCCATGCCGGCCAACTGGAACGGCTACGTACAAAAGCTCATCACGCCCGATCTGAAGCAGATCAGCCGCGGCCAGCTGAAAATCGACGGCAGCAACGTCAGCCTGCGCGGCGAAGTAGCCAACGAGTCGGTGCGCCAGCGCATCGCCAGCACCGTCGCCACCAGCCTCAATCCGACCTACACCGTCAACAACGGCCTGCGCGTATCGGCGGCGGACCAGAATATCCTGGACACCACGCTGGCCAACCGCACCGTCGAATTCGAAAGCGGCAAGGCGACACTGACGCCGGCCGGCAAAGCCATCCTCGACGAGATGCTGGCGGCGCTGCTCAAGCTCAAAGGCCGCAAGGTCGAGATCATCGGCCACACAGACAGCGCCGGCCTGCGCGCCACCAACCTGGGCCTGAGCCAGGCCCGCGCGGAGACCGTCAAAACCTACTTCGCCGGCCACGGCCTGAATGGCGACCTGCTGACCGCCAGCGGCCAGGGTCCCGACCGGCCTATCGCCAGCAACGACAGTGCGGACGGACGCGCGCGCAACCGCCGCATCGAGTTCCGCATGGCCCAATAATCGAACAGAGGACATCATGTTTTCAGCAGAGCAGTTATTAATCCCCATCAGCGACAGCCGCCCTTCCGGCGAGGACCTGTCCTTCTCGCCAGACCTGGACGCCATCGGCCAGGCGCGCAAGTACGACGACCCATCGCTGGATCAAGGCGAGTGGGTGACGGAGTTGAAGGAAGCGGATTGGGAATTCGTCGTCAAGCGCTGCTCGGCGCTGTTGACGGAAAAGAGCAAGGACCTGCGCCTGGCAGTATGGCTGACCGAGGCCGCCGCCAAGCAGCATCACCTGCGCGGCCTGGCGGAAGGCTATCGCCTGTTGGCGGGCCTGTGCGAGCAGTATTGGGACATGGGATTGTTCCCGGAAGCCGACGGCGGCGACAACGACCAGCGCATCGGCAACTTAAGCTGGATATTGGCACGCACCCGCACGCTGATCCGCGAGCTGCCGCTGACGGAAGGCCGCAACACGGCCTACTCCACCATCGACTTCGAGTATGCCCGCAAGCGCGCCACTGGCAGCGACGATCAATCCGGCGCGCCCAAACTGGCGGACATGGAAGCGGCCAAGCGCTCCAACTCCGCACAGTTCTGCGCCAAGTTCGTCGCCGATGCGCAGTACTGCATGGACGCCTTGCTACAACTGGAGAAAGCGGCGGACGCAAAGCTGGGCCAGGACAGCCCCGGCTTCTCGGCCGCGCGCGACGCCGTGCAATCGATGCTGCACGTGATGCCGGCGGCGAGCAAATCCAACGGCGCAGCCGAAGCCCAGGCCGACGATTACGCCGATGAGCAGCCGTCGCACGGGGAAAACGGCGCAGCGGCGCCGCAGCAACGCGAAGGCGCCTCAGGCCCGATCCGCAACCGTACGCACGCGATCGCGCAACTGCGGGCGGTGGCGAAGTTCTTCCGCGATACCGAGCCACATAGCCCGGTTTCCTACTTCGCCGAGAAGGCCGCCACCGCCGGCGAACAAGACCTGCACACCTGGCTGCGTTCCGTCATCAAGGACGAAGGCTCGCTCTCCCACATCGAAGAGATGTTGGGAGTGCGACCTCCTAACTAACCAGAGTCATTCCCGCGCACGCGGGAATCCATACTGAGCATATGTCTGACGCGCTGCATGGATTCCCGCTTTCGCGGGAATGACGTTGCTTGAGTGTTATTCGCCGACCAGCTGGACGGCGTCTACTTCCTTGTAGCCATGCTGGACGTTGTTGGCGATGGTGATCTTGACGCCTTTGACTTTATAAGCAGTCTTGTCGAAGGTGCGCACGAACCAGGTGCGGCTGCCGCGCCGGTCCTGCTTTACCTCGCTGATGCCGGACCAGATGGTGTTCCACTTGCCATCCGTGTCCTGCAACTCCACCTTGTTCATCGCCTCCACACCATTGCCGCCGGGGATAATCACCCGCACCTCGGTCGCGTTGACCGGCTTGGCGTAGCTCACTTCCAGCCAGTCGAATCCCTTGTCCTGGTTGTTGTTAGTCCAGCTGCGGTCATCCGATGGGCCGGCGGTATTCTTGGCCACATTGACGTCCGACGGCGTCTTGCCATCGTCGTCGCCAAAGGTCGAACTGGCCTTCGCAGTCGCTGCCCACTGTCCCTTAGGATCGTTCAGGTACTTATCTTCCATCGTGCCGTAATCGAGCAAGGCCTGCTTCTTGGCCATTTCCTCCTGCTGCTCGGTCAGTTGCGCAGCGGCTGGCGCTGGCGCGGCAGGAACAGCTGCCGGCGCTGGCGCAGCGGCGACCGGCGCCTCTTCCTGCTTGTCCTTCTTGTGACATGCGGTCAGGATCAACGCAGACATCAAGATCGCAATAGTGGCTGGGTGTTTCATCATCGTGAATCTCCTTATTTAACGGTGTACTTGAATTGGCCCTGCTTGTTGGCGCTGACCTTGATCTTGCTGATCGCGGCGCCTTCGGCCATCTTGGTCAATACGGATTCCGCCACCTCAGGCAGCAGCGTGCCATTCAGGATATTGTCGACATTGCGGGCGCCGGAATCGACTTCCGTGCAACGCGCCAGCACCGCTTCGACCAATGCCTCGTCGTAGCTGAACTCCGCCTTGTGATTGACGCTGATGCGCTGCTGGATCTTGCCCAGTTTGAGCTTGATGATCTCCACCAGCACGTCGTCGGGTATCGGATAGTACGGGATCACCTTCAGGCGGCCCAGGAAGGCCGGCTTGAACTGCTTCATCAGGTGCGGACGAATCAGCTCCTCAAGCGCCGCCGGATCGGGCAGCTCGTCGCCGGTCTTGTTCAGGCAGGCCTGCATCATCGCGGCGGACGCCACGTTCGACGTCAGGATGATGATGGTGTTCTTGAAGTCGATCTCGCGGCCTTCCGCATCGTCCATCACGCCCTTGTCGAACACCTGGAAGAACAGCTCCATCACGTCCGGGTGGGCCTTTTCCACCTCATCCAGCAGCACCACGCTGTACGGATTACGGCGCACGGCCTCGGTCAATACGCCGCCTTCGCCATAGCCCACATAGCCCGGCGGCGAACCTTTCAGGCCGGAGACGCTGTGCGCTTCCTGGTATTCGCTCATGTTGATGGTGATGAGTTTGCGCTCTCCGCCGTACAGCACATCGGCCAGCGCCAGCGCGGTTTCGGTCTTGCCGATACCGGATGGGCCGACGAACAGGAACACGCCCTTGGGTTTGTTCGGATCGTCCAGGTTGGCGCGCGAAGTGCGTACGCGCTGCGCCACCGCTTCGATCGCATGCGGCTGGCCCAGCACGCGCTGTTCCAGCATCGGTTTCAGGTTCAGCACCGTCTTGATCTCGTCCTTGACCATTTTGCCCAGCGGGATGCCAGTCCAGCCGGCGACAATCTCCGCCACCACATGACCGTCCACCTGCACCGGCACCATCGGCGTTTCGCCTTGCAGCGACTTCAGTTCCGTTTGCAGCGCCTGCAAGTCCTTGCTTTGACCTGCACCGCCCTCGCCGCCGCCCTCCAATGCGACGCGACCGGACTTGATCTGCTCCGTCAGCGCCTTCTCCTTCTCCCAGCGCGCCGACAAATCGGCATGCTGCGCGGCGGCGGCGACGCGGCCGGCTTCCAGTTCCGCCAGGCGGGCGACGTGTGCGCTGCCGCCGGTGCTCTGCTCACGTTGCAGCGACACCGATTCCGCAGCGATGCGTTCCAGCTTGCGCGCCAGGTTTTCGATCAACGCCGGCGTGGCGTTCTGGCCCAGTGCGACTTTGGCGCAGGCGGTATCGAGCACGCTGATTGCCTTGTCCGGCAGCTGGCGGCCCATGATGTAGCGGTGCGACAAGCGCACCGCCTCGGTGATCGCCTCGTCGTACACGCGCACGCCGAAGTGCTTTTCCATCAGCGGCGCCATGCCGCGCAACATGGCGCAAGCCAGTTCCTCGCTCGGTTCCTCGACCTTGACGACCTGGAAACGGCGCGCCAATGCGGCGTCTTTTTCAAAATACTTCTTGTACTCGCCCCAGGTGGTAGCGGCGATGGTGCGCAGTTCGCCGCGCGCCAATGCTGGCTTCAGCAGGTTGGCTGCGTCGTTCTGGCCGGCCTGGCCGCCGGCGCCGATCATCGTATGCGCCTCATCGATGAACAGGATGATGGCGTGCGGGCTTTTCTTCACTTCGTCGATGACGTTCTTCAGGCGGTTCTCGAACTCGCCCTTGACGCTGGCGCCGGCTTGCAGCAGGCCCATGTCCAGCGTGTGGATCTCCACGCCCTTCAACACGTCCGGCACGTCGTTCAACGCGATGCGCAGCGCCAGGCCTTCCACCACGGCGGTCTTGCCGACGCCGGCCTCGCCGGTGAGGATAGGGTTGTTCTGGCGGCGGCGCATCAGGATGTCGATGGCCTGGCGGATTTCCATATCGCGGCCGATCACCGGATCGACCTTGCCGTCGCGCGCGCGCTGCGTCAGGTTGGTGGTGAACTGGTCCAGCGCCGGCGTCTTGGTCGCGGCCTTGGCCGACAGGTCGCCAACCGGATCGCCATCCAGCTCTTCATGCTCGCCGCCCTGCTGCGCCGCCACCGCCTCATCCGAGCCCGCGGTCAGCTTGTCCAGGTTATGCTTGATCTGGTCCACTTCAAATTTGGCGAACAGCTTGGAGCCGCGATACGCCAGTTGCGCCAGCTCCGGCTCCGTCAGCAACGCCTGCAGCAAGTGGCCGCTGCGGATCTTGGCCTGCTGGCCCGCTTGCAGGTCGAGCGATGCGATCAGCCATGCGTGTTCGAACAGCTTGGGCAAGCGCTCCGAGAACACCGGCGTACGGGAATTGCCCGTCTTCAGGCGCGCGATCTCCGCCTGTAAATCGGCCTCCAACATGCTGACGCTGATCCCGCTCTGCCGCGCGATGACGACGAAATCGCTCTTGGTCTGCTCCAGCAGCGCCAGGAACAGGTGTTCGATGTCCACCTCGTACTGCCCCAGCGAGACACACAGGCTGGCGGCGCGGGTGGCTGCCATGCGGCTGGTGTCGTTCAGTTTTCCGATCAGTGTTTTCAGGTTGATGCTCATGATGGTTCCTTTATTTTTTATACTGTATGAATCTCATAGCGCACATCGGCGCGGTCTTGCGTCTGGACGTCGGTGACAAGGAAGCTGTCCCACCCCAGTCGTCCGCCAACGCGATCATCTTCCAGCCGCGCCCCTTGCACGTCGGCCGCGCGCAGCACCAGCTGCACCTCGTACTCCAGCGAGAGGCCGGTAAACATGGTCAACATGCTTTCCAGCGCCTTCGCCGCTTTACCGCCGGGCAGGAAGGATTCGTAGCCTTCCAGGTCCAGCGGGCCTATCACCAAGCGCAATCGCAGGTCGCGCTGCCACACGCGCGAGCCGGCCATTGCGCCCGCGCCCAGCATGGCGTTGCCCATGCCAAGCATGGTCTGCTGCTCTTGCGGCACGTCGTACCAGCAGCCGATGAACTGCTCGGCCTTGATCTTCTGGTTGAAATACTCCGACAGCACCTTCGCTATCTGCACCGCCGACGCGGGACGCTGGCGCATGGCGGTGGCGAAGTAGCCGATCGACTCATCGAGCACGCCATCGCCGCCGTCCGACAGGCGCCGGCGCAGCGACTCGTTGCCCATGCCGGCCAGCGACAGCAGCAGCGGCAAGAAGGTGTCCTTGCCGTCGACCTGGTACTTCAGCTCCAGCCGGTACTTGCGCCAGGCCTCGTAGAACAGGGCCAGCGCGCGGTTGGAGAAGGTATCCAGGAAAGCGCGCGGACCATCGTCCTTTTCGTACAGGGCGTGCGCCGCGATGCGTTCCGTGTAATGAGCAGGCAGCGTGCCGCTACTGCCCAGGAAGCCCATGAAGGCCGGCGTGATGCGGATGTACTTCAGCTGCGCCGATTGCAGCGCCTCCGCCAGCGCGCGAGCGTCGGTCGGTACTTCGCGCGGCTCCGGCTGCATCGCTTCCAGCTGGCTGGCCGGGAAGTTGAGCGAAGTCGAATTCTGGAAGCGCAAATAGTTGGCGACCGCGCCCTCGCCCGGCGCGCCATGGCGCTTGAGCCACAGCTCCAGCATGCGCACAGCCTGGAAATACTCGAACCGGTACGGCTGCGCGAACAGCCGCTCGATTACAGCAGGCTCAAATCGCCGCTTCGTGGCGTGCATCGCAACAGCTCCTCTCCAGTTTTATTCGATACGATCACCAGTTGGGTGAAGCTGTTGGCGTGCACGTACAGGCCGAGGAAGCGCTCGATGATGTGGGCGAAAGCGTGGATGCCGCTACCGACGAAGGCTTCCTCGTCGATGGTCAGGCGCACCTCGATGCCGCGCACCAGGCAGGCGAACGGGTTTCCCGGCAGCCAGGTGTTGGCCGCCTTGTGCGCCACCGCCAGGATGCCGCCGATCTGCCGCTGCGACGATGGTGAGCGCGGCAGGTCGTACAGCGTCAGCATCTCGCGGAATGCATCCAGGCCGCCGTCCGACAGCGACAAATGGTTCAGCGACAGGTGCGAGATCAGGCGCCAGTGCGCGCCGCGGCCACGCTCGAAGCGGTGCGAGGACGTCGGCTTGCGCAGGAAGCTGATGGCGCGCACGCTGGAGCCGCCTTCCAGGAACAGGTCGCCGCCGCGCTGGCCGTAGCTCAGCGAGGCCGGCAGGTCGCGATTGGTGCAGCTCAGCTCCAGGCTCAGGGTATCTGTCTCCACCTCGGCCGGATCGAAATCGATGTCGACGATGGAGATCTGGGTTTCGTAGCCGGGGCTTTTCTCGGCGATGATGTCGTCGCGCCGCATGACCCAGTAGTGGCCATTCTTTTCCGGCGTCTGGCCGTGGCGCAGCGAGTAGAACGGGCGGAACTCCAGCACCGATTCGCCCTGCGGCGTTTGCCGCACCAGCTTCACGGAATCGATGGACTGCACCTCGTACGCAAACGCTCGGCGGGCGTCGGCCAGCACCGGATAGCTGGCGGTGGTGTGCGTCAGGCGTATCGGCTCGCCGCGCTGGCAGAACAGGTTGACCACCGGCGTGCAGCCCAGCAGCACGTTATTGATGTTCAGCGTGCCGAGCATACGCGCGGTGTTTGAATCGGTGCGCATGCCGGACAAGGCCAGGTGCAGCGTCACCGACTTGCAGCCGACCGGCAGCACGCCGGCCAGCGCGTGCAGGTCGATATCGAAGAAGTTGAACTTCTCCGGGAAGCAGAAATACTCGGTCAGCAGGCGATAAGCGGCGTGCGAGCGCGCCGAAAAATCGATCAGCGATTCTTCCTCGTCGAAGCCGGCCGGGGTCACCGGGATTTTATGCAGCGGTATCCAACGGCCATTGCCGTCCGCTTCCGCATAGGCGCACACGCCGCGCATGAACAGCGCATCGCGCAGCGCGGCGCAGAAGGACGGCTCGCCGTCGATGAACACGCGCAGCTTGGACAGTCCAAGCTGCGGCACCGCGACCTGGGCCGAAGTGCTGGAAATGGTCAGGCTGATGCTGGAGGTGGCGTTGGGCGGCGTACGCGTCGCTTCCGGCGCATCGATGATGGCGGCGAAAGCAGCATGCGTCAGCGCCAGCGGCGCGACCGTCACCGGATACGCGGTGCGGAAGGTACACACGGCGCCGCGCACGGGGCGCGTGGTCAGCTGCGTGCCGCGCGGGATCTCGCTGGCGGTGGTCAGCTGCGCCGCGGCGCCGCTGAAGTCCATGCGCGCGATCGAGCACGATGGAAACGGCCGCAGGTAATGCGGATACAGCACCTCGAACAGTGCTTCGGTAAATTCTGGATAGTCGTCGTCGAGCCGTTTGGCGATGCGCGAATTGAGCAGCGCGAACGATTCGATCATGCGCTCGATGTGCGGGTCTTCGCACACCTCGCCGCCGATCAGCAGCCGGCCGGCGATTTTTGGGTAGCGTTCGGAAAATTCGCGCGAATAGCGGCGCAGGAATCCCAGCTCCCTTTCGTAATACGGTAATAATTGGTCCAACTCAGGCTCCCGATTGCGCCACGCGGCGCGCCTTGCTTATGGTGTAGTGCAGGCTGGACGGCTGCAACACAGCATCAAAATTGACCGGTTCATGGGCCGAACTCACCACCAGCAGCGCCGTGATGGCGAAGTTGAGGCGGTTGATGGAGTCAGCGCGCAGTTCGAGCGAAGCCTGCACATTGCGCAGGCGTGGCTCGTGGCGCGCGATGGCTTTTTCAAGACATCGGCAAATAAAAGCGCGATCGTCGGTGCTCGACAGCGACAAGCCGGCAAAGTCATTCAAGCCGTATGTCACGATCGAGCGTCCGCATTCGGGATACCGCTTCAGCAGCTCTTCCGGGATCACGGTGCGCGTGTTGAGGAGCGCTTCCAGATCGCGCGCGACCGAGTCCTTCAAGTCCTCGATCGACAAGCGCGATACCGTGCCGCTGGAGGCGCCGTTGACTGGCATATCCATCAGCCGGTCAAACAGTCCCGGCGTAAAACCCTTCATCGGTATCCCATCAAACAGTCAGTCGATTACGCGGTCTTGTTAGCCGACAGATCCCAGCCACCCGAGGTGTTACCGCCCGAACCGCCGCCAACTTTTTGTTGGGTGTACTTCCACTTCACTTTCGAATACTTGATCGCCACGTCTTCAGTCAGGATGTTGCCCTGCTTGACGGTTGGTGCAACGCTGCTGATCAGAACATTTTCCAGTTCGATTTCGAAGTACTTGATACGCTCGCCATTGCCGTCGGCGCGCAGGAATTCCAGCTTAGCCTTAGGAATGGTTTTACCCGACGAGCAGGTTTGCAGCAGCAGAGGAGTAGCCAGGTCGGCCAGCTTCGAGACCACGATGTCTTTGTGCTCGGTACGCTCGGCGGTGTGGCCGCCGCCGGTCGATGCGGTAGCCGACTTAGGCTGCAGCACTTCCCATTGAACGGTCGATACCTCGATCCAGTCCTTGTGGGTAGCATCGGCGGATTCGCCTTTGATACCATCGATTTGCAGATAGACGTCGATTGCCATTGTTATTCCTTTCGGTTGTTAAAGTAAGTACTACGGTTGCTTAGTTTTTGGTCGATGCAGGGAGCTCCGCGACCAAACGGAGTGAAACGGACAGCTCGTCGAGCTGGAAGTGCGGACGCAGGAACGACACGGCGCGGTACACGCCCGGACGGCCCGGCACTTCGGATACTTGTACCGACGCTTCGCGCAGCGGGAACTGGGCTTTCTGTTCCTGGCTGGCGTTATCGTCCAGCAGCACGTACTGGGTCAGCCAGCGGTTCAGGAAGTCTTCCACGTTCGAGGCGGCGGCGAAGCTGCCGATTTTGTCGCGCATCATCGCCTTCATGTAGTGGGCGATGCGCGAGACGGCGAAGATGTATTGCAGCTGCGCCGACAGCACAGCGTTGGCGTTGGCGGCCTCGCTGTTGTACTTGCGGGCTTTCTGCGCCGATTGCGCGCCGAAGAAGGCGGCGTAGTCGGTGTTCTTGCAGTGGACCAGAGAGATGAAACCGAGGTCGCTCAGTTCTTTTTCGCGGCGGTCGGTGATGGCGATTTCGGTCGGGCACTTGAGCGCCACTTCGCCTTCGTCGGTCTTGAAGGTGTGGGTCGGCAGGTCTTCCACCAGGCCGCCGCCTTCCACGCCGCGGATCGCCGCGCACCAGCCGTAGTCCTCGAAGGCCGCGGTCAGCTTGGTGCCGAAGGCGTAGGCGGCGTTACACCACAGGTATTTCTGGTGATCGGTGCCATCCACGTCCTCGACGAAGTTGAAGCCTTCGGTGGTGGCGCCATCGGCCGGGTTGAACGGCAGGCGGCCCAGGAAGCGCGGCAAGGTCAGGCCGACGTAGCGCGAGTCTTCCGATTCGCGGAACGACTTCCACTTCGCGTATTCGACGGTGTCGAACACCTTGGACAGGTCGCGCGGCTTACCCAGGTCGCTGTAGCTCTCCAGGCCAAACAGCTCCGGCGACGCGGCCGAAATGAACGGCGCGTGCGCGGCGGCGGCCACGTGCGACATCTGCTCAATGAAGTACATGTCTTCCGGCTGGCGGGTGATCTCGTAGTCGCCCAGCAGCGCGCCGAACGGCGCACCGCCGAAGGTGCCGAATTCTTCTTCGTAGACCTTCTTGAACATGGTGCTCTGGTCGAACTCCAGCGCGGACTGGAAGTCCTTGACCAATTCCTTCTTGGTCGCGTTGAGCATCTTGATCTTCAGGTTCTGGCCGGTGGCGGTGTTGCGCACCAGGTAGTTCAAGCCGGTCCAGCTGCTTTCCAGCTTCTGGAATTCCGGCGCGTGCATCACGGCCGACAGCTGCGCCGAAATCATGCGGTCCAGTTCCGCGACGCGGGCGTCGATGGTGGCGGCCAGGTTGTCGGAAACGACCACGGTGCCGTCCATGACCTGGTTCACCAGTTCGGAAATCAAATCCTTGGCGCGCGCGTGTTCGGCGCTGGATTTGGCGACCTTGCTTTGCTCGACGATCTGGTCGAGCAAAGCCATTTCAGTGGCGGCGGCGGGCGCGCCGCCTGGAGTCAGTTGAGCGGACATGATCAGGCTTTCGTGGTTTGTTGGCCCAGTTCGGCCAATTTCTCGGTGCTGTTCAAGACGTCGTTGAGGATGTCTTCCAGCTTGTCGTTACCGGCCAGCTTGTTGCGCAGGTCGGCCAGCTTGGTGCGCGCTTCGAGCAGCTTGCGCAGCGGCTCCACCTGCTGCACCACGGCTTCGGGACGGAAGTCGTCCATCGACTTGAATTTCAGGTCGACCGCGAACTGGCCGGCTTCATCGCTCAACTCATTCGCTACGCGATAGGCGGCGCGCGGTTCGACGGCTTTCAGCACCTCGTCGAAGTTATCGCGGTCGATGCCGACAAAGCTGCGGTCCTTCAGGCGCTTTTGCTCGACTTCCGAATTGCCGCCGAAATCGCCGACCACGCCCATCACGAAAGGCAGTTCCTTGTTTTCGATGGCGTCGCCGATTTCAACGTCATAGGTCATCTGGACCCGTGGCGGACGGATTTTTTGTAGTTTCTTCTGGACGCTGGTATTTTTTGACATGGGAATCCCCTATCGTTGGGTTAAATGCGAAACGTTTTACTTACTTCAAAGCGTTGAAAGGATTGGCGCTCGAATCATCATCGGCCTTGGCCTTGCCTTTTTTGCCTTTGGCGGCAGTGCTGCTGTTATTGTTGCGAGCCGGATTGGAGGCTTGCGAAGGCTGCGGCGGCACCAGCACGGATTCGCCCAGGCTTTCGCGCAGCAGCTTGGCCAGGTCCTGCGACTCGGTGCGCAGCGATCCGGACAGATTGTTCTGGCGGCTCAGGTCCGACAGCGCGCGCGTCGACAAACGCAGGCCGCTGATGGCGATGATGCTGTTGGCCAGGCGGTCGTTCGGATCGCGCACCAGCACTTCCTGTGCGCTGGTAATGGCTTCGCCGTATTGACCGGCTTCATAACGGGTTTGCGCGATATTGGTCCACGGCGCCTTGTCGGCCGGGTAGGCCACGGCCGCCTCTTTCCACAACGTTACGGCTTGTTCTTTCTGTCCCGAACCGCTGGCCTGGCTGGCTTTGGCCAACATATCTTCCATGCTTGGCAGGGCTGGCTTCTGGGCGACCGGGGTGGTCATGCAAGCGCTGAGCGATGCGGCGCAGACAGCGGCGCCAATGAAACGGCCGATGCGGCCGAGGGAAATAACGGTATTCATGCTGTCCTCAAACTAAATATCAAAAAAGAATGCTTAATCACTAATTTATCCAACAGGCGCCACGTTATCAGAAATTTATTATTGACCGCGTTCAATTGAATTTTTGGTTGGGAAGAGGAATTTTTTAGTGCCGCAGAGGTCCGAGTTGCCTATTTTTTAAGCTGCGCACGATAGAAACCAAGCGGGCGCGGTAATTGGACAAGAAATGTTATTGTTCTGCTACTTAACAAATGGCATCAATGCGCCACACTCTCAAGGACGCACGCATGAGCAGCAAAATTCTATGGGGCGAAGGCTTATTCCTGCGCCCGCAGCACTTCCAGCAACAGGACCAGTATCACGAGCAGCGCCTGCATCAGAGCATGCTGGCACTGCATCCCTACGCCTGGGGCGTGAACCAGCTGCAGATCGACCGTGACGCCCTGGCCAACAACACCTTGCGCGTGCTGGAGTTGTCGCTGCGCTTCCAGGACGGTGAGCTGTACAGCGCGCCCGGCGAAGACGAACTGCCCGATGCCGTAGACCTGAGCCAGATGCTGCAATCGCAGCAGAGCGTGACCTTCTACGCCGCCCTGCCCGCGTTCAAGCCCTTCGGCGGCAATTTCGGCGACGGCGCCAGTGGCGGCAACGCGGTGCGCTTCCTGCAATCGAACCGCGAGACGCCAGACCTGTACACCCAAGCCGCGTCGGCGCAACTGAGCTACCTGAAGAAAACCGTGCGCCTGGTGTCGGAGTTCGAGCCGCGCGATTCGTACACCCACTTCCCGCTGCTGCGCCTGCGCCGCGCCGCCACCGGCGGCTTCGAACTGGATGCCGCGTTTGTCGCGCCCAGCCTGTCGATCCGCAGCTCGCCGCTGCTGTTCCTGCAACTGCGCCGCCTGATCGACGCGCTGCAGGCGAAAGTCAGCGCGCTGTACGGCCACCATCGCGAGCCGAGCAAACATGTGATCGAATTCCGCTCCGGCGACATGTCGTCTTTCTGGCTGCTGCACACGGCCAGTTCGGCGTTTGCCTCGCTGTCGCACTACTTCCATCATCCAACGCTGCATCCGGAACGGCTGTACGAACAGCTGCTGTCGCTGGCTGGCGCGCTGATGACCTTCTCGAAAAGCTGGACCCTGGCCGACCTGCCGCCGTATCTGCACACCGATCCCGGCCCGGGCTTCGCCCAACTGCACCAGATCATCCGCGAGCTGCTCGACACGGTGATCTCGTCGAAGTACTTCGCCATCGCACTCAAGGAAGTCAAGCCTTCGTACCACCATGGCATGCTGGACTCGCAGAAGATCGACGACAAAACCACCTTCTACATCGCCGTCTCGGCCGACCTGCCGGCCAGCGAGCTGGTGGACATCGTGCCGCTGCGCTTCAAGATCGGCGCGCCGGACGACGTCGAGAAATTCGTGCTGTCGGCCATGCCGGGCGTGCGCCTGACGCACGCGCCGCAAGTGCCGGCCGCCGTGCCGGTACGTCCGGACGCCTGCTACTTCGCGCTCGAAGCCAAGGGCCAGATGTACGAGCGCATGATTCAAGCCCAATCGATTTCCATTTACGTCCCCGGCGGCATGCACGACCTGAAGCTGGACCTGGTGGCCGTTACTTCCTGAACTGAGGATCAAAAATGAACGCAGTTACCGCACCTTCCCTGATGGGCGCCGGCGCCCCGGCCAGCGCCGCCAGCGCTCCGCAAACCCTGCTCGACCTGATGTACGACGGCTTCTACGCGCTGTTCATGCTCAAGAACGGCAACGGCCCGCAGGACGACGGCGAGTTCGCCCGCAAGATGACAGCCTTCCTGGACGACTTCGGCCGTGGCGCGAAAAAGCACAACGCCTCGCCGGACGATATCGACAACGCAAAATACGCCTTCTGCGCGGCGGTCGACGAGATCATCCTGCGCTCCACCTTCAGCATCCGCGACGCGTGGGAACGCCGTCCGCTGCAACTGGTGCTGTTCGGCGACCAGCTGGCCGGTGAAAACTTCTACAACCGCCTGGAGAACCTGCGCGCACGCGGCAGCGCGCACATGCAGGCGCTGGAAGTGTTCCATATGTGTTTGCTGCTGGGCTTCCAGGGCAAGTACATCCTCGAAGGCTCGGAAAAGCTGAACTACCTGACCTCGCGCCTGGGCGACGAAATCGCCCACATGAAGGGCAAGCGCGGCGGCTTCGCTCCGCACGCCGAACGCCCGGACCAGATCAAGCACAAACTGCGCAGCGACCTGCCGGTATGGGTGCTGTGCTCCGTGTTCGGATTGATCTGCGTACTGGGCTACATCGGCCTGCGCACTTCGCTGGACCACAATGCCGCCAACCGCATGAACGCGTATAACGACGTGGTCAAAATGGCGCCGCGCGCCGCCAACCTGACGATCACCCTGCCCTGATGGACCTGCTGTCACAAATTCCCTCGGCGCTCGGCCTGTTCGGCACGGGCCTGAGCCAACACGCGCGGCTGCTCACGCTGGCCAGCGCCCAGGATTCCGGCCTGCCCGAATCGCTGATGGCCGAACACTTCAGCGGCCGCGAAGGCGTCAACGAACTGTATGCGTTCGAGGTGGACGCGTTGAGCGTATCGACCGATCTGGATCTGACGATCTTCATCGGCGAAGAGCTGACCGTCACGCTATTGCAGCCGGATGGCAGCAAACGCGCATGGCACGGCATCTGCACCGAAGCCGCATGGCTGGGCGCGGACGGCGGCGTGGCGCGCTATCGTTTGCACCTGGAGCCTGCGCTGTCGCTGCTGCGGCTGCGCCGCGACAGCTATATTTTCCAGGACAAGAACGCCCAGGACATCGTCACCGAACTGCTGGCCGACTATCCGCAGCTGCGCTTTGAATTCGACGTCACGCAAACGCTTGAGCCGCGCGCCATCTGCACGCAGTACCGCGAAAGCGACCTCGAATTCTTCACGCGCCTGCTGGCTTCCGAAGGCCTGAGCTGGCGCTTCGAACACGACCAGGCCGACGATGAGAGTCAGGACGGCCAGGCCAAGCACAAGCTGGTCATCTTCGACAGCAAGGCGCGCGCACCGGATACGCCGGGCGACGCCGAGATCCGCTTCCACGGCGTGCGCGCCACCGACACCGACGACGCCATCGACCACTTCGCCGCGCGGCGCCAGGTGCAGGCCAACGCTATCAGCATCAGCAGCTGGGATCCGGCGCAGTTGTTGGCGCCATCGGCCGAACAGACATCCAGCCTGGATGCGGGTGAACTGCCGGTGCTGGCCGTGTACGACGGCAGCGGCGAGCGCATCGCCAGCGGCGCCGACAACGGCGTCGCCGCCGATCCGCACAGCCAGTTGATGCTGCAGGCGCTGGAACTGGAGAACAAGGTCTTCGAAGGCAAAGGCGCGGTACGCCGCCTGGCTGCGGGCCACGGCTTCCAGCTGACGCAGCACGAACGCTATGCCGACGGCGACAACCGCTTCCTGGTGCTGTGGGTGCGCCACGAGGCGCGCAATAACATCCAGTCGCAGATCAAGACGGCCGCCTCGCTGATCGGCGGCGGCATCGAGAACGGCACCTATCGCAACAGCTTCGGCTGCGTGCGCGACAGCGTGGCCGTGGTGCCGCGCGCCACCGCCGCGCCGCACGCCAGCACCGCGTTGGGGCCGCAGACGGCGACAGTGGTCGGCCTGGCCAGCGCGGTCGCCACCACGGATCGCGATCACCAGGTCAAGATCCAGTTCAGCTGGCAGCGCGGACAAAGCGCCAACGCCGGCGGCATGAGCCACAACACCGACAGCAAGGGCAACGCGCCCGGCGACGAAAGCTCCGGCACCTGGGTGCGGGTGGCGGAAGCGCTGGCCGGCCCGAACTGGGGCTCGCAATTCACGCCGCGCATCGGCACCGAGGTGCTGGTCGACTTTATCGAAGGCGATATGGACCGGCCGATGGTGGTGGCGCAGCTGTACACCGGTTCCGACTTGCCGCCGTTTTCGGCAGGCGTGGACTCGGGCGCAAATCATGCGGGCACGCTGTCCGGCATCCACAGCCACAACTTCGACGGCGGCGGCTACAACCAATGGCAGCTGGACGACACGCCAGGCCAGGTGCGCACGCGCCTCGCCACCAGCAGCGCCGCGACGCAGCTGAACCTGGGTTATTTGATTCAACAAGATCCCTCCTCCGCCCAGCGCGGCGCCTATCGCGGCAGCGGTTTTGAACTGCGCACGGACGCCTGGGCCACGGTACGCGGCGCTGAAGGTGTGCTGTTGACCACCAGCGCGCGCGCAGCACAAGGCAGCAGCGTGACGTCGACGCAGATGGATGCGGACGAGGCGCTCGGTGCATTGAAATCGTCGAAGGAACTGGCGGATAAGCTCAGCGAAGCGGCCACGCAGCAGCAGGCTTTGTCCAGCAAGCCGGCCGCCGAGGCACACAAGGATTTCATCGCGCAGCTCGATCCCAAGGAAAAAGGCAAGCATACCGGCGCGGTCAATGGCCAGCAGGCCGTCAAGGCCAAGGACGGTGCGCGCGATCTCGACGCGGCCAAGCCGGTGGAAAAATTCGGCGCCCCGCTGGTGCTGATGGACGCACCATCCAGCATCAACTGGGCCACGCCGGCATCAACCGTGCTGTTCGCGGGCCAGCAGCTGCACTGGGTGTCGCAAGGCGACGTGCACATGACGGCCGGGTTCACGGTATCGTCGGTGGCGGCCAATGCGGTGAGCTACTTCTCGCACGCGGGCGGCATCCAGGCCATCGCCGGCAACGGACCGGTATCGTTACAGGCGCACACCGACCAGCTGGAGATCCTGGCCGACAAGTCGATCACCGTCATCTCGGTCAACGACAGCATCGAGATCAAGGCCAACCAGAAGATCGTGCTGCAAGCGGGCCAGTCGTCGATCACGCTGGAAGGCGGCGACATCACGTTCGCCTGCCCTGGCAACTTCACCGTCAAGGGTGGAAAGCATGTGTTTGAGGGCGGTAGCAGTAAGCCAGCGCAGACTATTCCGTTACCGGATGGGCAAAGTAAGTTCAATAACTTCATAGCATTGAACTATAGAGATTTTTATGGCGAGCCAATGGAGGGAGTCGGCTACAAGATTCTTTTTGCCGGTGGAGCAATCATTTCTGGAAAACTAGACCAACAGGGGAATGCACATCACGATAACGTACCAGAAAAACCAATCTCTGCAGAGTACGAGGCACGGGAGCCTATGCCGGAGAAGCCATGGACCACTTTAAAAGAAATGCTCACAAAAGCTGAAGACAAATTCCGGGGAACAGACTCATTTTCCGGTACACAGAAGGTTAAAGGTTAATGAATGACGAATTTGAAAACGCGCTAGCTTGGTTTAGCGCCGCGCCTAAACGCTGGCTCGCCAGTGCAAAATCGGATCTCAGCGCGTGCGCCGAGTGGATCTGGGGAGTGCTACAAGGAGATTTCAATGAGGGAGCAAGTACCGCACAAGTGGCGACTGGCACAGTCATTTCCATGATTCCTTTTGTAGACCAGATCTGCGACGTGCGCGACGTCATCGCAAATTGTAAAAAAATCAATGGCGAACCACGGGAGGTTTGGCATTGGGTGGCGCTGGTCCTCACGTTAATCGGATTGTTCCCAACTCTGGGGTCCCTATTAAAAGGCTGTGGCAAAGTGGCCTTTTCATCCATACGTAAAGCCGCACACGTCAGCGGAGCAACGCCCCAAATCGCTCATTTGATTGAACAAGCTATTATTCAGCTGAATAAATTTCTGGCTCGTCCAGAGGTGGTCAAAACACTTAAAGCATTAAAAATCGACAATCCTTATAAATATCTTGCTACAAAATTTAGAGAACTGGCCAGTCAGATCAATGTTGGCAAACTGCTGACAGCTTTTGATGAAGCAAAAAAAGCAGCGAATAGTATGCTCGAGTTGGTTAAACGCTGGGGCGGCGAGACCATGGCAAAAAAAGTAACAGAGCTTTTGCATATGATTGATGGAGTTCGACGCCAAGCCGATCAAATGTTGGCCAAGGCACTGAAACCTGTTCAGGATATACTTAACAGGCTTGCTCGAAGGCTGGATATCGAGGCCGATATGGCATTTAGGGCGCACTTGAACGTCCGAAATCCACATGCAACCACACGTGTAACGGCCGCAATTGAAGAAGCTGAAATTAATGCAGGCCACCCGGCATGGGCAAAAGTCAATGGTGTTGAAACCTACCCTGGAAAGAGAAATGCTCCGCCCGCGAAGCCCGGTTGGAGAAGTACCGTGCCGGATCCTGGAGGGAAAAGCCATCCTATGGACAACAAGCATACGACCTTTCATACGATGGACCCTGTAGTCATTCCGCCGGGAGAGACCTTATATAGGGTGCTCGATCCGCAATCGGCTGACAATAGCATTTGCTGGATGAGAAAGGCAGAATTCGATAAGCTCAAATCCAAAGATGACTGGCGCAAACGATTTGCCGTATGGGCCAGTTGGAACAGCAACGGAGAATTCGTTACCTACGTAGTTCCTCCGGGACAAGGCCTGCATGTTTGGGAAGGAATTACGGCTTCCCAAACAATGGGGAAAAATAAAATCGTTCTAGAAGGTGGGGCGATTCAAATTGTCGTGAACCCAGATGACTTGATCAAAGAGGCAGTAGGGAAACGTCAGCGCACGCCTTGGAGCGGCGGCTACACCGATTTCGGCGGTGGAACTCTGGTTGGCGTTCCTGTTCTTAAAAACAATTGGTATGAAAAGAAATAGATGACTACAAAAATTAATCCTCAAGAAATTTTTCTTCTTGAACGTTACATCTCCGTCGCATATTTTGGCAAGCTGCGCGATGTATGGGCTGAAATGATTGTCCACGTAGAAAAATGCCTTGATGATTTCATGGTTCGCTTGCCCTTGGACTATCGAAATCGGCCATTGCCAGAACAACCAGACGTCGTGTGGGGAGAGCGTATATTGCCGAATTTTCGGAATACGTTTCAAGAGCTCTGCGATGGCTATATTTTATTATCCGGCGGTAGTCTCTCCGGCCTGAGCTATTGTCATGGGCCTATTAACGACTTTAAAGGCCAACAGGAATTTTGGTCAGGATGGATGAACTCCGATGATGAGACACGCTATCGAAAACTGCTGATCACTGCAACAAACATGGCAGGAAATATCGCGGCCACAGAGGGAGCTCACTGGGAGCTGTTTGAACTTGACAGGGACTATATGGAACCGTTGAGAGGGCCACTTGATTTGCCGGAGCATTGGCCCGTCTATCAAATTGATCAAAATACGACTGTTCTGACTGGTGATAAGCCTACTGTTGCTGGTATCTATGTGCCTGACGTCGAGAACAGCTGCGCAGAATATTTAAGCATCGAATTTTCCGAGGCGCCTGCTTGCCGCGCTTGGGTGCGTAGTGATAAGTTGATCGACGACAGGACAGGTAAGCAATATGGCACATCTGAGATTTTTGAAAATCAGCCGTGCAGATGGACTCTCGTCAAACGAATGAGCGAAGCTGGAATCTCTACGCAGCCATCGCTGCTTGCGTCGAAAGCGGGCCGTGTTCCGGCCGGTAGCCCCTGTCCGGAGTCAGGCTTTTATTTTACCCCGGCCAAAGAAAACTCAAGGGCACGCTTTATCGCAGGCGAAAAAATGCCCCAGTTCGACAGCAAGTATGGAGTCGTAATTTGGCAATGGGATACAAATCAATAAGACAATCCTGGCGGCTTCGCACAACATCGGCCTGCGCACTTCGCTGGACCACAATGCCGCCAACCGCATGAACGCGTATAACGACGTGGTCAAAATGGCGCCGCGCGCCGCCAACCTGACGATCACCCTGCCCTGATGGACCTGCTGTCACAAATTCCCTCGGCGCTCGGCCTGTTCGGCACGGGCCTGAGCCAACACGCGCGCCTGCTTACGCTGGCCAGCGCCCAGGATTCGGGCCTGCCCGAATCGCTGATGGCCGAACATTTCAGCGGCCGCGAAGGCGTCAACGAACTGTATGCGTTCGAAGTGGACGCGCTGAGCGTATCGACCGACCTGGATCTGACCATCTTCATCGGCGAAGAACTGACCGTCACGCTATTGCAGCCGGATGGCAGCAAACGCGCTTGGCACGGCATCTGCACCGAAGCCGCTTGGCTGGGCGCGGACGGTGGCGTGGCGCGCTATCGTTTGCAATTGGAACCCGCGCTGTCGCTGCTGCGGCTGCGCCGTGACAGCTATATTTTCCAGGACAAGAACGCTCAGGACATCGTCACCGAACTGCTGGCCGACTATCCGCAGCTGCGCTTTGAATTCGACGTCACGCAGACGCTGGAGCCGCGCGCGATCTGCACGCAGTACCGCGAAAGCGACCTCGAATTCTTCACGCGCCTGCTGGCTTCCGAAGGCCTGAGCTGGCGCTTCGAACACGACCAGGCCGACGATGAGAGCAAAAACGGCCAGGCCAAGCACAAGCTGGTCATCTTCGACAGCAAGGCACGCGCGCCGGATACGCCGGGCGACGCCGAGATCCGTTTCCACGGCGTGCGCGCCACCGACACCGACGACGCCATCGACCACTTCACCGCGCGGCGCCAGGTGCAGGCCAACGCCATCAGCATCAGCAGCTGGGATCCGGCGCAGTTGCTGGCGCCATCGGCCGAACAGACATCCAGCCTGGATGCTGGCGAGCTGCCGGTGCTGGCCGTGTACGACGGCAGCGGCGAACGCATCGCCAGCGGCGCGGACAACGGTGTCGCCGCAGATCCGCACAGCCAGTTGATGCTGCAAGCGCTGGAGCTGGAGAACAAGGTCTTCGAAGGCAAAGGCGCGGTACGCCGCCTGGCTGCGGGCCACGGCTTCCAGCTGACGCAGCACGAACGCTATGCCGACGGCGACAACCGCTTCATGGTGCTGTGGGTGCGCCACGAGGCGCGCAACAACATCCAGTCGCAAATCAAGACGGCCGCCTCGCTGATCGGCGGCGGCATCGAGAACGGCACCTACCGCAACAGCTTCGGCTGCGTGCGCGACAGCGTGGCCGTGGTGCCGCGCGCCACCGCCGCGCCGCACGCCAGCACCGCGTTGGGCCCGCAGACGGCGACAGTGGTCGGCCTGGCCAGCGCGGTCGCCACCACGGACGCGATCACCAGGTCAAGATCCAGTTCAGCTGGCAGCGCGGACAAAGCGCCAACGCCGGCGGCATGAGCCACAACACCGACAGCAAGGGCAACGCGCCCGGCGACGAAAGCTCCGGCACCTGGGTGCGCGTGGCGGAAGCGCTGGCCGGCCCGAACTGGGGTTCGCAATTCACGCCGCGCATCGGCACCGAGGTGCTGGTTGACTTCATCGAAGGCGATATGGACCGGCCGATGGTGGTGGCGCAGCTGTACACCGGTTCCGACTTGCCGCCGTTTTCGGCGGGCGTGGATTCGGGCGCCAATCATGCGGGTACGCTGTCCGGCATCCACAGCCACAACTTCGACGGCGGCGGCTACAACCAATGGCAGTTGGACGATACGCCAGGCCAGGTGCGCACGCGCCTCGCCACCAGCAGCGCCGCGACGCAGCTGAACCTGGGTTATTTGATTCAACAAGATCCCTCCTCCGCCCAGCGCGGCGCCTATCGCGGCAGTGGTTTCGAACTGCGCACCGACGCATGGGCCACGGTGCGCGGCGCGGAAGGCGTGCTGCTGACCACCAGCGCGCGCACCGCACAAGGCAGCAGCGTCACGTCCACGCAGATGGATGCGAACGAGGCGCTCGGCTCATTGAAATCGTCGATGGAGCTGGCGGAACGGCTCAGCGAAGCGGCCACGCAGCAGCAGGCTCTGTCCAGCAAGCCGGCCGCCGAAGCGCACAAGGATTTCATCGCGCAACTCGATCCCAAGGAAAAAGGCAAGCATGCCGGCGCAGTCAATGGCCAGCAAGCCAGTAAAGCGAAAGATAGCGCGCGCGATCTGGATGCGGCCAAGCCGGTGGAAAAATTCGGCGCCCCGCTGGTGCTGATGGATGCACCGTCCAGCATCAACTGGGCCACGCCGGCATCAACCGTGCTGTTCGCGGGCCAGCAGCTGCACTGGGTATCGCAAGGCGACCTGCACATGACGGCTGGGTTCACGGTATCGTCGGTGGCGGCCAATGCGGTGAGCTACTTCTCGCATGCAGGCGGCATCCAGGCCATCGCCGGCAACGGCCCGGTGTCGCTGCAAGCGCATACCGACCAGCTGGAGATCCTGGCCGACAAGTCGATCACCGTCATCTCCGTCAACGACAGCATCGAGATCAAAGCCAGCCAGAAAATCGTGCTGCAAGCCGGCCAGTCCTCGATCACGCTGGAAGGCGGCGACATCACGTTCGCATGCCCTGGTAACTTCACCGTCAAGGGTGGGCAGCATGTATTTGAAGGTGGTGCCAGCGCACCGGCTACGCTCCCGGTGCTGCCCGAAGGCGAACTTCCACCAGATACCTTGTATTTGGATCATCGCTATCATGATGACCAGCCGCTGGCCGGAGCCGCCTATTTTGTCAAACTGGCCGACGGCACCGAACGCACCGGCAAGCTCGATGCACAAGGCCGCGCGGTGATTACTAACATTAAGACGGGGATGGCTCAGGTTAGTTTTGGTCCGATGCCGGGCGCGTTCCAGCGAGTGGACAAAACGCCGACGCCCAATTACGATGCTGCCCCCTCCGGCGCGAAGATCGACAGCCTGATCGACAAGTATCTTAAATCGGACAACACCGGCAACGCCGTCTGAAAAGGAATAAGCATAATGAGCGACACGCAGAATCCTCCAGCCGGTTGGACACTAAGCCATTTTAAGGCTGTCTGTGCCGATGTGGGGAGCTGGACTTGGGGTACGGTTCAAGGGGCTTTCAACGAAAAAGCAAGCATCACCCAAATTATTGTGGACGCGGTCATCGGCATGATTCCGCTGGTCGGCGATGCAACAGCCGTGCGCGATCTGATCGCCGTTGTCTTTGGCCTGGCCGATGATGAGGAAAAACGCAATTCAACATGGCACTGGGTATTGCTTGTTGTTTTGCTGTTCGCACTGATCCCGGTGTTCGGCGGCGTCGTCAAAGGCGTGGGCCGTATCATCGTCAAGGTTGCCGGGGAGGCCGTCCATATGGCAGCGGCAGCCAGGGTGGCGCACATGGTCGAAGGCGCCAAGGAAATCATCGAGTTTCTGAACCGAATCGGCGTCAAGGATGCCGAGAAGTGGTTGCTCAAGCTGCGCATCGGCGACCACACAGGGCCCTTGCTCGAAAAGTTCGCGCACCTAATGGTCACTCTCGACAATATCCTGATTAAAACCGGTAACAAAATTTCCGGCGTGGCACCAAAGCTGGCCGAGCGTGTCAAGGATCTGCGCAAGAGTCTCGCCGAGGTCGCAAAAAAGGGCAAGGAAATGATACCGAACGCGGTAAAAGAATTCGATCAGAAACTGCGTGAGATTCAGGCTTACATCCGATCAGGTGGCGAGACGACTAGTCGCTTAGCAATGCATGAAGTAGCCACAGGTCAAAAGTTGGCGACACGTGCTGAAGAGCGGCGGCTGATTGAAGATGGTGTGCTGCCAGCACGGAATTCGCGGGGTGGATTTAACCAGAATCCGGATGCAGACTTAGCGGAAATTGCAAAATATTACAAGCCTGTACCTGGTTTTCCAGACCTGACCCACGCACCCGACCCAATAACCAAGAAATATAACAGTGTGGCCGCATACGCCGGGAAAATGGTCAATCGCGAATTGAAAGACGGCGAAGAAGTTTTCCGATTCTTCGGACCATCACGGACAACGCATGGAGTCCCGGTAGATGAGGCTGGGTCGGGCGGTGTTTGGTGGGGAGTAGGTCCCCCTCCCAAAACCGCCAAAGAATGGCGAGAGCAGGCGGCTGTGCTTGATAGCTTCAACGGCGACGGCTTCTATGTGTCAGCTAAAGTAGTCGGAAAAACCCGGCCGAAGGCTGTGGTGGGTACAGTATCGGAACAATTTGGTAAAAAAATTCCGGGGCAACATCTCGGCGGCGGAGCAACTCAAGCGTTCTTTCTTTTAGATCCGGGATTCAAAAAGATGCTAAACAAAGCCGGGCAGGATTTCGCTAACGGTATCCAACAGAGTAAGATTTTCGATCCCATTACGGGTCTCGAATTTACATTTTTTAAAACTGGTTGGACCGATGCAAATGGTATTTGGGGCTACCTCCACGCTCCAGGTATCACCACGACCCAAACCGCGCGCGTAGGCAGTCGTGAACAAGCAGCGAAACATAACGAACAGGTAGTCATTCATCCATGAGCCAATCTAAATCCTATCACTTCAATTCACTCCCCTCCGATTTGCACCGGCAGCAGATCTTTTATTGGCTACAGCGAGTCAGTTCGGTCACAGCTTGGCGGCGTATCTTGGGATACTATGAAGCTTGGGCTACGGCTACCGAAAATAGCGTACGTGAAGCTGATGAGAACGGTTGGAACGACCAGACATCTCTTCCGCAAGCTGAATATGCGCTTGTATTAAAGTGCTTGGCGCACTGCGAAGAAGGCGTCAATAGACTGGCCAAGGGTGACAAACGGGTATTCAGATTTGATGCGAATGGTGAATTTGCGATGGCTCAGCGTATGATTTTTCATTGGGCGGAAATGCTTTCGCGTATAGAACTGGGCGAGAACGTCATCAAAGAAAATACGCCTCTCTGGGCTGAGTTTTGCGAAGCGTTGACGTCGGCAGGTCAAGCTTGGCAAGAGTGCGCTCAACATATCTTGGAACCCCACTATCTCGACGAGCCTGGCCTTACATACTACGGGCCATGGTTGGAGGCGGAGCTCAAGACGATGTCCTTCCCTAGCGAACTGGAATCTGTCCCCGACCCGATTGACAATACGTTTGTACGTACGAACGAATACACGCCTTGCACAGGAATTTGGGAGCCGGTGGACTTACCAAAACCACCATTCCTGAGCTTACTTACGCGCGCGCCCAAGCCGCAACCGCCTTTCAAAATTGTCGGTGCAATGAACTACTTGCACGGAGGTTCGAAAGCTCCTCAGATCAAAATACAAACTGAGGACGGCAGTTTCCCTTGCGACACGACGTGGCGATTATTGTGGCGGGATGACCGCTATAAGGATGGATCCCTCCCCGAAGAAGAGTCGCATTACACCTTTACTCAACCTGAAGCAATTCGGGCTCCTCGCCCTGCGGTTTGGGTGGCGAAGGAAACTATTTGGGCAGAAACCGGCACTGTAGCTCAAGCTGCCGGAAAATGGCTGGTTGAATCTGATTTAAACGCAAGCGTCATACTGCAAAAAGGCGAGAAGCTGCCACTGCACCAAGGCCGCGAGGTGCGTTGGGTGTTAGCTGACAATTGATGACGAACGAAGTCTCCACATCTTAGTCGCGCCTCGATGAGCCAACCTGGTCCCGAAAATTCCGCCAAGCTGCCATCCGATTTGGAGCGGCAACAGATCTTTTACTGGTTGCAACGAATCAGTTCGGTCACGGCATGGCTCCGCCTTTTTGAATTCTATAAAGCATGGGCAACGGCCACAGAAAACAGCCTACGCGAGGCCGATGAGCACGGCTGGGGGCAGGAGACCTCGCTTCCTCAGTCTGAATATGCTCTCATTTTAAAGTGCTTGGCGCACTGCGAAGAAGGTGTCAATCGACTGAAAAAAGGCGATAAACGGGTATTTAAATTTTACGCAAATGGTGAATTTGCAATGGCTCGACGCATGCTTTCTCATTGGACGCAGATGCTTGAGCGTATTGAGTTGGGCGAGAATGGCATCAAAGAAAATACCCCGCTCTGGGCCGAATTTTGCGAGGCACTAATCTCGTTAGGCCAAGCATGGGGAGAGTGCGCCGTGCATATTCTTGAACCTCGTTACCTTGGCGAACCAGGTCTCACGTTGTACGGTTCCTGGCTTCAGGCTGAGTTGAAAACAATGCCTTTTCCAAAGGAGCTAAAGCCGGTCCCCGATCCGATCGATAACATCTTCGTGCGTACCAACGATTACACGCCGTGCTCTGGGGTTTGGGAACCGGTAGAAGCCCCAAAACCCTCGCTCTTGAGTTTAATTACTCGCGTTCCCAAACCTCAACCGCCCTTCAAGGTTGTCGGCGCCATGAACTACTTGCACGGTGGGTCGAGAGCACCAAGGATCACAGTGGAGACAGCGTCCGACAACATTGATCTAGACACCACATGGCGTTTGCTGTGGCGAGACGACCGCTATACCGACGGTACGATTCCAGAAGAGGAAGCACACTATCGGTTCAACAAACCGGACGCAGTTCTTCCCCCGGCTCCATTGATCTGGGTACCGAAAGAGACCATTTGGGCTGAGAGCGGGATTGCTGCTCCGTTCGCAGGAAAATGGCTAGCCGAGACGGACTTAAGCGCCAGTGTCATGCTGCAAAAAGGCGAAAAACTGCCGCTGCACCAAGGCAGCGAGGTGCGTTGGGTGTTGGCTGACGATTGAGGTCGAACAGAGTCTATGGATCTTGCATCGCGCCCAGCGAGCCGCCATGCAGCCGAAAGTAAGACGAATGAATTGAAAAACACGATGCAACAACCTCCATTTCAATTAAGCACACGACAAAAAATCCATGTCAGTCTGCTCTATCACTTTGCGTCGCTCGACTATCTCCAGGGATTGCAACAACGCTTACGCGCATTGATGGCTTCTATCGATCCAACGCTGGATCTGGCCAAGCTACAGCAGCGCGACGAGATCCTGACAGATGCCCGCTGGGACACACGCAACACATCAGAAAATTGGGGTAATAATGGTTGGCCATTCTTGGCTGACTTCGAGCTGTCCGTAGCCACCCATATTGCAAAACGTGCGTATGAAGTCTATTCGATCACCGGAGCCAATCAATGCGGACGCGGCATGGCTGAAATATCGCTCGACTGGATGACGCCTGATGAGCAAAGCGACTTTGAAGTTCGTTTTGAAGAGCTCTCCGTCTATGCAGGAAACATCGACGACACGATGAATCAAACCGAGGACACAGGTCGTTGGGACGATTTCAGCCTCGCGCTCGGAAGCAAGGAATTTCCCGAAGCCTTGGCACAAGCGCCCGCATTGCGGCTGCGCGCAGACGTCACAGCAAGAACCGGCATGGTTCCCGCACGTACAGGTGTCTACATTCCGATAGACGATCCGCGTGGTACTCCCCAATTCTGCTGGACCGGCAAACCTGCTGGCAGACTCTTAGCGTGCAGCACCTTCAACGATTTGGGACTGGAGGCTTTAGCGGAAGTTAATCCCGCCGATCTTTGGATCAACGAAGATCGTATGCATGCGTTCGTGCAGGATCATATAAGCGATCCGCGTCTGACATGTGATCCACTCTTCACGCGAAGTATAGCCAAGGCAAAATTGGCGCCAAGCCTAGTCGCTCGGAATGCTTTTACTTCCCGCCCATGCACTTGGATATTTGTGGAGCAGATTCACGACGAAATGCGCATTGAAGCTCATACAAGCGGCATCCAACCATGATCTTACACATGATTCGAGCTGTGCTTTTTACGCTCCTTTCCATGACAGCGGTCCTGTCGCAAGCTGCAGCAGAGCGGGATTCAAAAGATTCAGTTGAAGACATCGTGAACAATCAACGCCTGAGTCGCGCTAATCTCAAGTTCTTGACCGACGAACTCGCCATTGGCACAACGGAAGTCCGAGTGAATATCGTCAATCATCTAGAGAAGCTTGGTTTGGGGATGGATACGCCTACGACGGACAAGTTTCCAATTATCCGCGACCAGACAATTATTCGGGCGCTAGTGACGGGCGGTTTTGCCAAAGACGACGCCGCAACAAGCCGTGCCGCGACTATTTTGACCGAGCGCTGCAAGCCATCTGATCTGGCAGCGTTTAGCGGCGTCTACGCCGCTTCGCTACAACAATCGAAAGGCCAATACCTGTATATCGCCGCCAAAGCAAAAATACTGGAGGCGCGCCCATCTGTCGAGAAAATGGCGTTGCAGCCCAAGTGGCGTGACGAACCAGAACGACGCGCAGCGATTCGGATTGCTCAAGCAGCCCTGGGCAATACTCAAGTTGAAGATGAGTTCATCAATGCCGTCATCCAGGCAGAGAAATCCGCACCGCCCGCACCACCTAATCGCTTCTACAACGTGGGGGCAGCCAAAGACGGTACTGAATTAGCAAAGCGGTTAGAACCACTTGGCCTGATCGGCACACGACGTAGCCTTTTGCTTGTATGCAGCTACCTCCGCTCACCGCTGAAAAGCTACGTTCCCGATGTAAGCGAAAAATCGGTCCGGTATGCCGCGCTCGAGGCCCTGCTCTACAATTTTCCTGACGAGCGGGTATTGGACAACCCGCGAGATCTTCCAGGCTGGAGCACTGCCGAGCAGTTCTGCATTAAGAACCTCGGCGCGGTGTTCGACGGCCCGACTCCCGACATTCCGCCACATCAGGCCTACCCCACCAGACTACTCCCACCACCAATGCGCAAATAACCAGCGTTAGGCTAACCGCTCCCCATGGACCAACCTATTCCCAACGATACAGTCATGCTGCCAACCGATATGGAACGACAGCAGATTTTTTACTGGCTACAAAAAGTCAGTTCTGTGACGGCTTGGCGCCATATTCTTGAACTCTATAAAGCGTGGGCAGCCGTCACTGAAAATAGCGTGCGCGAGGCAGATAGGCACGGCTTTGGTAGTGAAACCTCTCTTCCGCCATCGGATTATTCGCTCATTTTAAAGGGACTGGTCCCCTTGGAGGCTGGCGTCAATCGACTGGCCAAGGGTGACAAACGCGTATTCAATTTTGACCTGTTTGGTGAGTTCGAAACGGCTGGACGTCCTCTTGGTCATTGGTCGGAAATGCTCTACCGAATACAAACGGGTGAAAATGCCATCAGCAAGCACACTCCATTCTGGGCAGACTTTGACGAGGCGCTGTCCAAGTTGGCCTATGCCTGGGGGGACTGCACCATGGCTATACACCCGTGTCGTGATCGTAGTTTGGCAACCCCTATATTTTATGGCACATGGCTCAAAGCTCAGTTGAAGACTCTGGACTTCCCAAATGAACTGGATCTGGTTCCCGACCCGATTGAGAACACTTTCGTTCGCACATACAGATCCTTGCCCTGCGCCGGAATCTGGGAGCCGATCGAAACACAGAAGACCTCATTCCTGCGTTCGCTAATCAAACCGCCGAAACCTCAACCTCCGTTCAAAGTTGTCGGCGCCATGAACTACTTTACCAGCGGGGCGTGCGCCCCACATTTGTCAGTAGAAACAGAAACCGATTACATCTATCGCTCCACAACGTGGCGTTTGCTTTGGCGGGACGACCGCTATACTGACGGCACGATCCCAGAAAAAGAAGCTCACTATAACTTCACCAACCCGAACACATCACCGGAGCGGCGCCTAGCAATTACAGAAACAGGACAATGGATCGGTGGGAATAGCGGAAGACCTGCCCGTTTCAGCGGAAGATGGTTAGTCGAATCGGATTTATCCGTCAGTGTCACGCTAAAAGAAGGCGACGAACTACCGCTGCACCAAGGCCTTGAAGTTCGCTGGGCGCTAGCTAAGAGTTGACACCAAATGAAATCTGAAATTTACAATGCTTCATCAACTACACATGCAATCCGGATAAACGCAAAGTTAAGCGCAGCCTTTGCAGCGATGTTCCTCCTTGCAGGCTGCGACAAGCCACCCGCCGCGCCTGCGGAGGAAGAATCGCAGGTAGGTGAACAAGTGGCACTGGAAAGTTTGCCTGCAGTGACGCCGCTGACGGTTGAACAAAGATCCTACGTGGAATTTCTGCTCAAGTCCATTTGCGAGGCTGTTCAAGCTAACCGGTCGTTGGCCGAAAAGGACTTGATATTCGGAAGCGGAAAATTTTTCTGGCCGAAAGATCCCAAGTACCCTACAAAAGCGCTGATCAGCTATGGTGCCCCGAATTTCAAAATCCGAAATATCGATATTGACTTCAGCCGTGTGGACGCGAACAGCCCGTGGCGCAGCGGCTCGATCTTCATGAGGCCTCGAAATTTCCCATTCGGCATTTATGATATGGGCTTGCGGAAGGAATTTTTCACACACATGACGTTGGAAAATTCTTACGTTAAGAAAAATGAGCACACTGCAATAAAAATCGCCAATGTTTTTGAGTACAGGCTACGCGAAGGTGGGAAAAATATGAGGTTGATATTTTGGGGTCGGCCCGATGTGTCGAGCATTGAAGACAAATACCCACGCAGCTTCTATGCATTCGAGGCTGAGTTAATTGACGAATGAAACCAAGAAATGCGAGACAATTCCATTCAGCGCCGAACGCCACTATGCTGTCGCTTCGTTATTGGCTCGGCCATTTTATGCACCCTACTTTATAGTTCTGCCCACGCAGCACCGAACGTTGCGTTCAAAATAATAGATCATTGGCATACAAGCCAGGTCAGAGTCTACGACTAATTCAAGCTGCTGCTCAAGGCGTTCGCCGCCCTTGATGAGGAGTTGGTACCAGAGTTGGATGCCAGCTTGGCAGTCGAGCTGAACATTCCGCCGCCACCGGAAACGGGATTGCCCGCCGGCGTGTCAGCGTCGGCGATGCGGGACTTGGGCGTGCGGGCGGAATACGAAGCGGCTTTGAACACGAATCAGAAGCATGCGAAGAACGCCATCTATCAGCATCGGCTACGCGAGAGCGAGAGCAGAGTGGAGAACGCGCTGAAAGCACTGGTCACCAAGGCCGCGCCGAGACAATTGAAACAAATGAACGTCAGTCTCTACCGCTCGAAACTGAGTGCACAACGCAAGATGCAAGTAGCAGCAATCCTGACAAGCGCTGCGATTGTTGAAAAATAGCCTTTAACGTCCCTGACGGAACTACCACAGAATGAATTCAACGAAAATGAAAACGCTTGTCGCATATTGCACCCTGGCCCTCACGCTGGCTTTGGCGCCTCCTGCTCACGCCGACGTCGCCTCCAGCCAGCAAGGCCTGCATCAATGGCCGGCCTTGAAAGGCAAGTTGGTCATGGTGGCAGGCACGGTCAGCGATGTGTTGCGCTACAAGCGCAGCATGACCTTCTACTTTGAAGCCAAGCCGGGCGAAGACTGGATCCACGTCCCCATCGTGAAGTCGCAAGATGACCAACAGGAAACCTGGTTCAACGTCTCCCACGGCGAAACAACCATGGTCGACGGCTTCGTGGCTGCACGCGGCGGCGACGTCTACCTGATTGAAGCGGCCGTCAGCGAATCGCCGGCGGGCATCAAGGCCAGCTGGTACAAACTTACCATCGACGATCCCGCCTATCCCGACGGCCCGTTCTACCTGCTCAAGCCGGTCGGCCAAAAATTCTACCCCGATGGAAAAGACCTGACGGTCGAGTGGGTGCTGAAGAAAGAGGCCGCCGTCAAACCTGAAAACCGAGTCAAGCGATAGGGCGGCCTTAGTTTTTGCTTACTTGACCACGGCTTCAGGCATCGCCGACGAATGGTGATTCAGGATCTTCCATGCGCCGTCCACTTTCTTGTAGACATAGGTGTAGCGCGCATGAACCTGTTGCGGCTTGCCGTCCTTGGTCACATTGAAGGTGTAGACGCCGGTGTCCAGCGCCGCGTCCGCACCGAGCAAACGGATCTGGCGATAGTTGATGGTGCCGGCCGGTTTCATCTTCAGGAACTTGACGAAGTAGTCCTTGATCCCCGCCGGCGTCGACCGCACCTCGTTCGACACGGTCGGTTCCAGCACGCCATCCGCTGCATACAAGCGCGTCACCTGCTCCGCATCACCGGTGGCCAGCGCGGCGTTCCAGCGGTCGAACAGGCCGGCGATTTCGGCTTCGCGGGCATCGGCCGGCGCGGCCACCACGTCCAGATAGACTTTCGGCGATTGCGTTACGTCGGCATGCGCCAGGCTGCTTGCGGCCAGCGCCAGGGTGATGAGAATTCGTTTCATAGTCAGCTCCAGTGGTTGAGTCGGCGAGCGCGGTATTGGCCGCCGATGCAATCAGTATCGCGTGGCCCTCGGCACAAAAAATCTGCCGCTCGGGGGTATTCGCGTATGCCGAGTGGCATATAATTCCCAGAAACCGCCATATGCCGCCCATGCCCAACGACACCGCCCTCCCCACTGCCCGCGCCGCGCGCAGCCGCTACCGACAGATCGAAAGCAGCGTCGCCCGCTGGCGCCTGCTGACCGACGCCGCCGGCGTATTGGCCAGCGAAGGCGCACGTCCCGGCGCGCTCGCCACCATCCTGTCCAAGACGCTGGCCTTCCTGTCGCTGGACGACGGCCTGCTGATGACCACCCAGGACGACGGCCTGCAAGTCTGTGCCAGCCAGGGCCAGACGCTGCCGGTCGGCGCCCGCCTCGGCCACGCGGCCACCTTGCAGGCCGCGCTGCAACCCGGCCCTCAACCGCCGGTGGTGCGGCAAGACGTCATCAGCGCCCTGCGCATAGGCCGCGAACAAAAGACCGGACTCGAAGTGCTGGTGCCACTGTGCCTGGACGGAAAAAATCGCGGCATCCTCGCCCTGCTCGGCACGCAACACGCGCCGCCGCCCAGCGTCGACGACCTGGCCACACTGCAAGCGCTGGCTACGCTGCTGGCCGCCGCCCTGTCCACACCCCGCCAGACCGCACCACGCGTGGCCGCGCCGGACGCCGCTGCCGCGCTCAAGCTGCTGACCCCGCGCGAGCTGGAAGTGTTCGCGCTGCTGCCCAGCGGCTGGACCAACGCCGCCATGGGCGAGCACCTGGGCATCGCCGCCGGCACCGTCAAGGTCCACGTCGAGCGCATCCTGCACAAGCTGGACCTACACGACCGCACCCAAGCGGCCGTGCGCGCCGCCGATTTCGGACTCGGCGCATGAACCGCCTGCTTCATCCTCGCCACTGGTCGTTGGGCGTCAAGGGCGGCGTCATCATCGCGGCCTCGCTGGCGCTGCTGCTGGGTTCGGCCGCGACCAGCTACACGCTGGAACGCAGCACCGCCGCCGCCACCGCCGACATGCTGCGCACCATGCAGGTGCAGGCCGACATCCAGCGCCTGCACACGCAGATCGCCGAAGCGGCCACCGGCGTGCGCGGCTATCTGCTGACGGGCCGCGACGACTTCCTCACGCCCTACCGCGTCGCCAGCCTGCAACTGCCGGCCACCATGGCCCGCTTGCAGGAAACCGTGAACGATCCCGAACAGCGCCGCCGCCTTGAGAAGGTGCAGCCGCTGCTGCAAAACAAGCTGGACAGCCTGGACGTGCTGCGCGGCCAGCGCAACGCCAGCAGCGTCGTACTGCAACAGCATCTGCTGGCCAGCAAACAGGTGCTCGACCAATTGCGCGCGGAAATCGGCGCCATGAACCTGCACGAGACCGAGTTGGTGGCGCAACGCACGCTGGCCTTGCAGCAGGCATCGAACCGCAACCTGTGGATGACCATCGCCGTCATCGCCGCCGGCCTGACCGGTGCGCTGGCGACGCTGGCCTTCACCTTCGGCCTGGTGCGCCGGGTGCGTCTGGCGGCCGAGAACGCCGAACGCCTGAACAGCGACCTGCCGCTCAAGCCGACGCAGTCCACCACCGACGAGCTGGGCCAGCTGTCCGACCGTTTGCACCAGGCCAGCGTGCTGCTGGCCGGCCGCGCAACGGCGGCGCAGGCGGCCAGCCAGGCCAAGACCGAATTCCTGGCGCGCACCAGCCACGAACTACGCACGCCGCTGAACGCCATCCTCGGCTACGCCCAGCTGCTGGAAAGCGGACTAAGCGACCAGCGCGACCACGAACACGCGGTGCAAATCCGCCAGGCCGGCCAGCATCTGCTGTCGCTGATCGACGAAGTGCTGGACATCGGCCGCATCGAAGCGGGCAAGCTGACGCTCGATTGCACGCCGGTGGCGCTGGCGCCGCTGCTGAACGAGGCGATCACGCTGCTGCGCCCGCTGGCGCAGCAACGCTCGGTGCGGCTGCAGCATGGCGACATCGGCACGCTGGCCGTGATGGCGGACCGCCAGCGCCTGCTGCAAGTGCTGCTCAACGTGGTCTCCAACGGCATCAAGTACGGCGCCGCCGGCGGCCAGGTCGGCATCGTCTGCGCGCAGCAAGATGGCGGCATCGCCATCCACATCGACGACAACGGCCCCGGCATTCCCGCCGCGATGGAGGAACGGTTGTTCACGCCCTTCGACCGCCTCGGCATCGAGCGTGGCAAAACCGAAGGCGCAGGCTTGGGGCTGGCCGTGTCGAAGAGCCTGATGCAGGCGATGCACGGCGATATCCGCCACCACCCCGGCTCCGGCACGCGCTTCACGCTGACGCTGCCCGCCGCCGCCGCGCCCGCCATCGGCAACGCAAGCGGGACGGCGCCAACCCAAGCACCAGCCGCACCGGTAGTCGCGGCCACCCACAGCATGGTCTGCATCGACGACGACGCCGCCACCCGCACCCTGATCGCCACGCTGATGCTGCGGCGGCCGCACTGGCGCATCGCCACCGTCGCCGGTGCCGTCGAGGGCGCCGCGTTGGCCGCGCAATGGCAGCCCGACTTGCTGCTGGTCGCCAGCGGCCAGGCCAGCGCCGAGCTGCGCGCCTCGGGCCGCCCGCTCGTGCTGCTGGGTGCAGCCCCGGATGCGGACTCGCCGGAGCGTCACCTGGCCAAGCCACTCAACGTACCGGCCTTCTTCGCCCTGTTGGACCTGATGGAGCAAACCCGATGATGGAAAACGAAGTTCTGGCCTCCCGCATCCTGATCATCGACGACCAGCCCGCCAACCTGCGGCTGCTGGAAGACCTGTTCATCGGCGAAGGCCTGACCCACGTGGTCGGCACCACCGACGCCAAGACCGCGCTCGACCTGTACACCGCCTTCGATCCCGACCTGATCGTGCTGGACCTGATGATGCCGGACCTGGACGGCTACGCGGTGCTGGAACGGCTCAAGCGGCGCGGCGATCCCTACGATTTCCGCCCGGTGCTGGTCATCACTGCCGACGCCACGGCCGAAGCCAAGCGCCGCTCGCTGGCCTTGGGCGCCAAGGACTTCCTGACCAAGCCCTTCGACACGCTGGAAGCCATGCTGCGCGTCTGGAATCTGCTGGAAACCCGGGTGCTCTACAAGCGCCTGCAGGCCCTGGCCCCGAAAGAAAATCTGGCGCCGCAGAGCTACCGCAGCCGCAGCTGACCGAATGTGTGCGGTTTCGTGACTCGCAAGCGGAAGTTTCGCGCGCTGCGATTCCCTTATGGCAACACATATGATCTAATGGCATCTTAATGAAAGCCGATCGCTCACGCCGGCTGTAACGTAATGGAAATGCCAAGCAAAACTGCGACCGGACAATTGTTGAAACGACGTACCCTATGCCTTGCACTGCTGGCCCAGTCCCTGGCGATCGCCGGCTGCGGCGACGGCAGTCATGCGTCCCCAGCGGCGCAGGTGGTGCCGCCGACCGTCATCACGGCCCTGGTCTGGGCGCCGGACTGGCCGCAGGAAATGCACCACATCGCCGCCGCCTTCACGCGCGCGCATCCCGACATCAAGGTCAACGTCCAGTTCATGATCGGCAATTCGGTCGAGGAAAACCTGAAACCCAGGGTCGCCTCGAACCAGCTGCCGGATTTGATCTCGGTAAATCCCAATGCCTACGCCGCCGGCCTCGCCGCGCAAGGCTTGCTGGCGGACGTCAGCGGCACGGCGGCGTGGAGCAATATGCTGGACCTGCTCAAGCCCGACTGGACCGCCGCCAACGGCCAGCACTTCGGCATCGCCAGCGGTGTCGCGGCCACGCTCATCTACTACAACAAAGCCATGTTCCAGCGGGCGGGCATCCACCGGCTGCCGACCAACTTCGACGAGTTCCTGGCCGCCTGCGCACTGCTCAAGAAAGCCGGCCTGACGCCGCTGATCCTCGACGGCGGTTTCCCCAACATGCTGGGCAACGGCCCATTCAGCTACGGCTTCGCCAACAACGTCGCGGCGGGCAAGCCGGACTGGCGCCGGCAACTGGCAAGCGGCCAGCTCGACCTCGACACCGCAGAGACCGCCGACATCTTCGCCAAGATCAAGCTGCTGGCCGCGCGCGGCTACGTGCAGCATGGCTATATGAACACCTCCTATGACCAGGGCATACGCATGTTCGCGGAGGGCAAGGCGGCCATGGCCTTCGAAGGCAGCTGGGCCGCCGGCCGCCTGTTGGGCGGCAAAACGGTCGATGCCGGCGTATTCATCCCGCCCTGGAACGCGGCCGGCAAGACCGTGGTGCCGGTGGTCGGCAGCGAGACCGGCATCGCCGTCTGCAATACGCGCAACCGCGCGGCGGCCATGCTGCTGTTGGAGTTTATGGCCAACGCCGGCTATCCGATCCAGCAAAATGCCCGCCACAACATTTCGTCGATGAAGCGCGTCGATGGCAAGCTGCTGACCGACCCGCAACTGGACGCCTATATGCAGCAAGTCAGCCAGTACGCCAGCGCCGTGCCGCCCTACTATGCCTTCCTGCCCGCCAACAGCATCGAGACCTTGCACCCTTTGCTGCAGGACGTATTGTCCGGCAAGATCACGCCGCGCCAGGCCGCCCGCAAACTGGACGCCTCGGTGCGCAGCGAATCCACGGCGAGCCGCAAGGACTGAACCATGCTGCCGTTACGCTTGCAACCCGCCGCTCTGATGCGCCAGATTGCCATCCGCTACCGCCTGTTCGGCGCACTGATCCTGATCTCGCTGCTGCCGCTGCTGGTGACCGGCTATATATCCTGGGCCGAATCGAGCAAGGCGATCCAGCAAAAAAGCCGCCTGTTCGCCACCGAGATCGTCAAGCAGGTCGCCAAGAACCTGCAGCTGCGCATGGCCGACATCGAGGCAGGCAGCGAAGCGCTGGTGCTGTCGGACCCGGTGCAAGCCGCGCTGGCGCGCTACGCCGGCGACAGCCCGGCCGACCAGGGCCGCGCGCGCGCCGACCTGACCCGAATCCTGCTGGCCAACTACGGCTCGTTCCAGGACGTCGACCAGAAATACTTCCTGACGCCGGACAACCAGGTACTCGACCCGCAGGTGTTCGCCCAACTGGGCCAGGGCGTCACCGACTTCAGCCGGGCCGCCGCGTCGCGCAAAGGGCGTCCCTATTGGGGCACGCTGGATTTGTGGGACGGCCAGCAAAGCATCGCCATGGCGCGTCAGATTTACTTCAAGAGCGACAACCGGCTGGCCGGCAGTCTGTTCCTCGGCATGCGCACGACCCGGTTTTCCACCATCTTCGACAACGTCAACCTCGGCGCCGGCAGCGAGATCTTCATCCTCGACCTGCGCGCCGGCCGCCGCCTGATCCAAAGCAACGAAGGCGCCGGCAATGCGGTCGCACCGGCATTGCTGAAGCAGATCGCCGCAGCCAGCCAGAACGGCGAAACCACCGGCCATCTGGCCTACACCGCCATAGCGTCCGGCGCCACGCGGCCATCCGGCTACCTGGCCGTGTACACGCCGGTGGCGCGCACCAACTGGTACGTGGTCAGCACGCTGCCGAATGATTTGCTGCTGGCCGAGGCCCAAACGGTGCGCGACGACATCGTGCTGATCGGCGTGATCTCCTTTCTTTGCGCGCTGCTGATGGGCTATGGCATTGCCCGCAGCATCTCGTCGCCGTTGGAAAAGCTGGCCGGCATCATGCGCGAAACGAAGCCGGGCAACTACGCGCTGCGCATGCATGACGAAGGCAAGGACGAGATTGCGCTGCTGGCGCAAAAGTTCAACGAGATGGCGGCCAACATCGCGCTATCGCACGAACAGCTGGAACAGCGCGTGGCAGAACGCACACGCGACCTCGAACAGGCCAACCTCAAGCTGTCGGCGCTGAGCATGACGGACAGCCTGACCGGCATCGCCAACCGCCGCCGCTTCGACGAAGTGCTGGCCGCGGAACTGTCGGCCACGCTGCAACGCGCCACCCAGCCGCTGGCGCTGCTGATGATCGATGTCGACTACTTCAAAGCCTACAACGACCACTACGGCCACCAGGCGGGCGACGCCTGCCTGCGCCAGGTAACGACCATGTTGCACACCCATGCGCGCCGCGCCAGCGACCTGGCGGCCCGCTACGGCGGCGAGGAATTCGTCATGCTGGCGGCCGACACCGATGAGGACACGGCGCTCGCGCTGGCCGAATCGATACGCGCCACGCTGGAACAGATGCAACTGCCCCATGAAGGCTCGCCGCTCGGCCATATCGCCGTCAGCGTCGGCGTGGCCGTATTGCCGCCCGGCGCCGCACCAAGCGCCGAATCCTTTATCCGCGCGGCCGACCAAGCCCTGTACCTGGCCAAGAAACAGGGCCGCAACCAGGTGGTGCTGGACCGGCAGTAGGAATTTTTTATATTATTGAAACCTTTTTCTTGTTGTCGGGAATATACGGTTGGCTGGCCCCAGGCGAGCCCCTTCCAACCCTATATGGACCAATGACATGAAAAAACTGCTACTGAAGGCCATCACCATCGCCGGCATCGCCGCTGCCGCCAACGCCCACGCCGTCACCGACCCGGCCGGTGACTTCCTCGCGGTCTACACCGGCAGCCACACCGCCGCGTTCGACGTGCTGTCGGCCGATGTCGGCTACAACGCCACCACCAACGAATTCGTGTTCCGCACCACCGCCGCCGGCCCGATCGCCGGCGTGGCCGGCGCGGCCTATGTGTTCGGGCTGGATGTGGGCGGCTCGACCAACGCGCCGTTCGCCTCGGTCGGCCTGCCGGGCGTGACCTTCAACTCGGTTGTGACGCTGCGCGCCGACGGCACCGGCAGCATCGGCGCCAACGCCTTGAGCACCCACATCGTCGGCAACGAAATCTACTCAACGGTGTCGGCTTCGCTGCTGCCATCCAAGGGCCTGGCGTTCAAGGACTACACCTGGACCGTGTGGTCGATCGACAGCCGTGTCTCCGGCCTGGGCCGGCTGGCCGACTTCGCGCCGAACGCCAACATCACGGTCAGCGCCGTACCGGAGCCTGCCACCTACGGCATGCTGGCCGCCGGCCTGGGCTTGCTGGGCATGGTCGCCCGCCGCCGCGCGCGCGCCGCCGGCAGCGATATGGCCGGCTGAGTATAGATGCTATCGGCGCGGCCCAGTCACAGCCGCGCCGGCGTCACGTAGGATGCGCTTTCAATAAGGAGACTCCTATGGATAACGCTCAAACGTCCGAACCGCGTTTCAACGCCGAACAACTGGCGGTGCTGGAACCGATACAAAACTATTTCCGGGGCCATGCCCAGGATAACGCCGACTTCATGCGCAAGGCTTTCCTGCCGACCGCGCACATCGAATCGATGCGCGAAGGCGTGTTCACGTCGTGGCCGCTGGATGTGTATTGCGAGCGTTTCAAAGGCACGCCGGCCGCAGACGAAGCGCAACGCCGCCGCACCACAGACTGGATCGAAGTGCACGGCAATGCCGCCTGCGCCCGCATCACGCTGGTACATGGCGCGATGACTTTCGTCGACTACTTCGTGCTGCTCAAGACGGAGCAAGGATGGAAGATCGCCAACAAGGCCTTCCAGGGCCAAGCCACCTGACCCGAAATCCCTGTCGTTCCCGCATAGGCGGGAACCCATACGCTGCAGGGTCATAGGGGCAGCATGGGTTCCCGCGTGCGCGGGAACGACGAATCCAGGTGCGTAGTCGTCAATTAGCGGCGGGGCCAGGTATCGGCATCGGCCACGCGATCTCGAACATCGCGCCGCCGGCGTCGCCGCGCCGGTAGGAGGCGACGCCGCCGTGTGCCTCGGCAATCGCGCGCACCACCGCCAGGCCCAAGCCGCTGCCGCCCACCGCGCCGGCGCGCGCATGCTCGCCACGGTGGAAGGCCAGGAACAGCTTGCCTTCCAACTCTTCATCGATGCCGGGGCCGGCATCCTCCACCTGCAACAAATACTGAGCGCCCAGCACCCGCGTGCGGATGCGGATCACGCCCGGGTCCGCATAGCGCCCGGCGTTGTCCAGCAAGGCCAGCAGGATCTGCCGCATGCGCGCGGCATCGCAGCAGATGCGCCCTTCCGCCAGGTCCAGCGCCAGCTTGTAGCCGGCCGCCTCCATCTGCGGCGCCAGCAGATGCGCGACATCGCGGATGGCGCCGGCCAGGTCGCAATCGGCCAGTTCCAGCTTCAGATGGCCGCTGTCGAACATGCTCAACATGCGCAAGTCGTCGATCAGGCGCGACAAGCCTTCCACCTGATGCAGCAAGCCGCGGAACTGTTTTTCATCGGGCTGGAATACGCCTTCCGCCAGGCCCTGCAAGCGGCCGCGCAGAATCGTCACCGGCGTGCGCAGTTCGTGGGCGATGGCGGCGTTCCACGTCACCATCTCGCGTTCCATGCGCTGCAAGCGTTCCGCCATGGCGTTGAAGTCGTCGACCAGCAAGGCTGTCTCGCCCAACGAACGGTCGCCCGCCACCGCGCGCGCGGCCAGGTCGCCATGCGCTACGCGGCGCACGCTGTCGGCCACTGAATTCAACGGCGCCAGAATGCGCCTGGCCAAACGCGCCGAGGCCCAGATCGCGAACACCAGCGCGACCATCGTCACGGAGGCCATCCAGATCCATTCGGTGCTGGTGGGGATCATGTCGGTCGGGCCGGAAAGCAGGTCCGGCCGGTACTCGATCACCAGCGCGTAGAACACGTAGGAGCCCAGCAGCACGACCAGGGTCATGCCCAGCGACACGGCCAGCATCGCCAGCGTGATCTGCCGGTTCAGGCCGGGGCCGCGCATCATTCCGCGTCCTCCAGCCGGTAGCCGACGCCGCGCAGGCTGGTCAACGCACCGGTCAGGCCGCTGTCTTCCAGCTTCTTGCGCAGCTTGCTGACGTGGCTGTCCACCGTGCGTTCCAGCGCGTTGCCTTCGGGCAGGCAGGCAAGCAGCAACTCGGCCCGCGTGAACACCCGCTTGGGCGCGCGCGCCATGTGGGTCAGCAGGCGGAACTCGGTCAGCGTCAGGTTCAGCGGCGTGCGCTGGCCGTTCACTTCGGCGCTGGCCTGGTAGGTTTCAAGGTCGATCTCCAGCGGTCCGCAGCGCAGCACGCCGGCGGCCGGTCCGGCGTTGCGCGCGGCGGCGCGGCGCAGCACGGCGCCCACGCGCGCGGCCACCTCGGCCGGATTGAAGGGCTTGACCACGTAATCGTCGGCGCCGATGCGCAGGCCCATCAGCTTGTCGATGTCCTGGTCGTGCGCGGTCAGCATGATCACCGGCGTGTCGCCGCGCAGGCGCAGTTCGGACAGCACCTTCCAGCCGTCCACGCGCGGCATTTGCACGTCCAGCAGCACCAGGTCCGGCTTCAGCGACAGGTGCAGGTCGAGCGCGATGCGGCCGTCGGCCGCGTGGACGGTGCGCAGGCCGTCGCGCGCCAGGTAGGCTTGCAGGATTTGGGCAATTTCGGATTCGTCCTCGGCGATGAGCACCAACGGGGTTCCGGGAGAACTAGACATGAATGTATTGAAAATAAGTAACGATCTCCATCATATCTCCATATTTCCTCAATAGATAGGTCACGTTAGGTGTTTAAAGTTGCTAGTCCTGCATTCCCTCACGGAGGGAAAACACTTTGGACGACTAGCTATGCACATCACGAAGATTTCACCCAAGGCCCTCCTGTCAGGGCTGACCCTGTTGACCCTGGCCGCCTGCCATCAGGCCCCGCCCGACGAGGCGCCGCCGTCGCCGAAAGTCTCTGCGCTGACCGTTGCCGCCGGCCCGGTGGAGCTGGCCGAGGACCTGCCCGGCCGCGTCACCGCCTTCCGCACGGCGGAGATCCGGCCGCAGGTGGGCGGCATCATCCAGCGCCGCCTGTTCGAGCAAGGCGCCGAAGTGAAGGCCGGCACGCCGCTGTTCCAGATCCACACCGCGCCTTTCCAGGCCGACGCCGACACGGCCGCCGCCGCGCTGCAACGCGCCGAAGCGGCGCTGGTGCGCGCCAAAATCCAGGCCGAGCGCATCCGCCCGCTGGTACAGGCCGACGCCGTCAGCCAGCAAACCTATGACGACGCCGTCTCGCAACGCGACCAGGCCCAGGCCGAAGTGGCCCAGGCCAAGGCCACGCTGGCGCGCCGCCGCCTCGACCTCGGTTACGCGACCGTCACCGCGCCGATTTCGGGCCGGATCGGCGAGGAGCTGGTAACCGAAGGCGCATTGGTGGCACAAACCGACGCCACGCCGATGGCCCGCATCCAGCAAATCGACCAGGTGTACGTGGATGTACGCCAGCCGGCCTCCATGCTGCGCACGCTGCGCGGCGACTCGGCCCATCCGCCCAAGGCTTACATCCTGGACGGCAGCGGCAACAACTACGGCCTCGACGCGCGCATCCTGTTCTCCGGCATCAACGTCGATACCGGCACCGGCGACATGGTGCTGCGCATCCTGGTCGACAACCGCGACCGCCAGCTGCTGCCCGGCATGTTCGTGCGCGCCCGCATCGCCCGCATGGCCGACGCCGACGGCATCCTGGTGCCGCAGCAAGCCGTGCTGCACACCGGCTCCACCCGCGTGTGGGTGGTGGATGCCGGCAACAAGGCCGTGCTGCGCGATGTCAAGCTGGGCGGCATGGTCGGCCACAACTACCTCATCACCCAGGGGCTGAAGGCCGGCGAGAAGATCGCCGTCGAAGGACTGGACCGCATCCAGCCCGACACCAAACTGGACATCACGCCATGGGGCCGCGCGCCTGTCACCACCCCTGTCGCCGCCATGGCCAGCGCGCCAGCGCAGCGCTGATACTGCAAGGATTAAGTCATGCCTCAATTTTTCATCGACCGCCCCATCTTCGGCTGGGTGATCGCCATCTTCATCGTCCTGTTCGGACTGATCGCCATCCCGCAATTGCCGGTTGAGCGTTATCCGTCGGTGGCGCCGCCCAGCGTCAGCATCAGCGCCAGCTATCCCGGCGCCACGCCGCAGACCATGAACGACGCCGTGGTCAGCCTGATCGAACGAGAACTCTCCAGCGTCAAGAACCTGCTGTACTTCGAATCGTCGGCCGATACTTCCGGCTCGGCGCAGATCACCGCCACCTTCAAGCCCGGCACCAACCCGGAGCTGGCGCAGGTGGACGTGCAAAACCGCCTCAAATCGGTCGAGCCGCGCCTGCCGCAGGCGGTGCGCCAAAACGGCCTGTCGGTCGAATCGGCCGGTTCCGGCTTCCTGATGATCGTCGGCCTGAGCGCCAGCAACGGCAAATACGACGAGATCGACCTGAGCGACTACATGGCCCGCAACGTCGTCGAGGAACTGCGCCGCATCCCCGGCGTCGGCCGCGTGCAGCTGTTCGGCGCCGAGAAAGCCATGCGCATCTGGGTTGATCCCAACAAGCTGGTTTCCTACAAGCTGACCATGGGCGACCTGAGCACGGCCGTCGCCCAGCAGAACGCCCAGATCGCACCGGGCCGCATCGGCGATACGCCCACCCTGCCCGGCCAGCGCGTATCGATCCCGCTGACCGTGCAAGGCCAGCTGCAAACGCCGGAACAGTTCGCCGCCATCGTATTGCGCGCCAACCTGGACGGCTCCAAGGTCGTCATGGGCGACGTCGCCCGCGTCGAGCTGGGCGCGCAGAATTACGCCAGCGCCACGCGTGAGAACGGCCGCGCCGCCACCGGCGCCGCCGTGCAGCTGTCGCCCGGCGCCAACGCGGTCAAGACGGCGCAGGCTGTGCGCGAACGCATGCAAGAACTGAGCAAGACCCTGCCGGCCGGCATCAGCTACTCGGTGCCTTTCGATACCGCGCCGTTCGTCAAGATCTCCATTGAAAAGGTGGTGCATACGCTGCTGGAAGCGATGGTGCTGGTGTTCCTGGTCATGTACCTGTTCCTGCAAAAGATACGCTACACGCTGATCCCGGCCATTGTCGCGCCGATCGCGCTGCTGGGCACGTTTGCCGTCATGCTGTTGCTGGGGTTCTCGGTCAACGTGCTGACCATGTTCGGCATGGTGCTGGCGATCGGCATCATCGTCGACGATGCCATCGTGGTGGTCGAGAACGTCGAGCGCCTGATGGCGACCGAAGGCTTGTCGCCCAAGGCCGCCACCTCGAAGGCGATGCGCGAAATCACCGGCGCCGTCATCGGCATCACACTGGTGCTGACGGCGGTGTTCATCCCGATGGCGCTGGCCAGTGGTTCGGTGGGCGCCATCTATCGCCAGTTCACGCTGTCGATGGCGGTCTCCATCCTGTTCTCCGCCTTCCTGGCGCTGACGCTGACGCCGGCCCTGTGCGCCACCCTGCTCAAACCGGTCGATCCGCTGCATCACGAGAAGACCGGCTTCTTCGGCTGGTTCAACCGCAAGTTCGACCGCATGAACGCCCGCTATGAAAGCGGCGTGGCGCGCATCGTCAAGCGTTCGGGCCGCGTGATGCTGGTGTTCGCCGTGCTGGTCGGCCTGCTGGCCTTCGGCTTCCGCCTGCTGCCGGCATCCTTCCTGCCGGAGGAAGACCAGGGCTATTTCATCACCTCGATCCAGCTGCCGTCCGATGCCAGCACCGAACGCACGCTCGACATCGTCAAGAAATTCGAGGATCACCTGGTGACGCGCAACGGCATCAGCAACAACCAGTCGATACTCGGCTGGAGCTTCACCGGCAGCGGCCCGAACGCGGCCATCGCCTTCACCATGCTGAAGGACTGGGACAAACGCGACGGCGCCACCGTGCAGCACGAGGTGGAACTGGCCCAGGCGGCCATGTCGCAGACCAACGAGGGCATGGTGATGAGCGTGATGCCGCCTGCCATCGACGATCTCGGCAACTCGTCGGGCTTCTCGCTGCGCCTGCAGGACCGCGCCAACCAAGGCGATGCGGCGCTGAAGGCGGCGCAGAACAAGCTGCTGGAACTGGCTTCGCACAGCAAGCTGGTCGCGGGTGCCTATCCCGAGGGCCTGCCGAACGGCGCCAGCATCCAGCTCGATATCGACCGCCAGAAAGCGGAAGCGCTGGGCGTGGCCTTCACCAGCATCAGCGAAACGCTGTCGGCCGCGATGGGCTCGCAGTATGTGAACGACTTCCCCAACCACGGCCGCATGCAGCAGGTGATCATCCAGGCCGACGCCGGCGCCCGCATGCAGCTGGACGACGTGCTGCGCCTGCACGTGCGCAACGCGGCCGGCGGCATGGTGCGCCTGAGCGAAGTGGTCACGCCGCAGTGGCGCGACACGCCGCTGCAGATGGTGCGCTACCAGGGCTATCCGTCGGCGCGCATCGGCGGCAGCGCCGCGCCCGGTGCGTCCAGCGGCGAGGCCATGGCGGAGATGGAACGGCTGGCCAAGCAGCTGCCGCCCGGCTATGCGGTCGCATGGACCGGCATCTCGCTGCAGGAGAAGCAGTCCGCCGCGCAGGCGCCGATGCTGATGGCGCTGTCGATGCTGGTAGTGTTCCTGGTGCTGGCGGCGCTGTACGAGAGCTGGTCGATACCGCTGTCGGTGATGCTGGTGGTGCCGCTGGGCCTGATCGGCTGCGTGGCCGCCGTGCTGATACGCGGCTTGCCGAATGACGTGTTCTTCAAGGTCGGCATGATCACGGTGATCGGCCTGTCCGCCAAGAACGCCATCCTGATCATCGAGTTCGCCAAGCAGATGCACCAGGACGGCAAGGGCCTGCTGGAGTCGGCCATCGAAGCGGCGCGCTTGCGCCTGCGCCCCATCCTGATGACGTCGCTGGCCTTCGCGCTGGGCGTGCTGCCGCTGATGCTGGCTGGCGGCGCCAGCTCGGAGACGCAACACGCGATCGGTACCGGCGTGTTCGGCGGCATGGTCACCGCGACCATCCTGGCGATCTTCTTTGTGCCGGTGTTTTATGTGTTTGTACTAGGTCTCGTTGAACGGTTCGGCGCCAAGCGCCAGCCGGCGGCGAGCATCGCAGTGAAGGAAGCATGATGAGCAATATCCACATCCCGGCGGCGCTAAGCCTGGCGCTGTTGCTGGGCGCCTGTTCGCTGACGCCGGTCCTGGAAAAGCCGGTGGCGCCGGTGCCGAGCAGTTTTGGCGCCACCGCTGGCGTAGGCGCCAGCGGCGCCGACCTTGGCTGGCAATCGATGTTCGGCGATCCGCGCCTGCAGGCCCTGATCGATCTGGCGCTGAAAAACAACCGCGACCTGCGGCTGGCCCTGCTCAACGTGCAGTCCGTGCGCGCGCAGTTCGATATCCAGGACAGCACCCGCCTGCCGACGGTGAACGCCAACGCCGGCCTGGTGAAGCAGCGCAGCGCCGCCAACGGCGCGGTCGCCGCATCGGTGGACAGCCAGAAGTCCGCCGGCATCGGCATCAGCGCGTTCGAGCTCGACTTGTTCGGCCGCGTGGCCGCGCTGTCCGAGGCGGCATTTGCGCGTTACGTCGCCAGCGACGAGAGCCGTCGCGCCGCGCAGATCGCGCTGGTCGGCGCCGTCGCGGATGCCTACTTCACCCAACGCCTGGCGGAAGAACAGCTGCAACTGACCGAGCACACCCTGGCCGACTGGCAGCGCTCGCTGGAACTGGCCCAGCAACTGAAGGCCGCCCGCCAGCGCAGCGGCCTCGACGTCGCAGAAGCGGAAGGCCAGGTCGCCACCGCGCAGGCGGACCGCGAGGCGCGCCTGCGCGCCGTGGCGCTGGCCGGCAATGCGCTGGACCTGCTGACCGGTGTCCACGCGGCGGGAGGCCTGCCATCCGGCATCGCGCTGGACCGGCAGCCGGTGCTGGTGCAACTGCCGGCAGGCCTGCCGTCCGAGTTGCTGACGCGCCGTCCCGACATCCGCCAGGCCGAGCAGGCACTGGTGGCCGCCAACGCCGACATCGGCGCCGCCAAGGCCGCGTTCTTCCCGCAGATCTCGCTGACGGCGAATCTGGGTTTTGCGAGCCTGTCGCTGTCCGGCATGTTCGACAGCAGCCAGCGGACCTGGTCGTTCGCGCCGCAGATCACGCAGCCGCTGTTCAACCACGGCAAGCTGCGCTCTGAACTGCGGCTGGCCGAACTGCGCAAGTCCGCCGCCGTGGTGGAGTACGAAAAGGCCGTGCAAACCGCCTTCCGCGAAGTGGCGGATGGACTGGCCGGGCGCGCCACCTACGGTCGCCAGATCGAGGCGCAGACCCGCGTGGTCGGCAGCGCCGAGCGGCGCCTGGCCTTGTCCCGGCTGCGCTACGACGCCGGCCAAGACAGCCGCCTGGCGCTGCTGGACGCGCAGCGCCTGCTGTACGCCAGCCAGCAAACCCTGCTGGAACTGCGGCGCAACGAGTTCGGCAACGCGGTGGCGCTGTACAAGGCGCTGGGCGGCGGCCTGAACGCGAGCTAAGGCCATCGGCGGCGGAACTGTGGCGTGGCCAGGGAGTCTAACTGTCTAGCCTCGCCACCGTGCCGCGCAAGGAGCCGCCATGAAACTAGTTCTGATCGTGTACTACTCCCGAACCGAAGTCACCGCCAAGGTGGCCACTGCGCTGGCCCGGGCTTGCGGCGCGGATCTGGAACGGATACAAGACCTGCGTCCGCGCACAGGCATCTCGGGTTTTCTGCGCTCGGCATGGCAAGCTTTGCGCGGCACCGCCGTCGACATCGCCCCGGCCATGCGCAACCCGGCCGACTATGCCTTCGTCATCCTGGGCACGCCGGTTTGGGCCGGACGCATGAGCGCCCCCATGCGCAGCTACATTCTGCAACAGCGCCCCCATTTCCGCCGCATCGGCCTGTTCTGCACCATGGGCGGCAGCGGCGGCCGGGATGTGCTGAGTGCGATGGCCGATCTGTGCAACAAACTGCCGGTCGCCAGCATGTGCCTGCGCCAGAAGGACGTGCTGGCGGACGACTATCGCGTCGCGCTCACCAGCTTTGCCGATGAACTGACCGTGCTGCAGTCCGCGACGCCTGTGGCGGTGGCAAAGCCATCCTGATCCATCGTTCACGGCACCGGAAAATCTCATGCAAGCACTGGACCGCACCCACCGCCAGTTCATCCTCAACCTGCTCGCCGCCACGCATGACATGACGCTGGCCACGGTGCGGCCGGACGGTTTTCCGCAAGCCACCGTCATCAGCTTCGTCAACGATGGCCTGACGCTGTATGCAGGCATCGGCCTCGACAGCCAGAAGGCGCACAACATCCGCCAGAACGACAAGGTGTCCGCCACCATCACGCCGCCGTACGCGGACTGGCGCCACATCCGCGGCCTGTCGCTGGCCGGCCATGCCGCCATCGTCGCCGGCGCCGAGGAAACGGCGCACGCGGCCGACCTGATGCTGTTCCGTTTCCCCCAGTTGCGCCAGCTGATCCCAGCCAACGGCCCCACCTGGCCGGGCGCGGTCTTCATGCGCATCGTACCGTCCGTTATTTCCGTTCTGGACTATGAGCTGGGCTTCGGGCACACGGCACTCTTTGAGGTATTGCCGGATATTTGATTCAGATCATATATTTTGCGGATACCGTTTGTTAGCCTGAGTTTTTCATCTGATCAGGAGAACGTCATGTCCTACAAAAGCATACTCGTCCATGTAGACAACTCGGACCACGCCCCGGAACGCATCGCCCTGGCTGCCCGCCTGGCCAGCCAGCAGGACGCGCACCTGATCGGCGCGGCCACCACCGGCATCGCCGGGGAACTCCTCCGCACCAGCGCCATGATGTATGCCGGCATGGTGCCGCAGGAGCAGCTTGATGAACTAGTCAGCAACGCCGAGCAGGCGTTGGCCAAATTTGAAACCCAGGCCAGCGCTGCCGACGTGCGCTACGAGCGCCGCATCAGCGACGACGATCCCCAGGACGGGCTGGTGCTCCAGGCCCGTTATGCCGACCTGGTGGTGCTCAGCCAGTGCGAGCCGGGCGAAGAAGGCCTGCTGATGGGACCCGGCCTGGCCGCCCACCTGGCGCTGAACGGTGGCCGGCCGGTGCTGGTGGTGCCGTACGCCGGCACCTACCCGCACATGGACCGCCACGCACTGGTCGCCTGGGATGGCAGCCGTTCCGCCACCCGCGCCGTCACCGACGCGCTGCCCCTGCTGCGCCGCAGCGCCCGCGTGACACTGGCGGTATTCGATGCGGCACACCAGTACGGCGTGCATGGCGCCGAACCGGGCGCCGATATCGCGCTGTTCCTGGCCCGCCACGGCGTCAAGGTCGAAGTGTCGCAGCAGCCCAAGCCGGAAGGCGCCAGCATAGGCGAAGCACTGTTGTCGCTGTCGGCCGATCTCGGCGCCGACCTGCTGGTGATGGGCGCCTACGGCCACATGCGCTGGCGCGAAACCGTGCTGGGCGGAGTCACCCGCACGCTGCTGGCGTCGATGACGCTGCCTGTACTGATGTCGCATTGAGGCCCGACGATGAGCTATAAAACCATCGTCGTGCACTGCGACCAGTCGCCGCACGCGGCCGGCCGCTACGCGCTGGCGTCCAGGGTCGCCCTGGCCACCGGCGCCCACCTGACCGGGGTCGCGCTGACCGGTATTTCGCGCTATGCGGAATGGAACGACAGCCTTGGCGCCTGGCCGCTGCCGCCGCACGTGCTCGACCACCTGCGCCATCAAGCCGCCGCCGCGCTGGCCAACTTCGAACGCGAGGTGGCGGGCGCGGGCGTCAAGCTGTGGTCCAGCAACTTGTACGAGGACGACGCCGAAAGCGGCCTGCTGCTGCACGCCCGCTATGCCGACCTGCTGGTGCTGAGCCAGACCGATCCCGGCGAGATCCAGTTTGGCGTCAGCCGCCCGCTGCCGCCGGAACTGCTGCTGCAAGGCGGCCGCCCGTTGCTGCTGGCGCCGGCCTCGACCAGCGCCGGCAGTGCAGCCGATGCGATCCGCCATCCGCTGCTGGCCTGGGACGGCAGCGCGCAGGCGGCGCGCGCCTTCAGCGACGCCCTGCCCTTGCTGCGCCTGGCCCAACGCGTCACGCTGCTGGTGCTCAATGCTGACCGCGACCCGGCCCGTCACGGCAAGGAGCCGGGCGCCGACATGGCGCTGTTCCTGTCTCGCCACGGCGTGCAGGTGGACGTCATGCGCGAGTTCACCACGGTGGAAATCGGCTCGGCCCTGTTGTGCGCCGCGGCCGAACGGGGCTGCGACTTGCTGGTGATGGGCGGCTACGGCCACCACCGCCTGCATGAAACCCTGCTGGGCGGCGCCACCCGCAGCATATTGCGCGAGATGACGCTGCCGGTGCTGATCTCGCACTAAGACTGAGGCAGCGCCGCATCCGCGCTGCCTTAGTGCTGCCTTAGTGCTGCAGCACGAAGCTGCCTGGCGCCGGACCCAGTACCCGGCCCAGGCCCATCGCCGGCGGCGCCTCACGCTGCCGGCTTGCATGGCGCACCAGCCATTGCTGCCAGTGCGGCCACCATGAACCTTCGGTGCGCTCGGCGCTGTTCAGCCATTCGTCAGGACTGCTGTAGCCCGCCGCCGTATTGGCGGGGTGGCTGCGGTAGCTGCGGTTGGCGTGGCCGGGCTCGGAGACGATGCCGGCGTTGTGGCCGCCGGAGGCCAGCACGAAATCAATCGCCGCGCCGCTCAGCAGATGGATCTTGTAGACCGACCGCCATGGCGACACATGGTCGCGCTCGGTCCCGACGACAAACATCGGCGTGCGGATGTCGGACAGCGCGATCGGCTTGCCCTGCGCCAGATAGCGCCCCTCGGCCAGGTCGTTGTGCAGGAACAGTCCGTGCAGGTACTCGCTGTGCATGCGGAACGGCAAGCGCGTGCTGTCGGCGTTCCAGGACATCAGGTCGTTCGGCGCGGTGCGCTCCCCCATCAGGTACTCGCGCATCATGCGCGACCACACCAGGTCGCGCGCATGCAGCAGCTGGAAGGACGCGGCCATCTGGTCGCCGTCCAGATAACCCTGGTCCCACATCAGCGCATCGAGAAAAGCCAGTTCGCTGTCGTCGATGAACAGTCCCAGCTCGCCCGGTTCGCTGAAATCGGTCTGCGCCGCCAGCAGCGAGATCGAGGCCAGCTTGCCGCGCTGGCTGTGCTCGCCCGAATCGATGGCGGCGGCGGCGATCGCCAGCAGCGTGCCGCCCAGGCAATAACCCACCGCGTGCACCGGCGCGCCGCCGCCCAGCTGGTCGGCCTGCTCCAGCGCGGCAAACACGCCGTGTTGCAGGTAATCGTCCATGCCCATGTCACGGTCGTGCCGGTCGGGATTGCGCCAGGACAACATCAACACCGTATGGCCCTGTTGCACCAGGTAACGCACCAGCGAATTATGGGGCGACAGGTCGAGGATGTAGTACTTCATGATCCACGACGGCACGATCAGCACCGGCTCGCGGTAGACCTGCTCGGTCTGCGGCGTGTATTGGATCAGTTCGATCAACTCGTTGCTGAAGATGACATGGCCCGGCGTGACCGCCACGTCCTGTCCCGGCACGTAGCTCGGCCCGGTCGGTTCCGGCACCGCCATGTCGGGCGGCGCCAGGTGGCGGCACAGGTCCCTGCGCCAGTTGAGCGCGCCGTCGATCAGGCTGCGCCCCCCGCTGGCGGCCGCAGCCTGCAGCACTTCGGGATTGGTCCAGAGAAAATTCGACGGCGAGTACATGTCCAGCAACTGGCGCGCGGTGAACGCCACCACCTGCGCATGATGCGGCGCCACGCCGCGCACGCCGGTGGTGGCCGCGCGCCAAAACTGCTCGGCTTGCTTGAAGCTGTTCACATACTGTGAAAACGGCCATTGACGCCAGGCAAAATTATCGAAGCGCTTGTCTTCGCCGGTGGCGGGCGCGCCCGTCGCGGCCAGCGCGCCCAGGCATTGGGCCGCCAGCTCGCTGCGCTTGCCCGGCGAGACGGCCAGGTGCTGCCACCAGTCCTGGAACGCCAGCGACATCGCGATCGGCGACACGCCGCCGGTCAGCCGCGCCACCTGGCTTTGCAGGTACAGGTCAAGCGCATTGCCGTCCTCCCTGACCGGCGGCGTCGACGCCGCCGTGGCCGGAACTAATTTCAACTGTGCAGTATTCACATGCCCTCCTGGATTGACGATGCACAGATTATGGTTGGGGGGCGTCCCGGAAGTATTTGATGTGGATCAAATACTTCCCCGACCGCGCTCACTAGACTGCCCTGCATCACCCACCATATCCGCCTGCCATGAACGAACCCGACGACATCATTGAAAACATCACCTACGACGAATTGCGTGTAGGCCAGAGCGCGCGCCTGAGCCGAACGCTCAGCAAGGACGACATCGCCGCCTTCGCGGCCGTCTCCGGCGACGTCAATCCCGCCCACGTCGATCCGGAGTACGCCGGCCACACCCTGTTCCACGGCGTGATCGCGCACGGCATGTGGGGCGCGGCGCTGATCTCGCGCCTGCTGGGCACCTGCCTGCCCGGCCCCGGCACCATCTACCTGGCGCAGACGCTGCAGTTCCTCAAGCCGGTGCGCATCGGCGACGAGTTGCGCATCACGGCCACCGTGACGGCCATGGAGCCGGTCAAGAAACACGTGCTGCTCGATTGCGAGATCAAGAACCAGACCGGCGCCGTGGTGCTGACCGGCGTCGCCACGGTGATCGCACCGAGCGAAAAGGTGCGCCGTCCACGCATCCATTTACCTTCGCTGAACCTGTCCCAGGTGCACGCCAATTATGCCAGCCTGATGGAGGCCGCGGCGCCACTGACACCGGTGCGCTGCGCCGTGGTCCATCCCTGCGACGAAGCCTCCCTGCGCGGCGCCCTCGACGCCGCCAAGCACGGCCTGATCGTGCCGGTGCTGGTCGGCCCGCAGGCGCGCCTGCGGGCGCTGGCCGAGGGCGCCGACCTGCCGCTAGCCGGCGTCGAGCTGGTCGATGTGCCGCACAGCCATGCGGCAGCCGCACGCGCCGCTGCCATGGCCGCCGCCGGCGAAGTGGAAATGTTGATGAAAGGCAGTCTGCACACCGACGAACTGATGGCCGCCGTGCTGGCCATACCGGGGCTGCGCACCGCGCGGCGCCTGTCGCACGTGTTCCGGGTCGAAGTGCCGCTGTACGACAAGGTGCTGCTGATCTCGGACGGCGCGCTCAACATCCAGCCCACGCTGGCGGACAAGGTCGACATCGTACAAAACGCCATCGAACTGGCGCATGCGCTGGGCACGGCCGAACCCAAGGTCGCCATCCTGTCTGCAGTGGAAACGGTGACGCCGAAAATCCCGTCCACGCTGGACGCGGCGGCCCTGTGCAAGATGGCCGAACGCGGCCAGATCAGCGGCGCCCTGCTGGACGGCCCGCTGGCCTTCGACAACGCCATCTCGCCGATGGCCGCGCGCGCCAAGGGCATCGTCTCGCAGGTGGCCGGCCACGCCGACATCCTGATCGCGCCCGACCTGGAGGCCGGCAACCTGCTGGCCAAGCAATTGGAGTACCTGGCCGGCGCCGCCGTCTGCGGCGTGGTGCTGGGGGCGGCCGTGCCGATCGCCTTGACCAGCCGCGCCGACGACGCCGCCGCCCGCACCGCCTCGGCGGCGCTGGCGCTGATGCTGGCCCATCGCTACCGCCAGCAGCGGCCGTAAGCGCCCCATGGACGGCGGCCCCCGCTTGCCGCCGTCCATTTGTTGATTTTTGATCTACATCAATTACACGCGCTTGACTGTCGCCGTACACTGCATCCGCCGCTTGACTGTCGGCATCACCCAGCACCGTTCAAGGAGTTTCACTATGTTCCAGCCTGCGCTGTTCGCCAGGCCGCGCACCGCCATGACCGCGGCCGCGCTCGCCGCCGCAATGCTGCTGCCAGGCTGCGGCTCGATGGCGCCGCAGTATGTGCGGCCCCCGCTGCCGGTGGCTGCCGGCTATGCCGCTCCCGCTGCCAGCGCCACCGCCGCAACGCCGACCGCCGCGCTGCCCGAGTGGCGCGCCTATTTTGCCGCGCCGGCGCTGCAGGCGCTGATCGACGAAGCGCTGGCGCAGAACCGCGACCTGCGCATCGCCGCGCTGCGGGTTGAACAGGTGCGCGCCGCGTACGGCATCGAACGCGCGGCCCGCCTGCCGCTGCTGGCGGCCCAGGCGAGCGGCCAACGCCAGCAGGTTCCGGCCGACCTCAGCCTGACCCGCCACGAGATGATCACCAGCCAGTACCAGGCCGGGATCGGCGTGAGCGCCTGGGAGATCGACCTGTGGGGCCGCCTGGCCAGCCTGCGCGACGCCGCCCTGCAAGACTACCTGGCCAGCGACGCCGCGCGCCGGGCCATCACCATGGCCTTGATCACCCATGTGGCCGAGGGCTATTTCGACCTGCGCGAAATCGACCAGCGCATCGCGCTGGCACGGCGCACGCTGGCCACCCGGCAGGAAAGCTACCGCATCTACTCGCGCCGGGTGGCGGTGGGTTCCACTTCGCGCCTGAACCTGACGCAGGTCGAAACCCTGCTGTTGCAGGCGCAGGCGCTCACCAGCCAGCTGGAGCAGGAACGCGAGCGCAAGCGCCACGCGCTGCAACTGCTGGTCGGCAGCGCCACCGCGTTGACGGCGCTGGACGCTGCAGGCCAGGCAACCGGTTCGGCCGCAAACCCGGTCGCAAGCCGCGCCGCCGGCGTGGATGTCGGCTTGGCCGATGCGCTGCCCGCACTTGCCCCCGGCCTGCCGTCCGCGCTGCTGGAGCGGCGCGCCGACATCGTCGCCGCCGAGCACCAGCTGCAGTCAGCCAACGCCAGCATCGGCGCGGCGCGCGCCGCCTTCTTCCCGCAGGTCAGCCTGACCGCCGCGCTGGGCACCGCCAGCGCCGAGCTGGACGGCCTGTTCGCCAGCGGCAGCCGCTCGTGGACCTTCGCCCCCAGCATCACGCTGCCGCTGTTCGACGGCGACCGCCGGCGCCAGAACCTGAGCCTGGCCGAAGCGCGCCGCGACAGCGCCATCGCCAACTACGAGAAAACCATCCAGGGCGCCTTCCGCGACGTCGCCGACGCGCTGTCGGCCCAGGCCTGGCTGAGCCAGCAATTGGCCATCGCCGAACGCGCGCTGCAGGTGCAGCGCGAACGCGCCCGCCTGTCGCAGCTGCGCTACGACAGCGGCGCCGCCGCCTTCCTCGACGTGCTCGACGCCCAGCGCGACCTGCTCAGCGCCGAACAACAATTGATCCAGCTGCGCCGCGCCCTGCTGGGCGCCGGCATAGCCCTGTACAGCGCGCTCGGCGGCGATCCCGTCGTCGCCGCGCCGCCGCTGGCCGCCATCTCCCACCTGCCCCACTCCCGCCCATGACTCCTGACCTGACACGCAAACTCGGCGCCGCCGCCGTCGCCCTGGCCCTGCTGGCCGGCGCAGCCTACGCCTGGCAGCGCATGCATCCCACCGGCCCCGGCCCCGAATTCGCCAGCGGCAACGGCCGCATCGAGGCGACCGAAATCGACGTCGCCGCCAAGCTGGCGGGACGGCTGCAGGACATCGCCGTCAACGAAGGCGACTTCGTGGCCGCCGGCCAGGTGCTGGCCCACATGCAGGCGACCTCGCTGCAAGCCCAGCGCGACGAAGCCGTGGCACGCCAGGCGCAAGCGCAAACCGCAGTCGCCAGCGCCGACGCCATGATCGCCGTGCGCCAGAGCGACTACCAGGCCGCGCAAGCGCTGGTGGTGCAGCGCGAAAGCGAACTCGACGCCGCACAGCGCCGCCTCAAGCGCTCCGAGACGCTGGTGCTGGAAGGCGCCTCGTCCGAGCAGGAAGTGGACGACGACCGCAGCCGCGTGCGTTCCGTCAGCGCCGTGATCCGCGCCGCCCAGGCCCAGGCCGAAGCGGCCCGCAGCGCCATCGACGCCGCCCGCACCCAGGCCGGCGGCGCCCGCGCCTCGGTCACAGCCGCCCAGGCCACGGTCGACCGCATCGACGTCGACCTGGCCGACAGCGCGCTGACCGCGCCGCGCGCCGGCCGGGTGCAGTACCGCATCGCGCAACCCGGCGAAGTGCTGGGCAGCGGCGGCAAGGTGCTCAACCTGGTCGACCTGGCCGACGTCTACATGACCTTCTTCGTGCCCGAGCAGGCGGCCGGCAAGCTGGCGCTGGGCGCGCCGGTGCGCGTGGTGCTCGACGCCGCGCCGCAGTACGTGCTGCCGGCGCGCGTGTCCTTCGTCGCCAGTACCGCGCAGTTCACCCCCAAGACGGTGGAAACGGCCAGCGAACGCCAGAAGCTGATGTTCCGCGTCAAGGCCCAGATCGATCCGGCGCTGCTGCGAAAGCATGTGAAACTGGTCAAGACCGGCCTGCCCGGCGTGGCCTGGGTGCAGCTTGACGCCAGGACGCCGTGGCCGGCCGAGCTGGAAATCAAGGTGCCGCAATGAGCGACACCGCAGCGGCCGGCGTCGCCGGCCTGCGCGGCGTCACATTGCAATACGGCGCCACCCGCGCGCTGCGCGCCATCGACCTCGACCTGCCGGCCGGCTGCATGATAGGTCTGATCGGCCCCGACGGCGTCGGCAAATCCAGCCTGCTGTCGCTGGTGGCCGGCGCCCGCGCCGTGCAGCAAGGCAGCGTGACGGTGCTGGGCGGCGACATGCGCGGCAAGCGCCACCGCGACGCCGTCTGCCCGCGCATCGCCTACATGCCGCAGGGCCTGGGCCGCAACCTGTATCCCACCTTGTCGGTGGAAGAGAACCTGCAATTCTTCGGCCGCCTGTTCGGCCACGACGCCGCCAGCCGCCGCCGTCGCATCGACCAGCTGACCGCCGGCACCGGCCTGGCGCCCTTCCTGCAACGGCCGGCCGGCAAGCTGTCCGGCGGCATGAAGCAGAAGCTGGGCCTGTGCTGCGCGCTGATCCACGACCCCGACCTGCTGATCCTGGACGAACCAACCACCGGCGTCGACCCGCTGTCGCGCGCGCAGTTCTGGGACTTGATCGCCCGTATCCGCCGCCAGCGCCCGGCCATGAGCGTGGTGGTGGCCACCGCCTACATGGAAGAAGCCGACCGCTTCGACTGGCTGGTGGCGATGGACGACGGCCAGGTGCTGGCCACCGGCACGCCGCAGGAACTGCGCGCGCGCACCGCCACGGCGACGCTGGAACAAGCCTTCATCGCGCTGCTGCCGGACGAAAAGCGCGGCGACCATCGGGCGGTGACGGTGCCGCCGTTCCAGCCGGCCGAGGACAGCGACAGCATCGCCATCGAAGCGCAGGGCCTGACGATGGTGTTCGGCGACTTCACTGCGGTCGATCATGTGGACTTCCGCATCCGCCGCGGCGAGATCTTCGGCTTCCTCGGTTCCAACGGCTGCGGCAAGTCGACCACGATGAAAATGCTGACCGGCCTGCTGCCCGCCACCGAGGGCAGCGCCCTGCTGTTCGGGCGCGCGGTCGACGCCAACGACATGGCGACCCGCCGCCGCGTCGGCTACATGTCGCAGGCGTTCTCGCTGTACGGCGAGCTGACGGTGCACCAGAACCTGGTGCTGCACGCGCGCATGTTCAGCGTGCCGGAGGCCGAGATCGCCGGCCGCGTGGCAGACATGGCGCAGCGCTTCGGCCTGGCCGGCGCGCTCGACACGCTGCCGGAACAGCTGCCGCTGGGCGTGCGCCAGCGCCTGTCGCTGGCGGTGGCGATGGTGCACAAGCCGGAACTGCTGATCCTCGACGAACCGACCTCCGGCGTAGACCCGGTCGCGCGCGACCTGTTCTGGCGCCTGATGATCGACCTGGCACGCAACGACCAGGTCACCATCTTCATCTCGACCCACTTCATGAACGAGGCCGAGCGCTGCGACCGCATCTCGCTGATGCACGCCGGCCGCGTGCTGGTCAGCGCCGCGCCGGCGGAGCTGCCGGCCATGCGCGGCGTGGCCACGCTGGAACAGGCTTTCATCTCCTACCTGGAAGAAGCGGCCGGCAATGCCGCGCCGCCTGCCGAGGCGCCGGCGCCTCCCGCAGTGGCCGCCGCACCGCGCGCCGGCTGGCGCCGCAGCCTGCAACGCGCCTACAGCTACACGCTGCGCGAGACACTGGAACTGCGCCGCGATCCGGTGCGCGCCACGCTCGCGCTGCTGGGCACGGCCATCCTGATGTTCATCATCGGCTACGGCATCAACATGGACGTCGAGAATCTGTCCTACGCTGTGCTGGACCGCGACCAGAGCGGCCTGAGTCAAAACTACGCGCTCAACCTGTCCGGCTCGCGCTACTTCATCGAGCGCGCGCCGCTGGCCGACTACGACGACCTGGACCGCCGCATGCGCAGCGGCGAACTGGCGCTGGCGATCGAGATCCCGCCCGGCTTCGGCCGCGACCTGCAACGCGGCGCCCCGGTGACGGTCGGCGCCTGGGTCGACGGCGCCATGCCGATGCGGGCCGAGACCACGCGCGGCTATGTGCAGGCCATGCACATGGGCTGGCTGGCCGACCTGGCGCAGCACCGGCTGGGCATGAAGCTGGCCGGCGCCGGCACGCTGGAGACGCGCTACCGCTACAACCCCGACGTCAAGAGCCTGCCGGCCATGATCCCGGCCGTGATCCCGATGCTGCTGATGATGATCCCGGCGATGCTGAGCGCGCTGTCGGTGGTGCGCGAGAAAGAGCTGGGCTCCATCCTCAACCTGTACGTGACGCCGGTAACGCGGCTGGAATTCTTGCTCGGCAAGCAGGTGCCCTACGTCGCGCTGGGCATGCTGAATTTCGCGCTGCTGACCGTGCTGGCGGCCACCGTGTTCGGCGTGCCGGTCAAAGGCAGCCTGCTGGCGCTGACCCTGGCCGCGCTGGTGTACGTGATCTGCGCCACCGGCCTGGGCCTGCTGGTGTCGACCTTCACCCGCAGCCAGATCGCCGCGCTGTTCGTGACCATGATAGGCACCATCATCCCCTGCGTGCAGTTTGCGGGGCTGCTCAATCCGGTGTCCGGCCTGAGCGGCATCGGCGCGCTGATCGGCCGCATCTACCCGGCCACCCATTTCCTGACCATCAGCCGCGGCGTGTTCAGCAAGGCGCTGGGCCTGGGCGAGCTGGGCGGCTCATTCTGGCCGCTGCTGCTGGCGGTGCCGGTGATCCTGACCTTGTCGGCGCTGCTGCTGGACAAACAGGAGCGATGAGCATGCGCATTCCCCTCCATACGCGCGTGGCGCACATCTACCGGCTGGGCATCAAGGAGCTGTGGAGCCTGCTGCGCGACCCGGCCATGCTGGTGCTGATCGTCTACACCTTCTCGCTGTCGATCTACGTGGCCGCCACGGCGATGCCGGAAAGCCTGCACAACGCCGCCATCGCCATCGTCGACCTGGATGGCTCACCCTTGTCGGCGCGGATCGCCGCCGGTTTCTATCCGCCGCACTTCCGCACGCCGTCGCTGGTGAGCGCCGACCAGGCGGACGCCGGCCTGGACAGCGGCAACTACACCTTCGTGCTGGCCATCCCGCCCGACTACCAGTCGTGACACGCTGGCCGGCCGCGCGCCGGCGATCCAACTCAACATCGACGCCACGCGCATGAGCCAGGCCTTCACCGGCAACGGCTATATCCAGCAGATCGTCGGCGCCGAGGTGGGCGATTTCCTGCGCCGCCAGCAGGAAGCCGTCGCGCCGCCGGTCGCGCTGGACCTGCGCATGCGCTTCAATCCCAACCTGGAGCAGTCGTGGTTTGGCTCGCTGATGGAGATCATCAACAACGTCACCATGCTGTCCATCATCCTGACCGGTGCCGCATTGATACGCGAGCGCGAACACGGCACCATCGAGCACCTGCTGGTGATGCCGGTGACGCCGATGGAGATCATGCTGGCCAAGGTGTGGTCGATGGGGACAGTGGTGGTGCTGGCGGCTTTGGCGTCGCTGGTGTTCATCGTGCAGGGCGCGCTGCACGTGCCGATCACCGGTTCGATAGCGCTGTTCGTGCTGGTGACGGCGCTGCACCTGTTCGCCACCACTTCGATGGGGATCTTCCTCGCCACGCTGGCGCGCAGCATGCCGCAATTTGGCATGCTGCTGGTGCTGGTGCTGCTGCCGCTGCAAATGCTGTCGGGCGGCTCGACGCCGCGCGAGAGCATGCCGGTGCTGGTGCAGGACATCATGCTGGCGGCGCCGACCACCCACTTCGTGGCGGCCGCCCAGGCCATCCTGTACCGGGGCGCCGGTTTCAGCGTGATCTGGCCGCAGATGCTAGCGCTGGTGGCGATCGGCGCGCTACTGTTTGCACTGTCGCTGCGCCGCTTCCGCAAGACCATCGGGCAGATGGCCTGAGCGGCGTCAGTCGTGGAAGGCGTCGACCACCTTGCGTTGGCCGAGCATGAAGGCGTCCGCCACATGGCGCAGCGGCGCCACGTCGACGTCGGCGCGGCCTTCCTTGACCAGACCGGCAAAGCGGCGGTACAGCGACGGATACTCGGCTTCCTTGTCGAGCGGCTGTTCGACGCCGTGCACCCACAGGCGCGCGCCGCCGTCGCTCAGTTTCAGCTCGCCATCCGCAGTCTGGACCACGATGTCCCAGCTTTGCTTGCCGGTCTGGCGCCAGTCGAACACGGCGTGCACCGGCACCCCGGCGCCATCCTGGAAATGCAGCTCGGCGGCGATGGGCGCGTCGCGGTTTTCGGGGAATTCCAGCGTGGCGCGGTTCAGGAAGATCAGCGACGGCAGGATCTCGGTGACGATGGACAGCGCATTGATGCCCGGATCGAACACCCCCAAACCGCCGGCCTGCCATATCCACTCCTGGTTCGGGTGCCATTGACGTACGTCTTCCTTCCAGGTGACCTGCATGCCGGTCGGCGCGTGGGCGGCCAGGTAAGCCTTGGCCGGCTGCACCGCCGGCGCGTAGCGCGAGTGCCAGCTGGTGAACAGGGTCAGGCCCCTGGCGGCGGCCAGCGCCTCCAGGTCGGCCACTTCGGACAGGGTCGCACCCGGCGGCTTTTCCAGGAATACGTGCTTGCCGGCGGCCAGCGCCACGCGGGCGGCCTGGTAACGGTACTGCGGCGGCATGCACAGCGACACGGCGTCGATCCCAGGCACGGCCGCCAGCATCTCCTCGATGGACTTGAAACCGGGCAGGCCGTCGACGGTGTTGTGCCGGCTGGCCGAGGCCACCAGCTGGAAATCCGCGTTGGCCGCGATGGCGGGCAGGTGCTGGTCGTGGACGATCTTGCCGACGCCTACGATCGCGAGTTTGATTGCTGACATCATCTGTCTTTCATAAAGTGGGTGCTTGTGCACCACCATGCTACGACGAACGATGCCCGCTTCACCAATCATTTTTATCGCTGCAAACATACCGAAATGGCATGGGAGCCTACTGAAACCGGCCCAATAGTGCGAAAATACTCGGATTTGCCACCGTCCAAAGATTACGCATGCCCCTGCCCGCCGTCTCTCCCCTCCTCGCGCGCGACGCCCGCCGTATCGAACGCTATGCGGCCATGGCCGATACCGCCCGTTTCCTACACCCGATCCAGCAAGCCTTGCTGCACCGGCGCGGCTGGCTCAGGATGCTGGCTCCGCGCGCCAGCGGCGGCGCCGAGCTGCCTTTGCCGCAAGCGGTGCGACTGGAGGAAGCGGTTGCCGCCGTCGACGGCAGCATGGGCTGGGTGCTGACGCTGTGCGCGGGCGCGGGATGGTTCGCCGGCTTCCTGCCGCCGGCGCTGGCGCGCGACATCATCGGCAGCAAACGGGTTTGCCTCGGCGGCAGCGGCGCGCCGACCGGCTACGCCGACCAGGACGGCGATGGGGAAGCCGCAGGGTTCCGCATCACCGGCCGCTGGGACTACGCCAGCGGCGCGCCGATCGCCACGCATTTCACCTTGAACGCGGTGCTGCGCGCCGACGGCCAGCCGCTGCTGGACGAACAAGGCGCGCCGCGCATCCGCGCTTTCCTGGTGCCGGCGGAGCAAGTGCAGATAGTGCCCTCCTGGGGCAGCATCGGCATGCGCGCCAGCGCCTCGCACAGCTACCGCATCGACGGCGCGTGGGTGGGCAAGGAGCACGGCTTCACGATCAGCCCAGCCACCGCCACGGCAGATGGCCCGCTGTATCGTTTTCCGTTTTATTCACTGGCTTTCGTCACGCTGGCGGCCAACGTGGCCGGCATGGCGAGCCATTTCATGCAGTTGGCGCGGCCGTGCATGAGCCGCCGCCGGCACGCCCTCAAGAACCTGCCGCTGCTGGAGGTCCCCGAAGTCGCGGTCCTGTTGCGCGATAAGGAAGCAACCCATGCCGCCGCCCGCGCGAACTTCTACGACGTGCTGGATCGCAGCTGGGCGCTGGTGGAAAGCGGCACGCCACTCACTGCGGACGATATGGAGGCTGTGCAAGCCAGTTCTTTGGCGCTGGTCGCGGCCTCGCGAGCGGCGGTCGATGAACTGTATCCTTATTGCGGCCTGTACGCCGCCCATGAAGACAGCGCCATCAACCGCGTCTGGCGCGACTTCCACACCGCCAGCCAGCATTCGCTGCTGCTGCCGTAAAAATACGCCATGAAATCGCCAACGTCGGCCTCCGGATTCGCCTTGTTGTTGTCGGTCCTGTGCGCGCCGGCTTCCAGCGCCACGCCAGGCGCACACTGGAGTGCCGTGTCCGAACCAAGCGCTGCATGCCGCGCCGGCCTCGCCGAGGCGCATGACTACTTGAAGACGCTGCCCAGCACCTCGATGCTGGCGGTACGCGACGGCCAGGTCCTGACCAGCTACGGCCCTGTGGATCAAGCCAACCAGGTATATTCGATACGCAAAAGCGTACTGGCCATGATGTACGGCCCCTTCATCGCCGATGGCACGATCTCGCTGAGCCGCAGCCTGGCGTCGCTGGACATCGACGATGTCGGCGGCCTGCTGCCGCTGGAGCGCACGGCCACGGTGGGCGATCTGCTGGCGGCGCGCTCCGGCGTCTATCACGCGCCATCCAATCCCGGTGACGATGCCGATGCGGCGCCACCGCGCGGCTCGCAAACACCGGGCGCCTACTTCTTGTACAACAACTGGGATTTCAATGTCGCCGGCACCGTGTACGAACAGCTGACGCGGCGTGATATCTACCAAAGCTTCGAAGACGAACTGGCAAAGCCGCTGCAAATGGAGGACTTCCGTCTGTCGCAGCAGCACCGCAACGGCGATCCGACCCGTTCGCACCATCTGGCCTACCACTTCCACCTGTCCACCCGCGACATGGCGCGCCTTGGACAACTGATGCTGCAACAGGGAAGCTGGAACGGCCGGCAGCTGCTGCCCGCCGACTGGATCACCCGTATCACCACGCCGGTGACGCGAGCCACCGACATGCATCCGCCATCGACCGCGCGGCGCGGGCTCGATTACGGACTGTTATGGTGGATACCGGCCATGCCGGCGGGATCGCCGCTGGAGGGCGCCTACATGGCTTGGGGTTACTACGGCCAGTACATCCTGGTCATCCCACGACAGCACATGGTGATCAGTCACCAGCGCGTGGTGGTAGCCGCGCAGGCAAATACGGCGCGCAAGGTCAGCCCGGCCGAGTTCCTGCGATTTGCCGAGCAGCTGGCACGGGCGCCCTGCTCGCCCGCGCGCGTCGAGCCAGCAGAAAAATAGCAGGCGCGCGGCCCGTTTGCTCAGGGTGTGGCCACGATGACCGTGAAGTGTTTGTCTGCCACGGTCGGCAGATACAGGCTGCCGCTCTCATGGTCCATGGCCATGGTGCGCGCGCCCTTCTCGGTGCGCAGGATCGTTGCCCTGGCATAGTGATCGGCGTCGTCCTGATGGATGACGCTGAGGGTACCATCACCATTAGAGGAGAACACCGTGGCGCTGGCGGCGTCAAACACCACCGCATCGGAATGTTGGCCGATGGCGGCGCGCGCCACAACCTTGCCGTTGCTGGCGTCGGTGATTGCCAGCACGCCGTTCTGGCAAGCCGAGAACAGGCGCTGGTGCGCTGCGTCGAGTGCAAGGCCGGTCGGCTCCTCGCAGCCGTTCAACGCCCAGCGCGCGACTTGACGGTCACCAGCGATGTCGATCACCGCGATCTCGCTCTTGTCCTCGATGTTGACGTAGATGCGATTACCGTCGGTGACCGCGAATTCAGGCTTGCCGCCGACAGCGATGGTCGCTTTCAGCGCCATCGTGACAGCGTCGAACACCGAGACATTGTTGGTCTTTCCATTGAAGGCGTAAAGCTTGCCGCTGCCTTCATCAAACAGGATGGCATCGGGATTGGCGCCCGACACCTTCACTTCCTGGCGGATTTGCAGCGTCGCCAGATCGAAAACAACGATGCTGTTACCGCCGCCACTACTGGCAAAACCCAGGTTGAGCTTCTGCGCGAATGCCACGCCGTGCGCGCTCTGCAAGCCGCCGATCTGGCCGGCCACTTTGCCCGACGGCAGATCGAGCACCTGCACCCGATCGCCGCGCGTCATGAACAGGCGATGGCGCACAGGATCGACTTCAAGATAGTCCCAACGGCCTGCCTGGTCCAGCGTCCAAGTCTGCCGTACGCCGTATTCGGCCGCGTGGACAGCCGGCTGGGTTGCAGCCAGCAGCAGGCCAAGTGACAACAGCGCGCTCGATATTGTAGTTTTCATTGCATTATGCCCAAGTCAGTGAGAACCCAGGCATTTTCGCACGAATGGTGAGGCCTCTCAGAATGCGCCGACGTAGTTCTCCGCCAGCGCCGTCGCCATCGCCCGCGAGCTGACCACGCATTCCAGTTCGGCGCGCTGAACCTCGCGCTGGAACGGCGTGGCGTCGGCAAAGGTGTGCAACAGGCTGGTCATCCACCACGAGAAGTATTCGGCGCGCCAGACGCGCTTCAGCGCCGCCTCCGTGTAGCCATGCAGCCGCTCCTCGCTGCCCTGGCGATAGAACTGCTCCAGTCCCTGCGCCAACAACGCCACGTCCGACACGGCCAGGTTCATGCCCTTGGCGCCGGTCGGCGGCACAATGTGCGCCGCGTCGCCGGCCAGGAACAGACGGCCCGACTGCATCGGTGTCGACACGAAGCTGCGCATGCCGATGATATTTTTCTGGAAGATGCGGCCTTCGTTGACACGCCAACCATCGTTGTTCTCCAGCCGTGCGTGCAACTCGGCCCAGATGCGGTCATCCGACCAGTTGTCGACATGGTCGGCCGGATCGCACTGGAAGTACAGCCGCTGCACGGTCGGCGTTCGGGTGCTGACCAGCGCGAAGCCGCGCTCATGGCGCGCATAAATCAGTTCATCCGACGATGGCGCCGACTCCACCAGCACGCCAAACCATCCAAAGCCGTAGTCGCGCTTGAAGTCCTGCCGCCCTGCCCCCGGCATCGCCGGCCGCGTCACGCCGTGATAGCCGTCGCAACCGATGACGAAATCCGCCTCGATGCTGACCGCCTCGCCACGATGGATGAAGCCCACCGACGGCGTGGCGGTGTCGACGCCATGCAGCTCCACGCCGCTGACTTCGAACAGCAACTGCCCCTGCGCCGCCAGCCGCGCCGCCACCAGGTCCTTGATCACTTCATGCTGCGGGTAGACGGTGATCGCCTTGCCTGTCAATTCGGTCAGGTCGATCCGGTGGCGCTGGCCGCCGAACGCCAGCTCTATGCCGTGGTGCAGCGCACCCTCGGCCTGCATGCGGGCGCCGACGCCGGCGTTGTTGAGAATGTCCATGGTGCCCTGTTCCAGCACACCGGCGCGGATAGTGGCCTCGATCTCGGCCTGGCTGCGCGATTCCAGCACGATCGATTCGATGCCGTTCAAATGCAGCAGATGGGATAGCAGCAGGCCCGCTGGGCCGGCGCCGATGATGGCTACCTGGGTACGCATGATGTCTCCGTTATGGTGTTAGTGTGCTGCCATCGTAGCGCCGGCCCGTTGCAAAAAAAATGGATGAAACTTCCTAAAACTTGTACTATTTCGACACTCCATTCTTTTGAACGGCACGCCCCTCCATGCCTCGCACCGCCCGTCCAGCACTACCCGACGTCCCGCAGTTTGGCCTGTACGGCGAGCAATCACGGGGAGATAACGCCGAATTCGTGCACATCGAGTTGATCGAAACGCGCAGCCGGGTGCACCACTGGCATATCGAAAAGCACACGCATAGCGGACTGTTTCAGGTACTTTTCCTCTACGGCGGCGAGGTCCGCGCCAGCGTCGATGGCGCCGTCTGGGAATGCCGCGCGCCGACCGTCATCACCCTCCACCCGTCGGTGGTGCACGGCTTCGACTTCTCGGCGGAGGCGCACGGCTATGTGCTGACGGTGGATCAGAACGTGATGTATGCGGGCCACGGCGATCTGTATTCCTCGCTGTTCGTGGAACCGCTGGCGATCGACCTGGCCGGCCAGCCGGAACTGCACGCGCGCCTGGAATCGCTGCTGCAAAACCTGTTGACGGAGGCGGCCTGGCCGCAGTACGGCCATACGCTGATGCTGGAGTGGCTGGCGCGCAGCGCCTTGCTGCTGCTGGTGCGCCTGCACGCGGAACGCCGCCTGGCAGACCAGTCGGGCCGCAGCGATTTTGAGTTGTTCAGCCGCTTTCGCGCGGAAGTGGAACGGCGCTACAAGGAGCAATGGCAGGTCGGCCAATATGCCGAAGCGCTGCGGGCCACGCCGACGCGGCTCAATCGCCTGTGCCTCAAGCTATCCGGCAAATCGGCGTTCGACATCACCCAGGACCGGCTGATGCTGGAAGCCTGCCGCAAGCTGACCTATCTTCCGGCCAGCATCGCCAGCATCGCCTACGAGCTGGGATTCCAGGACCCGGCCTACTTCAGCCGCCTGTTCAAGAAGCGCATGGGCCTGACGCCGAAGGCTTTCCGGGGCGGCTGAAGCGCACCGGACTTACTACAGCAAGGCGTTCAGTTCGACCTGGATCTTGATCAGCGCCGGCAGGCAGCGCTCCACCATCTGCTCGCGCGGCATGCGGCCGGCGTGAACGCTGATGTTCATCGCCGCCACCACCTCGCCACGGAAATTCTTCAGCGGCACGGCGATGGTGCGCAAGCCCAGTTCCAGCTCCTGGTCCACCAGCGCATAGCCTTGCGCGCGGGCGCGGGCGATCTCCAGCGCCAGGCGCTCCTTGCCGACGATGGTGTGCTCGGTGATCCGTTCCGGCTGCGCGCGTTCCAGGAAGTCGTCGATCTGCTGCTGCGGCAGGTGCGCCAGCAATATGCGGCCGTTGGCGGTGCAGTAGGCCGGCACGCGGGTGCCCGGCTGCAGCGTGACCGACACCAGCTGCCCGGCGCTGACCGCAGCCACGCACACCAGCTGATCGTGATCGAGCACACCGACCGATGCCGCCTCACCCAGCGCATAGGCCAGCCGATATAACAAGGGCTGCACGATGCGCGGCAGACGCGCCGAATGCAAGTAGGACTGGCCGAGCCGCAGCACCATGGGCGTCAGCGCGAACAGCTTGTTCTCGTGCCGCATATAGCCCAGATGCGTCAGCGTGATCAGGTAGCGGCGCGCCGCCGCCCGCGTCAGGCCGGTGCGCTCGGCCACTTCGGCGATGCTCAGACGGCTGCGCTCCTGGTCGAAAGCGGCGATCACCAGCAGGCCTTTTTCCAGGCCCGCCACCAGGTCGCGCTGGGCTGGGACGTCGTCTTCAGCAGTCATAAGGCAGAAATTGAGTGATTTGTGCGAGTATCGCACAAAATGGGCGCATAGCGGACTTCATCGACCATACACGTATTGTGACGCGGCGCGGCCTTCCCTAACATCGTCTCCACACAACACAACAACCATCAGGAGGCCCGCCTTGAACTTCGATGCCATCCCGTCCGGCGTCTACCCGGAACTGATCTACGCGCCCTACAAGTCCACGCTCAAGCGCGGCCCCACCCAGCCGCTGCTGCGCATCCGCGCCGACCAGCCGGTGCAGGACAATGTGATCGCCTCGCCGCGCATCCTGCTGCCGAACGATATGGACCTGACGGCGCACGGCCACGGCGCGCCGCTGGGCGAGAAGATCGTCGTCACCGGCCGCGTGGTCGACGAAGACGGCAAGCCGGTGCGCAATTCGCTGCTGGAAGTCTGGCAGTGCAATTCGGCCGGCCGCTATTGGCACAAGAAGGACCAGCACGACGCCCCGCTCGATCCGAATTTCTACGGCATCGGCAAGATGATGACCGACGACGATGGCCGCTACCGCTTCGTCACCATCAAGCCCGGCCCCTACCCGTGGGGCAATCACGACAAGGCATGGCGCCCGGCGCACATCCACTTCTCCTTGTTCGGCAACGTGTATGCGCAGCGCCTGGTCACGCAGATGTACTTCCCCAGCGATCCGCTGTTCGACTACGATCCGATCTTCCAGAGCATCCCGGACCTGGCCGCGCGCCAGCGCCTGGTCTCCCGCTATAGCCTGGAACACACCGACAGCGACAAGATGCTGGGCTATGAATTCGATATCGTGCTGCGCGGCCGCGACGCCACGCCCATGGGCATTTAAAGGAGCTATCGGCATGAGCCACATCACCACCTCACAAACCATCGGACCGTTCTCGCATGCAGCCTGGCAGTGGGCGGCCGACGCCAGCGCCGCCGGCCAGCTGGAAACCAGCGCGCCCACCATCACCGTCAGCGGCATCATCTACGATGGCGACGGCACGCCGATCAACGACGCCCAAATCGAAGCCTGGCAACCGGAAGCCGCCGGTGCGGAAGCGGCGCAGGCGCTGCCTGGTTTCCGCCGTGTGCCCAGCGGCGAGCAGGGAGAATTCAGCCTGCGCTTATCGCAATGCGCGGCGCCGTCCAGCGGCGCGCCGGCCACCTTCATCACCGTGTTCGCTCGCGGCCTGGTCAAGCATCAGTTCACCGCTGTGTTCCTGGAGGACGACAGCGGACTGGCAGAATCGGCGATATTGCAGCAGGTGCCGGCCGCGCGCCGCCCCACGCTGATCGCCCGCAAGACGGCGCCGGGGGTCTATCATTGGGACATCTGGATGCAGTCCGAAAAAGAGACCGTATTCTTCGACTATGTCTGACCTGCCAGCGGAGTTCTCTTGAGCGTATCCATCTTCGACAGTTTTCTCACCACGCCAGACATGATCGCCGTCTTCGACGACGCCGCGATCGTGCAGGCCATGCTGCGCTTCGAGCAGGCGTTGGCGGAAGCCCAGGCCAGGCAAGGCATGCTGCCGCCGGAATCGGCGCGCGCCATCGCCGGTGTCTGCAACGCGCAGCTGTACGACATTCCGGCCATCGTCAACGCCGGACGGCGCGCCGGCAGCCTGGCCATTCCGCTGGTGCGTGAGCTGACGCGTACCGTGGCGCTGTACGACGCCGAGGCCGCAGCCCGCGTCCATTGGGGCAGCACCAGCCAGGACGTGATCGACACCGCCATGGTGCTCGCCACGCGCGACGCGCTGCAACTGCTGGACGACGGCTTGCACGACCTGACCGGACGCCTGCTGCAACTGGCGGACCAGCATGCGGCAACGCCTGTGCTGGCGCGCACGCTGATGCAGCCGGCGCAGGTGAGCAGCTTCGGTTTCAAGATCGCCGGCTGGCTGGCGCCGCTGGTGCGCGCCCGCGCGCGCCTGCGCGAGTGCGCCGCGCGCGCGCTGCAGCTGCAACTGGGCGGCGCCGTCGGCACATTGGCGGTGATGGGTGAACAAGGCGCGGCCGTGGCGGCGCTGGTGGCCGCCGATCTGGGCCTGAAACTGGCGGATGCGGCCTGGCACACGCAGCGCGACGAGTGGGTGCGACTGGGGTTGGAAGTGGCGGTGCTAACCGGCAGCATGGGCAAGATAGCCACCGACATCAGCCTGATGGCGCAAGGCGAGATCGCCGAACTGGCCGAGCCGTCCGGCAATGGCCGGGGCGGTTCTTCCGCCATGCCGCACAAGCGCAATCCGGTATCGGCCATGATCGCGCTGGCCGCCGCCACCCGCGCGCCGCAGCACGCCGCAGCGCTGTTGGCCAGCATGGGACAACAGCATGAACGCGGCTTGGGCAACTGGCAGGCCGAACTCGCCGAATGGCCAGGCCTGTTCCTCAGCGCGCACGGCGCGTTACAAGCAATGAACGACGCCTTCGCCGGCCTGCATGTCGACCCGACGCGCATGCTGCGCAATATCGACGCCTTGCAGGGACTGGTGTTCGCCGAGGCGGCATCTGCCTGGCTGGCGGGCGCCATCGGCCGTCCGGCGGCCCACAGCCTGCTGGAAGAAATGAGCGCCGAGGCTTTGGCCGGCGGGCGCAATCTGGCCGAGGTGCTGGCCGATGCGGTGCAGGCCGACGAGCAGCTGCGCAAGCAGGTCGACCCGGCCGCGCTGGCGTCGCTGTTCGATCCGACCATCGCCGCAGGCCCGGCCCAACGCCTGGCGCAGCAGCAGCTGCATGGCCTGCGCAAGGACATCGCCGCGCTGAACTCCAACCCATTCCATCTCAGGACACCCGCATGAGCTTCGATCCCATCGACCACGACTTCGAGCGTGGACTGAACAACCGCCGCGCCATCCTCGGCGACGCCTGGGTGGATAAATCCCTGGCAAACGCCAACAGCTTCAACGCCGAGTTCCAGAACATGATCACGCGTTTTGCATGGAACGAGATCTGGGGCCGCCCTGGCCTGGAACAGAAGACCCGGCGCGCCATGGTGCTCGCCACCACTGTCGCGCTGGGCCGCTGGGAGGAATTCGAACTGCACGTGCGCGCCGCTCTGCTGGGCGATGCGGCAAACCGGCTATCGCCGGACGAACTGAAGGAAGTACTGATGCAGTCGGCGATTTACGCTGGCGTCCCCGCCGCCAACACAGCCTTCGGCTATGCGATGGCGATCCTGCGCGAGGTCGGTCCGCAAATCGGTTACACGCTGGAGCCGTCGGCACCGGCCGCCGCCAGCCATCCTGGCGTTGGCCGCGAGGGCCGCAGCACCGGCCAGCCTGCGCTGCACTACACGGTGCGCGAGCCGCGCAACGGCAAGGCTCCGCGCCACACGGTGGTGCTGAGCCACGCCCTGGGTTGCGACCTGGCGATGTGGGACGGCCTGGCCAACCAGCTGGCCGCCGACTGCCGCGTGATCGCCTATGACCATCGCGGCCATGGCGGCTCGGCCGCACCGCAAGGCCTGTACAGCATGGCCGATCTGGCCGACGACGCCGCAGCGCTGCTGCGCGAACTCGATACCGGCCCGGTGGTGTGGGTGGGTCTGTCGATGGGTGGCATGGTCGGCCAGGAGCTGGCGTTGCGCCATCCATCGCTGGTTCGCGCCCTTGTGCTGGGCAATACCACCTCCCGCTATCCCGAGGCGGCGCGCGAGGCCTGGCAGCAGCGCATTGCCACCGTGCGTGAACAAGGCATCGAAGCGATTGCCGACGCGGTGATGGGCCGCTACTTCCACGACGCATTCCGCGCCGAGCACGCGGCCACGGTGGCGCGCTTCCGCCGCCGCCTGCTCAGCACAGACAGCAGCGGCTATATGGGCTGCTGCAATGCGGTTGGCACGGTCGACACGACGGAGCGGCTGGCCGCCATCGCCGTGCCAACGCTGGTCATCGCCGGTGAGCTGGACCAGGGCACGCCGGTCAGCATGTCGGAAACCGTGCAGCAAGCCATTCAGGGCGCCGCGCTGGTCGTGCTGCCCAATGCGTCACACCTGGGCGCGGTCGAACAGCCGGCGCTGTTCGCGTCGGCCGTCGCCGGCTTCATCGCCGGCTTGTAGGTCCAGCGCTACACGCCCGGGTCGCGCACCTTGTCGGCCTGGTCGAACTCGATGTTGTAGAAGGAGCCGGCGCTGGCTTCGGCCTTGCGGATGTACACGGTCTGCACGATGTCGCGGCTGGCGGCATCGATGCTGACCGGGCCGCGCACGCTGGTCCACGCCATGCCCTTCATCGCCGCCAGCAGCTTGTCGCCGTCGCTGTCGCCGTTGGTCTGTTTGAGCGCCTGGTACAGCAGATGCATGCCGTCGTAGGCGCCGACCGAATGGAAGTTGGGCCGCATCCCCGGGTTGGCCTTGCCGAAGGCTTCCACATAGGCCTTGTTCTCGGCCGATGGATGGGCCGCCGAATAGTGATGGCTGCTGACCACACCCGCCGCGGCAGGGCCGATACTGGCCATCAGGTCGTCGTCCAGCACATCGCCGGTGCAGATCAACCGTATGCCGGCGGCGGCCAGGCCGCGCTCGGTGAACTGCTTGAGCACCGCAGCGCCCTCGCCCGATGGTACGAACACAAACAACGCATCCGGCTTCAAGTCCCGCACCCGCGCCAGGAACGGCGCATAGTCCGGGTTGCGCAGCGGCGCGCGCAGGCTGTCGACCACCTTGCCGCCGCCTTCAAGCAAACCTTTGACGAATACCTTTTCCGCATCCAGCCCCGGCCCGTAGTCGCTGACCAGCGTCACCGCACTCTTGATCTTGTTCTTGGCCGCCCACTGCGCCATCGGTGCCGTCACCTGCGCCAGCGTGAAGCCGGTGCGCACGATGTACGGAGAGCGCTGCGGCACCGCCGACGCGGCAGCCGCCATCACGATCATCGGCACCTTGGCCTGGGTGGCGACCGGCGCTGCGGCGAAAGCCAGCGGCGTCAGGCCAAAGCCGGCCAGCACCTGCACCTTGTCGCGCGAGACCATTTCCTGCGCCAGCCGCTTGGTCACGTCCGGGGCCACGCCGCCGTCGTCCTTGAGGATGATCTCGATCTGGCGGCCGGCGACGCTGGCGCCGTTCTGCCGTATGTACAGCTTGACCGCCGCCTCGATCTGGCGGCCGGTGGAAGCGAACGGGCCGGACATCGGCACGATCAAACCGACTTTCAGCGGCTCAGTGGCGGCCGTGGCGACGTTGGGCAGAACTCCGGCCGACAAGGCGGCGGCGCCCAGCAACAACTGGCGGCGTTGGGAATTCATATGGCCTGGCATGGTGTCTCCTTTTTTATAGGTCCAGCAGCAACGTGCCGGTTTTGGAACGTGAACAACAAGGGGTAAATTGGTCGTTGGCGGCTTGCTCCGATTCGTCCAAGTACAGGTCGCGGTGGTCCGGCACGCCGTCCAGCACGCGCGTCAGGCAGGTGCCGCACACGCCCTGCTCGCAGGATGCGGGTATGAATACGCCGGCATCGGTGAGCACGCGCAGTACGGTGCTGTCGGCCGGGATGGCGTACACATTGCCGCTGGAGGCCAGCTTCACCTCGAATGGCTGATCGCCGTCCGCCGCTGGCGTGGCTGCGGCGCCAAAGTATTCGAGGTGCAGCTGCTCCGGCGGCCATTGTTGCGCCTTGGACGTGACCTTGACATGGTCGATGAATCCGGACGGGCCGCAAAAATAGATGTGCGTCTTGCGGTCCAGTTGCGCCAGCAGCGCGGGCAGGTCCAGCTTCTGCGCGGCGTCGCCGCTGTCGTAATGGAAGTGCACCTGCGGCGCAAACGGCGCAGCGGCGATGCGTTGACGGAACGCGGTGCGTTCAGGTGAGCGCGCGCAGTAGTGCATCTGGAACGCGGCACCACGCGCCGACAATGCCTCCGCCATCGCCAGGATGGGCGTGACGCCGATGCCGCCAGCCAGCAGCAGGCTGCGTTCGGCGTCGGCCAGCGGGAAGTGGTTCTTCGGTACGCTGATCTGCAGCGTGGCGCCGGCCAGCACTTCTTCATGCATGGTCTTGGAGCCGCCACGCGACGAAGGATCGCGCAGCACACCAATCAGGTAACGGTGCCGCTCCTGTGGCGGGTTGCAGAGCGAGTACTGCCGCACCAGGCCGGCGCCAACATGGACGTCGATGTGCGCACCGGCGGTGAAAGGCGGCAGCGGCGCACCATCCGCGCTGACCAGTTCATAGGTGCAGATATCCTCGGCCTCCACATGGCGGCGTTCTACCCTCACCTGGAGCAGTTCGGTACTCATGCGCGCTGCTCCTTTTCCAGCCACTGATCCAGCACGCGGCGCGACTGCACGCCGCCGGCGTCGATATTCAGCATCAGCAGCTTGCGCTCCGGGTGGCGCAGGATGTTGGCCTGCTGTAGCTCCAGCATCTCCCGGTCCTCGCCGAAGATCTTGCCCTGGCCGGTGCGTATGGTGGCGGTCAGTTCCTCGTCGTCCGGCTTGAAGTTGCGCGCCATGCCCCAGAAGTACCAGTGCGAGATCTCGCTTTCCGGTGTAATGAAATCGACCACGATGCTGGAAGCCTTGTGCTCCGGCGCGGCGTCGTAGCCACCCTTGCCCGCATGCGCCACGCCGACTTCGATCATCACATGGCTAGGCGCCGTGAAGCGGCAGATCTGCCAGCGGTCCACCGGCACGTCGTCGGCCAGGCCGTTGCCGCGCAAGGCCGCGCGCCAGAACGGCGGCGCCATGATGTTCTCCATATAGCGGCTGGTGATCACCTCCTCACCCTCGACCCGCGTGTTGACCGGCGCCTCATCGATCTCCTTCTGGCCGATGCTCGACGCATGCACATAGGTCTCGTGCGTCAGGTCCATCAGGTTATCGATCATCAGGCGGTATTCGCAGTTGATGTGATACAGGCCGCCGCCGTAGGCCCACTCAGGATTGTCCGCCCACTCCAGGTGATGGATCAGCGCCGGGTCGGCCAGTTCGCGTTCACCGGTCCAGACCCAGATAAAGCCGTAGCGCTCCTCCACCGGATAGCTGCGGATGCAGGGAAATCCGCGCACGCGCTGGCCCGGCATGCTGATCACCTTGCCGTCGCAGCCCATCTCCAGGCCGTGATAGCCGCACACGAGTTGACCGTCGCGGACGAAGCCCAGCGACAGCGGCGCGCCGCGGTGCGGGCAAAAGTCCTCCACCGCCGCCACCTTGCCTTCCGCGCCACGATAAAACACGATCTTCTCGCCGCAGATCTGCCGGCCCAGCGGCTTGCCATCGATTTCATCCGGCGTGCAGGCCACGTACCAGGTATTTTTCGGGTACATCTTGTCTCCTTGTTCGATTTTCAGTTTATATTCAGTGCACTGAATGTTGTAAAGTATAGACCGTAAATCGGCAAAGTAAACGCCCCGACCAAATTCTTTTTACGCAGAGGCCATGCCATGCCAGACACAGAGAGCAAATTGATTAACCTGTACGAACATCCCGGCCACTTGCTGCGCCGCGCGCAACAGATCTCGGTGTCGATTTTTTACGACGAGATGGGCGAAGAGCTGACGCCGGTGCAGTACGCGATGCTGCGCAACCTGGAAAGCCACGGGGGCATCGACCAGGTATCGCTGTCGGCCATCAGCGGCATCGACACCTCGACCGGCGCCACCGTCTGTGCGCGGCTGGAGGAAAAGGGACTGCTAACGCGGACCGTGATTCCGACCAACCGCCGCCAGCGATCCCTCACCATCACCGGCGCCGGCGAACAGCTGCTGAGCGATCTGATACCCGGTTCGCAGCGCTTGCGACGCCGTTTGCTCGCGCCCCTGTCCAGCACAGAACAGCTGCAATTCATGTCGCTGCTGACCAAGCTTGTGCAGGAAAACAACGAGCAAAGCCGCGCACCGCTCACGGATGGCGTGACGGTCGCGCGCGAGGTAAGCTGATAGCGGCACACTTGAATGCCGCGATCATCAAAACAGGAGACCCAATGAAACGCTATGCCATCGCCGGCCTGACCGCCATGCTGCTTATGCCTGCCCTGCCCGTCCTCGCACAAAACGCCAGCAAGGCCGACGCCATCGCCCTGGTCGACAAGGCCGTCGCGAACATCCAGAAAAAAGGGATAGAACAGGCGTGCAAAGACTTCGCCGATCCGAAGGGCGGCTTTATGCAGGGCGACCTGTACGTGTTCGTGCAGGACGCGCAGATGATGATGGTCTGCCACGCCACCACGCCCAAGATGAACGGCAAGGACATGTCGCAGCTGAAGGACGCCAACGGCAAGAAGTTCGTGCAGGAGATGCGCGATATCGCCCAGTCGAAGAAACCCGGCTGGGTCGACTACGTCTGGGTCAATCCGGTCACCAAGGCCTTGGAGGACAAGGCCTCGTATATCCGCCAGGCCGAGGATAAATACACCGTCGGCGCCGGCATCTACAAACCTAAATAAAACGCCTCAGGCCACGGCGACCAGGCGATCCAGCTTGTCGCCGTCGGCCAGCAGGCTGGCGCTGTCCGAGTCGTGCACGATGCGGCCACGATCAAGCACAATGGCGCGCTGGGTCAGCGACAACGCCAGCCGCGCATGCTGCTCCACCACGATCACCGACATGCCCTCCTCCTTCACCAGCCGGCGTATCACCCGCACCAGCTCCTGCACGATGATGGGGGCGAGGCCTTCCATCGGCTCGTCCAGCAGCAGGATACGCGGGTTGGTCATCAACGCGCGGGCGATCGCCACCATTTGCTGCTCGCCGCCGGACAACTGGTTGCCCATGTTGGCGCGGCGTTCGTGCAGGCGCGGAAAGATCTCGTAGATCTTTTGCAGATTCCAGCGGCCGGGCCGCGCCACCACCGTCAGATGCTCCTCCACCGTCAGCGACGGGAACATATGCCGTTCCTGCGGCACCCAGCCCAGGCCAGCGCGCGAGCGCCGGTGCGTGGGCATGCGCGCGATGTCGCTACCTGCCCAGCGGATGCCGCCGCCGTGCAGTCGCGTCAATCCCATCAGCGTCACCAGCAGGCTGGTTTTTCCAACGCCGTTGCGGCCCAATAGCGCCAAGCTGTCGCCTTCGTTCAGCGTGAACGATACGTCTTCCAACACGATAGACTCGCCATAGCCGGCGGTGACTTTATCGAGCGCCAGTAATTCAGCCATGTTCGGCCTCCCCCAGATAAACTTCTTTGACGCGCGGGTCGGCCGCGATCTCCGCCGGCGTACCCTCGGTCAGCACTTTGCCGCCGACCAGCACCGTGATGCGGTCGGCGAAGCGGAACACCAGTCCCATATCGTGTTCGATAAACAGCACCGTGACGTCGCGCGGCAGCTGCGCCAGCACTTCGAATAGCTCCTTGCTCTCCGCCTGCGGGATGCCGGCGGCCGGTTCGTCCAGCAGCAGGATACGAGGCTTGGTGGCCAGTGCCAGTGCGATTTCCACCAGCCGCTGCTTACCGTAAGCCATGCTGCGCGTGACGCTGTTGGCCTGGTCGGTAAGCTTGAGCGTGGCCAGCAAGGCCATCGCCTCGTCGATCACGTCGGCGTGTTTAGCCACCGTCTTGTACCAGACCGATTGCAGGCCGCGCCGCTCGCAGATCGCCAGCGCCACCGATTCCAGCACCGTCATGCCAGCGAACAGGGTGTTGAGCTGGAAGGTACGCGTCATGCCGCGCCGTACCCGCTGGTGCTGCAGCAGGTGCGTGATGTCCTCGCCGCCCAGGTAGACCTTGCCGCTGCTGGGCATAAAGCCGCCCGTCAGCAGATTGATGAAGGTGGTCTTGCCGGCGCCATTGGGGCCGATCAGCGCGTGGCGCGCGCCCGGCTCGAAGGTCAGGCTCACATCGCTGTTGGCGACGAACGGGCCCCAGCGCTTGGTCAAGCCTTCCGTGCGCAGTGTGATGTCCTGGCTCATGCCTGCTCCTTCCGTTTGAAACGCGACGCCATCTTTTCCAGCCCGCCAAGGATGCCGCCGCGCGCGAACAGCACGATCACCATCAGCAGCAGGCCGATATAAAACTGCCAATAAGCCGGATTGAGGCCGGCGATGTAGTCCTGCGCCAGCATGAACACGGCGGCGCCGACCAGCGCGCCGTACAGCCGGCCGGTCCCACCCAACACCAGCATGATCAGCAGCTCGGCCGAACGCGGAAAGCCCAGCGAATCCAGTCCGACGAACTGCGTGGTCTGCGCCAGCAGCGCGCCGGCCAGCCCTGCCACCGTGGCGGCCAGCGTGAACACGGCCACCAGGCGACGGTTGACGTCCACGCCCAGTGCAGGCATGCGGCGCGCGCCCTCGCGAATACCGATCAAGCTCAAACCGAACGGCGACTTCACCACCCGGCGCAGCACCACGAACACGATGAACAGCACGGCGAAGCTGTAGCAATAAGCCACGTTACCGTTCAAATCAAATTCGAAAGCGCCGAACAATTTACCTACCATCATGCCGGACAAGCCGTCCACGCCCCCCGTGAGGAAGGATGCCTTGTTGGCCGCTTCGAACAGCATCAGGCCTATGCCCAGCGTGACCATCAGGCGCGTCAAGTCCTGGCCGCGCACCACCAGGAAGGACATGACGAAGCCAAACAAACCGGCCACCACTGCGCCGGCCAGCAGGCCGCTAAACGGCTCGCTCCAGCCGTGCACCGACAACAGCCCGGCAGTGTAGGCGCCCAGGCCGAAGAAAGCGGCGTGGCCCAGCGAGACGATACCGGCATAGCCCAGCATCAAATCCAGCGACAGCGCGAACAGGCCGACGATCATGATCTGGCTGATCAACACCAGATAACCAGGGAAGGCGAAATACGCTGCCACCGGCAGCAGCCAGAAGGCGATTTCCAGCGGCGACCAGCGGTCGTCGGGCAAACGGAGTAGGCTCATGCTCTGCACCTTGTTGACGGCGGCGGGCGCCGGTTTGACTTCAGCATCGGCGAAGGCGTTCATGCTTTCCTCCTGATCAGGCCTGCCGGGAACAGGATCAGCAGCACCACCATCAAGCCATAGATGACGAAGGCGCCAATCTGCGGCACGTAGTATTTGCCTGCGACGTCGAACACGCCCAGTATCAGCGCCGCCAGCAGCGGCCCCTTGATGGTGCCGGCGCCACCCACGGCGACCACCAGCAGGAAGTAGACCATGTATTTGATCGGGAAGGTCGGATCCAGTCCCAGCACATCGATGCCCAGGCCTCCGCCCAGGCCGGCCAAGCCGGAGCCCAGCGCGAAGGTCAGGCTGAACACCAGGCCGACATTGATGCCCAAGCCGGCGGACGCGGTTTGATTGTCCACCGACGCGCGGATCTGCGCGCCGAAACGGGTGCGCTCGATCAGCAGTCCCAGCGCCAGCGTGACCAGCACCACCACGCCGATCAGGAACAGGCGATACGCGCCAACCTCAAGGCCGAGCAGCGATACCTGCCCGCGCAGCCAGTCCGGCAGCGTGACCGGCTGCTGCGATGGGCCGAACAGCCAGGTCGCACCGGCCACCGACATGAAGGTCAGGCCGATCGAGAACAGGACCTGATCCAGATGGCTGGCCCGGTACAGGCGGCGGTACAGCAGCCGCTCCAGCACCAGCCCGGCCGCGGCGGAGGCCAGGAAGGCCAGCGGCAGCGAGGCCAGGAACGGCACGCCGAGCCGCGACAACACCGTCACGCTGACATAGCCGCCCAGCATGGCAAAGGCGCCGTGGGCCAGGTTAATGAAGTTCATCATGCCCATCGTGACCGACAGGCCGACGCTGATGAGGAACAGCAGGCTGCCGTAGGCGATGCCGTCGAACAGCACACCGGCGAAATTGGCTAGCATATCGGCCTCCTCGTTTGAATTGTTTTATACATTTTTTGTCTCCACTACTACTCTACAAACTACATTGAATCACACTCTTTCGATAATCATCGCAATGCCCTGCCCTACGCCTATGCACATGGTGCACAGCGCGTAGCGGCCGCCGCTGCGATGCAGCTGGTAGGTCGCGGTAGTGACCAAGCGCGCGCCGCTCATGCCCAGCGGATGGCCCAGCGCGATGGCGCCGCCGTTGGGATTGACGCGCGCATCGTCGTCCCGCAGGCCGAGCTGGCGCAGCACGGCCAGTCCCTGCGCGGCGAAGGCTTCATTCAGTTCGATGACGTCCATCTGCTCCAGCGTCAGGCCGGTCTGGCGCAGCAGCTTTTGCACCGCAGGCACCGGACCTATGCCCATCACGCGCGGCGCCACGCCGGCCGTCGCCATGCCGACGATGCGCGCCAGCGGCTTCAGGCCGTGTCGCTTGGCCGCGTCGCCGCTGGCGATCAGCAGAGCGCAAGCGCCGTCGTTGATGCCGGAAGCGTTACCTGCGGTGACACTGCCCTCGGGACGTACCACGCCTTTCAGCTTGGACAGCGCCTCGATGGTGGTGGCGCGCGGATGCTCGTCCTGCGCGAACAACAGAGGATCGCCTTTCCGCTGCGGCAGCGACACCGGCACGATCTCGCGCGCGAAGACGCCTTCGGCGATGGCGATGGCGGTCTTGTTCTGGCTTGCCAGCGCAAACGCATCCTGGTCGGCGCGGCTGACGCCATAATCCTGGGCGACGTTTTCCGCCGTCTCCGGCATGGTTTCGACGCCGTAGGCTTCCTTCAGCGCCTTGTTGACGAAGCGCCAGCCCATCGTCGTGTCCTGCAAGGCCGCGTTGCGCGAGAACGCCGCATCCGGCTTGCCCATGACGAAAGGCGCGCGCGTCATCGATTCCACGCCGCCGGCGATCATCAGGCAGGCATCGCCCGCCTGGATCGCTCGCGCCGCCGTGCCGATGGCGTCCATGCCGGAGCCGCACAGGCGATTGACGGTGGAACCCGGCACCTCCTGCGGCAGCCCCGCCAGCAGCGCCGACATGCGCGCCACGTTGCGATTGTCTTCACCGGCCTGGTTGGCGCAGCCGTAGATCACGTCATCCACCTGGTCCCACTGCACGTCGGGATTGCGACGCATCAGTTCCCGCAGCGGTACCGCGCCCAGATCGTCGGCGCGCACATCCTTCAGCGCGCCGCCGTAACGGCCGATCGGCGTGCGTACCGCATCGCAGATATATGCTTCGTTCATAGTGTCTCCTCTTATTTCAGCGGCAGCAAAGGCGCGCCGGTGGCGGCCTGCAGCTCTTCAAAACTCAATCCCGGCGCCATCTCGCGCACCGCCAGCCCGGCCGGCGTCACGTCCAGCACGGCCAGATCGGTGTAGATGCGGTTGACGCAAGCGACGCCGGTCAGCGGATAGCTGCACTGGCTGACGATTTTGCTTTCGCCGGTCTTGGTCTGGTGCTCCATCATGACGAACACCTGCTTGGCGCCGATCGCCAGGTCCATCGCGCCGCCGACGGCCGGTATCGCATCCGGCGCGCCGGTGTGCCAGTTGGCCAGGTCGCCGTTGGCCGCCACCTGGAAGGCGCCCAGCACGCACACGTCCAGATGGCCGCCGCGCATCATGGCGAAGGAATCGGCGTGATGGAAGTAGGCGCCGCCGGTCAACAGCGTGACCGGCTGCTTGCCGGCGTTGATCAGGTCTTCGTCTTCCTCGCCGGGAGCCGGCGCCGGGCCCATGCCCAGCAGGCCATTCTCGCTATGCAGGAACACTTCACGCTCGGCCGGCAGGTGGTCGGCCACCTTGGTCGGCAGTCCGATGCCCAGGTTGACGTAGGCGCCTTCGGGAATGTCCTGTGCCACGCGAGCCGCCATCTGGTCGCGGGTATATTTGTTCGTCATACAGCCTCCTTCACTACGCGCTGCACAAAGATGCCGGGGGTGATGATAGCTTCGGGATCGAGCTCGCCCAATGCCACCACCTGCTGCACCTGGGCGATGGTGGTCTTGGCCGCCATCGCCATGATGGGGCCGAAATTGCGCGCCGTCTTGCGGTACACCAGATTGCCCCAACGGTCTCCGCGCAGCGCCTTGATCAGCGCGAAATCCGCATGGATCGGCGATTCCAGCACATAGTGGCGGCCGTCGATCAAGCGCGTTTCCTTGCCCTCGGCCAGCTGCGTGCCGTAGCCGGTCGGCGAGAAGAAGCCGCCGATGCCGGCGCCGGCGGCGCGGATGCGTTCCGCCAAGTTGCCTTGCGGGGTCAGTTCCAGCTCGATCTCGCCGGCGCGGTACAGCGCGTCGAAATGATGGGAGTCGGCCTGGCGCGGGAAGGAGCAGATGATCTTGCGCACCCGCTTGGCCTTGAGCAGCGCGGCCAGTCCCGTTTCGCCGTTGCCGGCGTTGTTGTTGACGATGGTGAGGTCGCGCGCGCCCTGCGCGATCAGCGCGTCGATCAGCGCGGACGGCATGCCGGCATTGCCGAAGCCGCCGATCATGACCGTCGCGCCGTCATGGATGTCAGCCACGGCGCCCTCCAGTGATGCAAATGTTTTGTCGATCATATGCCTGCCTTTTAAGTTCGGTGTGCGATAATCGAACTAATGATTGATTACCGCACATCCAGTGTAGCAACGTAAGCGCGCCACGGTCAACAAAAAAACACCTATCGAACCTGCCTACTGCATTAAAATCACGCCATGTCCAAGACCACCAAACCCAAAACCAGCGTCGCCGAGGCTGAGCCGGAGCACGAACCCAGCATCTCCGAACAGATCGACGCCCTGACCGATCCCAGTTTCATGACCTCGCTGGCGCGCGGCCTGGCCGTGGTGCGCGCCTTCAGCGATTCGCGCAAGCCGCAGACCATCGCCAACATCAGCCAGAAGACCGGCATTCCACGCGCCGCCGTGCGGCGCTGCCTGCATACGCTGCGCGAGCTGGGTTATGTCGATGCGGAGTTGAACAATTTTTCGCTGCGCCCCAAGGTGCTGACGCTGGGTTATTCCTACCTGTCGTCGACGCCGCTGACGGTGTCGGCCCAGCCCTACCTGAACAACATCAGCCGCGCGCTGAACGAATCGAGTTCGCTGGCGGTGCTGGACGATGACGAAGTGCTCTACGTGGCGCGCGCCGCCACCTCGCGCGTGATGTCGGTGGCGCTCAATACCGGCAGCCGCCTGCCCGCCTACTGCACCTCGCTGGGCCGCGTGATGCTGGCGCACCTGCCGCCGGCGGAGCTGGACCAGTACCTGGCCCGCACCGCGCTGCGGCCGATGACGGAAAACACGGTGGTCAACCAGAAGCGCCTGCGCGAAATCCTGTCCGGCGTGCGCCAGGCCGGGTATGCCGTCAACGATGAAGAGCTGGAACTGGGATTGCGCTCCATCGCGGTGCCCGTGCGCGGCGCATCCGGGACTGTGCTGGCGGCGTTGAACGTCGGCGCGCAGGCATCGCGCGTCAGCGTCAAGCAGTTGGAAAAAGAGTTCCTGCCCGTGCTGCTGCGCGGGGCCCAGGAACTCTCCATACTACTTCCTTAGAAACTGTGGCGCAGGCCGGCCATGACGCCGTTCTGCGACAGGCCGGCGCCAACGGTGCCGCCGGCATCCAGCGCCACTGCCGATGCGCCTGAGTTCTTCATTTTGCCCAACGCGCCATACACGGCGGTGCGCTTCGACAGGTAGTAGGTCAAGCGGGCCACCACCATGTTGACGTCCGAGCTGCTGTTCTTGGTGTCGCGGCGCGCCACCTGCACATCCAGCGTGGACAGCGGCGTAACCGGATAGCTCACACCCAGGAAGTACAGATCCGATTCGGTCACGCCGGTGACCGCGCGCGTGGTGCGGTCGACGATGCCGCCGCCGATCTTGGCCGCGCCCACCTTGGCATAGCCGTTGACGGTGATGCGCTTGTCGCTGTTGTCGCTGCTGGTCAGGCCACCGGCCGCGCCGACGTTACCGTACATGATGTCGTAGGAAGTGTTCAGGCCATATTCCGGAGTCTCGTAGCCCACCATGCCGGTAATCTGACGGCAGGCCTTGGAATTGCCCGCCACTTCGCCAGGGCAGCCGGTGGCAGCCGGGCCGCCAGCGGCCGACGCATCGCGCCCGGTGCTGTAGGTGGCGCCAACCACGAAGTTGTTGAAGTTGCCCAGGTAGCCGATGGCGTTGTCGCTGCGCGCGTTCGGCAGATAGGGATCGATGCTGCCGATCGCGAACAGGTTGGGTCCCAGCACGTCGCCCTTCATCGAGGCGATATAAGTCATGTTGATCTGGCGGCCCAGCGTCACCGTGCCGAACGCGCCTTTCAAACCCACCGAGGCCTGGCGGCCGAACAGTCGATTACCCTGCCCCATGGTGCCGGTATCCATCGACAGCCCCATCTCCAGCGTGAACACGGCCTGCAAGCCGTCACCCAGGTCCTCGCTGCCACGGAAGCCCAGGCGCGACGGGAAGGAGCCCGTCAACGACGGCATCTTGGTGATGCTGGCACCTGCGGCATTGGCGTTGGTCGTATAAACCAGGCCTGTATCGACAAGGCCGTACACCGTGACACTGCTTTGCGCCATGGCGCCGGATGCGCTGACTCCAGCCAGCAGCGCGGCAGCGCATCGGATTGCGTTCTTCATTCCAGTCTCCTGTTGTTTTGAATATGTCGTTTTTAAGATGTGCGATTATCGAACAATAGGCTGTTAATCGCACATAGATTGAGATACTATGCATGAAGCGATGCGCTGTCAACCAACGCCGCGTGGCAAAATTGAAGCCCGCCGCCGCCGCCGATTGCCGCGACTAGCCATTCTTCATAGAGAAAACAGAAACGCACAGGAGACCAACATGACGTTGAAAAAATTTGTAGCAATCGCCACACTCGCCACCACCGCGTGGTCGGCAATGCCACTGGCGCAGGCCCAGGACACCATCAAGATCGGCGTGATCGCCGCCTTCTCCGGTCCCTTCGCCGATTACGGCAAGCAGATGGAGGGCGGCATCAAGGCATGGGTTGCGCAGAACGGCGCCACGGTCGCCGGCAAGAAGATCGAGATCATCTACAAGGACACCACCGGGCCTTCGCCCGAAATCGCCAAGCGGCTGGCGCAGGAACTGGTGGTGCGCGACAAGGTCGACTTCCTGGCGGGCTTCGGCCTGACGCCGGAAGCATTGGCCGTGGCGCCCATCGCCGAGCAGGCGAAGAAGCCGATGATCATCATGAACGCCGCCACTTCCATCATCACCACCAAGTCCAACTACATCGCACGCTTCTCGATGACGCTGCCGCAGATCTCCGCGCCGATGGCGACATGGGCGGCCAAGAACAACATCAAGAAGGTGGTGACGCTGGTGGCGGACTACGGCCCCGGCATCGACGCCGAAACGGCCTTCAAGAATGAGCTGGTCAAAGGCGGCGGCGCGGTGACGGAAGCGATCCGCGTCCCGCTGCGCAATCCGGAATTCGCGCCCTACATCCAGCGCATCAAGGACGCCAAGCCGGATGCGGTGTTCATCTTTGTTCCGGCGGGCGAACAAGGCATCGCCTTCATGAAGGGCTACCGCGAGCGCGGGCTGGCCGCAGCGGGCATCAAAGTGATCGCCACCGGCGACCTGACCGACGACCACGTGCTGCCGGCGATGGGCGACGCCACGCTGGGCGTGATCACCACCTTCCACTATTCGGCCGCGCACAAGTCGCCGGAAAACGCCGCCTTCCTGAAGAGTTTTGCGGCCGCGAATCCGGGTGCGGGACGTCCGAACTTCATGGCCGTGGCGGCGTATGACGGCATGGCGGCGATCTACGAAGTGACGCGCAAATTGAACGGCAAGATAGACGGCGACCAGGCCATGGCCATCCTGAAGACCATGCAGCTCACCAGCCCGCGCGGACCGATCAGCATCGATCCGCAAACCCGCGATATCGTGCAGACGGTCTACGTGCGCAAGGTCGAAAAGGTCGGCAGCGAATTCTATAACGTCGAATTCGACCAGTTCACCAACCAGAAAGACCCGGGCAAGTAAGCCGCCTGCCCTGGTCTTTTGCTCCTCTACTTGCAGCTGAAGTTGGCCGCATCCTCGATACTGCCGCTGCCGTTGTACTTGGCCACCTGCGGATAAGGACACAGCGGCCGGGTGCGGCTCGGCGACCATGACGCCGGCACGTCGGTATTGACGCCGCCGGCGTTGCCCGCACCGCGCGCGCTTGCCAGCACACGTTCCGGAGCCTGCCCCTTCTCGACCCAGTTGACCAGGGGCGTCAGCATGTCGAATTGATCGGTGGCTGGCCCTGCGGAACAGTGGTTCATGCCAGGCACCCGGAAGAAGCGCGCGAAGTTGGAGGCGTCGCCGCCGTTCGCGGCACGCAGATTGTCGTACCACGCCGTGGTGTCGTCGCTGGAGAAGATCGGATCGCTGGTGCCGTGGTAAAGCATCATCTTGGCGCCACGGTTCTTCACGGTGCTGTAGTCGGTCAGGTGTGGCGGCAGCATGAAGGACATCGCGCTTTCGGTGTAAGTGCCGTCGGTCGCGGCGACCTGCGTCAGCAAGGTGTCGATGCTGGACGTCAGCGCGAAGTTGGCGCCGTTGAAGGTGGCCGGATTCACCGGCGGCACTTTCCAGATCATCGCCACCGCGCCCGAATCGAGCTGCAATGGGCTGAAGAACTTCCAGAACGCCCAATTGCCGGTGCCCAGGCCGGAGTCATACGGGAAGCTTGAATAGAACTTGCTCTTGGCGCCGGTGAGCGCGCCCGTGAACAGCTGCCCGATCGCCGTCTTCTGAGCGGTGCTGAGACAGGTGCCGTCGCGGCCTTGCGCGCCGCAGGACGGGACGTCGCGCTCCAGGCTAAAGGCAGCCTGGCAGGCGCTGGTGTCCTGCACCAGTCCATCCTTCACGCCATCGAGCGCATCGCACTTGTCCAGTACCGCGTTCGACACCAGCGCGCGTTCGGCGGGCGTAAAGCCGGTCGACAGGTCACCCTGCGTGGTCGCCAGCGCCGCATAGGATTGGCCACCGGCGATATTGGCGATCGCCGCCAGCGGCAGCCGGAAGCCGGGATCGCCAACCAGATAGCCGTCGAACTGCTCGCCGTAGCGGGACGCAGCCACCATCGTGTGACGGCCACCGTTGGAACAGCCGCCGAAATACGACCGGTCCGGCCCCTTGCCGTAGGCGGTCTGGATCACGCTCTTGGCCATCGGCGCCAGCTTGCCCGACGCCTGGTAGCCGTAGTCCAGCCGCGCCTGCGGATCGAGTCCGAACAAAGGCGTCGCCGCGCCATGGCCGGCGTCGGAACTGATCACCGCAAAGCCCTGGTTCAACGCACTGTCCAGCTGCCCGCCGCCACCGACATCGCCGGTCGCAGTGACGACCGAGCCGTCAAGGCCGCCGTTGGCCTGATAGAAGAAGCGGCCGTTCCAGTCGACCGGCAGCCGCATCTCGAAACCGATCGCGTAATTTTGTCCATCCACCGGGCCTACGCGCTGAAACATCGATCCTTTCACCAGGCAGTGCGCCGGCACCGGCTTGCCGGCAACCGTCAGCACACCGGCAGCCACCGAGGCCGCGCTGGTGATCGTCGTATTGGGATAGGCGATCTTGCTGGCCAAATCCGTGCAGGTGGACAGTTTGGCGCCGCTGGCCGCAGCCAACTGCGGCAACGCCGCCGTGGCGCTTGGAACGGTGCCGCCATCTCCCCCGCAACCACTCAATGCCACCGCCGACAGGCAAAGCGCTGCCAGCGGCGTGCCGTTCAAGACACGTCGTTCGATCTTCATGGGATATCTCCTTAGTTGGGGCTGACGTCGCGCAGCACGGCGATCGGCTCGTTCACCAGCTTGCCGTTGACCTTCTTCACTTCGCGGATGTACATGTTCTGCACGATGTCGCGCGTGGCCGGATCGATGCTGATCGGTCCACGCGGACTGTCGCGCTTCATCCCGGCCAACACCTGCATCGCCTTGTCGCCGTTGACGGCGCCGCCGAGTTTGCGGACGGTCTCGTAGATCATGCCCATGGTGTCATAGGCCGCCACCGTGACGAAGGTGGCCGGCGGCCGGCCCGGATTGGCCTGCGCATAGGATTTCAGGAAGGCCTTGTTGGTGTCGTTGTCCAGCGTCGGCGCGTAGTTCAGCACCGTTACCGCACCCAGCGCGCGGTCGCCCAGCGCCTCCAGCGTCGGCGTCTCGCTGGTCATGTCGCCCACGCCGAGGAATTTGATGCCCGCCTTGTCCAGGCCCTTGTCGCTGAAAGCTTTCAGCAGGCCGATGCCATCCTCCACGCCGGGCGCGAAGAAGAACAGCGCGTCCGGCTTCTCATCCTTGATGCGCTGGATGAAGGGGGAATAGTCGGGATTGGCCAGCGGCGCCCGTGCCGAACCCACCACCTTGCCGCCGCCGGCGTTGAACTCCTTGGTGAAGCGCGCCTCCGCATCCAGCCCGGTGCTGTAGTCGCTGACCAGGGTGTAGACCTTGCCGATCTTGTTCTTCGCCGTCCAGGTGCCGAACGGCCCGGTCATCTGGTGCATGGTCATGCTGGTGCGCAGCATGTACGGCGATTTGGCGGTGATGCCGTTGGTGACCGCGTTCATCACGATCATCGGCATCTTGGCCTGTGTGGCGATGGGCGCTACCGCCATCGCGCTGGGCGTCAGCGAAAAGCCGATCAGGAAGCTGACCTTTTCACGCGTGATCAGCTCCTGGGCCGCCCGCTTGGACTGGTCGACATTGGTGCCGCCATCATCGCGGTAGATGATCTCGATCTTCCGGCCGGCCACCTGGTCGCCATATTGCAGCATATAGGTCTTGATGCCGTCCTCGAACGGCTTGCCGGTGTTGGCGAACGGCCCGGTGAGCGCGGCAATGACGCCGATGCGGATGGGTTCCTGGGATTGGGCCTGTACTTGGCCGGCCGCCAACATGGCGGTCGCTACGGCGATAAGGGCGCTGCGCTTCATCGTGTCTCCTCGATGGATGGTTTAAGGATAATTAGTTATGTTTTATAATGATTATAGAATATACGCATTTTCGAGACATTGCAAGCAGCAGGATGGCCGGGACGGCGCTTCTTTGCTAGAATCGGACAATGACCACGCAGCCCAAAAAAAAGAAACCAACTTTAATCGATGCCGTCCAGGAGGCGGCAGAGCAGCCGCTGGACCAGAGCATGCTCCTCGGCCTGGTGGGCTATAACTGCCGCCGCGCCTACATCAATATCTTGCCGTTGTTTGAAAAGCGGATGGCGAAGTACGAGCTGCGGCCGGTGGATTTCAGTGTACTCAGCCTGCTGAAGGCGAATCCCAACATCAACCAGAAACGGCTGTCGGATGCGGTGAACGTGTCGCCGCCCAACCTCGCCATCCTGCTGGACAAGCTGCAGGAGCGCGGGCTGCTACTGCGCCAGCGTAGTCCGCTGGACCGGCGTTCGCAGACGCTGGCGCTGACGGCCGCAGGGCTGAGCATGTGCGCAAAGGCGGAAAAGACCGCCAGCGAGTTGGAAGTGGATGCGACGTCCGCGCTGACCGATGCCGAGCGCGCGCAGCTCGTCAAGCTGCTGCAGAAGATCTACCTGGAGTGACCGGCGCAGTTCATCAGGTTCAGCCCTGCTGGAGCTTCTTCATCCGGTAGGACAGCTGCGGCCGCGTCAGGCCCAATGTGCGCGCCGCCGCCGACAGATTGCCGTCGGCCCGCTTCACCGCCGCCAGTATCAGTGTGCTTTCCAGATTGTCCAGCGACCAGTCCTGCCCGTGTTCCGACGCCTGCCGCAGCATCTCGGGCAGCACGTCGAGCAACGCACCGGAGGGAGCCGGCAGCGGCGCGGCCGCTTCGTGGCTGGTCAGGCGTCCCGTCTGGGCCAGCGAAAAATACGAGGTCCGCGATTCCTCGCCGCTGGTGAACAGGTGCGGCAAATCGATGGGACCATCCTCGTCGGCGTAGATCACGCCGCGCTCCACCAGGTTTTGCAGCTCACGGATATTCCCCGGGAAGTCGTAGTTGAGCAGCGCATCGACCGCGCGCGCCGTGAAGCCGGTCACGCGGCGCTGGTGCTTCTGGCCGTAGTGCCGCATGAAGTAGCCCATCAACAGGGGGATGTCATCGCGCCGGTCGCGCAGCGGCGGCAGGCGGATCGGGAACACGTTCAGGCGGAAGAACAGGTCTTCGCGGAAGCGGCCCTGCCGGATCTCCTCGCGCAGATCGACATTGGTGGCCGCCACCAGCCGCACGTCCACCTTGACGCTGCGCACGCCCCCTACCCGCTCGATCTCGCCCTCCTGTAGCGCGCGCAGCAGCTTGCCCTGCGCCACCAGGCTAAGCGTGCCTATCTCGTCGAGGAACAGCGTGCCGCCGGAAGCGCGCTCGAAGCGGCCGGGCCGCGACTGGCTCGCGCCGGTGAAGGCGCCGCGCTCCACGCCGAACAGTTCGGACTCGATCAGCGTCTCGGGGATCGCCGCGCAGTTGACCGCCACGAAAGGCTGCTCCTTGCGGGCGCCGATCTGGTGCAGCATGTAGGCGAACAGCTCCTTGCCGACGCCCGACTCGCCGGTGAACAGCACCGTGGCGGCGGTTGGCGCCACGCGCTTGAGCATATGGCAGGCCGCGTTGAAGGCCGATGACACGCCCACCATTTCCTTGTCGCCGTAAGGACGTCCGTCATCGCCCGGCAGCACCGCAGCCTGCTGATGCTGTCCCGGCCCGCCGTAAGCGGTGGTGCTGACGAACGATTCCGCGTTCAGGAAGCGCAGGTCTTCCTCCACATTATCCCATTCGTCGGCAGGCTTGCCGACCAGGCGGCAGTGCTTGTGGCCCATCGCCGTGCACTCAACCTCGCGGTAGATGGTCAGCCGTCCGATCATCGCGCTGGTGTAGCCGATGGCGTATCCGGTCTGCATCCAGCACGCCGGCTCAGTGCCGACGCCGAAATCAGCGGTATGCACCTCAGCCTCGCTGGAATGGTGCCACAGGAATTCGCCGTGGTAGGTGCCGCGTTCGAAGTCGAATTCAAAATGCAGCGGCTCGACCTTGACCGCGCCTTCCAGCGAATGCATGCGCGGCCCGGCCGCGAACAGCGAGCCGGGTTCGGCGTCGGGCCAGCGTTCGCGCAGCAGCTGCGCATCGCGCGCGCCGGCCGAATAGCCCACCCGTGTCAGCAGGCCGCGCGTGCGCTCGGGGCCTATGCTCTCCAGCAGTTCGCGCCGCATCGCGCCCAGCGACGAGATATGCAGCAGCTGCATGCGCTGGCCGTTGAGCCAGATGCGGCCATCGCCGGGCGAGAAATGCAGGCTTTGCGTCAGGTCGTCCAGCGTGGGCGCGGCGCCGGCTTTCAAATGCTGGCTGTCGCCCTGCGCCATCTCCGCCAGCGATACGCGAGGGGGTTTGCTCATGTCTCTACTTTCGTCGTCATTCACCAAATCATACATCGGCAGTTCTCCCATTTGATCATTTCATCAATCGCCGGCTCATCTTCTTTTTGCTGCGCTGCGCCGTGCCGGCCCGTTGAATGCCACACCGGCGCCCAGCGTAGAAGCCACATGGTGCGCCGCAATAAGCACGATGCACAAAGAGCTGGCACACAACTTGTAATAGCTAAGGCAAGAGCGGTAAGCAGACCTTCATGCAACTAGCGTGCTAGCAGGCTGACTTCCCCACCCACCCATCATTCAAAGGAGACAGCATGACCAACGCGAATGCGCTTTTGCACCCATCGATCTGGCAGGGCCTCATCTTCAACGGCGACTGGATCGCCGCCCACGGCGGCAGCCACACCTTCACCGAACCCGCGACGGGCGAACAACTGGGCCGTGTAGGCTTGGCCAACGCCGACGACGTGGCGCGCGCAGCCACGCAAGCACGTGCCGCGCAGGCCGCGTGGGCCGCCAGCGACTACAAGGAACGCGCCGCCATCTTCCGCCGCGCCGCCGCCGTCATCGCCGAACACCATGACGAACTGGCGACATGGATCGTGCGAGAGACCGGCGCGATTCGCCCCAAGGCCGACCTGGAACTGCGCGAGGCCAGCGCCCACCTGCAGGAAGCCGCCTCCATGCTCACCCAGCCCAAGGGCCAGCTGCTGGCCTCCGGCAGCGGCGAGATGAGCATCGCGCGGCGCGTGCCGCACGGCGTGGTGGGTGTGATCTCGCCGTTCAACTTCCCGCTGATCCTGTCGATCCGCTCGATCGCGCCGGCGCTCGCCACCGGTAACGCCGTGGTCCACAAGCCTGACCTGCAAACGCCGGTCAGCGGCGGCGTGCTGATCGCCCGCATCTTCGAGGAGGCTGGCCTGCCCAAGGGCGTGCTGCACGTGCTGCCCGGCGCCGCCGAAGCGGGACAGACGATGTGCAGCCATCCCGACATCGCCATGATCGCCTTCACCGGATCGACCGCGGTGGGCCGCAGCATCGGCGAACTGGCCGGCCGCAACCTGAAGAAAATGTCGCTGGAACTGGGCGGCAAGAACTCGCTGGTCATCCTCGACGACGCCGATCCCGACATCGCCGCCGCCGCCGTGGCTTGGGGCGCCTACCTGCACCAGGGCCAGATCTGCATGGCCTCCGGCCGCATCCTGCTCCAGCGCGGCATCGCCGACGCCGTCATCGACCGCGTCGTCGCCAAGGCAAAGAACCTGCCGGTGGGCGATCCGATGAGCGGAAAGGTGGCGCTTGGACCATTGATCAATGCGCGCCAGGTGCAGCGCGTGCACGCCATCGTGCAGGACAGCGTGGCCGCCGGCGCTACGCTGCTGGCCGGTGGCACCTACGAAAACCAGTACTACCAGCCCACCGTTTTGACCGGCGTGCGCCCCGGCATGCGCTGCTTCGAGGAAGAGCTGTTCGGCCCCGTGGCCTCGGTCACCGTGTTCGACACCGACCAGGAAGCGATCGCACTGGCCTCCGCCACCTCCGGCTGCCTGGCGCTGGGCGTGATTACGCCGACGCTGGCGCGCGCCATGTTCATCGTCGACCGCGTGCCGGCTGGCCATGCCCACATCAACGACCAGACCGTACTGGCCGAAGCGCACGCGCCGTTCGGCGGCGGCGGCACCTCGGGCAACGGCGGCCGCCACGGCGGTAGCTCCGACTGGGACGAGTTCACCCAATGGCAGTGGCTGACGGTGAAGACCGAAGCGCCGCGCTATCCCTTCTAACGACACCACCAACAAGGAGACCACATGAAGTTACGTAACAAGACCATCGTCGTCACCGGCGCCGCATCCGGCATCGGCGCCGAAGTGGCGCGCCTGGCGCGCTTTGAAGGCGCCACCGTGATCGGCATGGACCGCACCGAACCTGGCCTGACGCTGGACGGTTTTATCTCCGTCGACCTGGGCCATCCCGCCAGCATCGACACCGCCATCGCCCAACTGCCTCAACGCGTGGACGCTCTGTGCAACATCGCCGGCGTGCCCGGCACCGCCGATCCGGCACTGCTGGCGCGGGTCAACTACCTCGGCCTGCGCCACCTGACCGAAGCGGTGCTGCCGCGCATGCCGGCCGGCGGCTCCATCGTCAACGTCGCCTCCATCCTGGGCGCGGAATGGGCGGAGCGGTTGGACCTGCACAAGCAGTTGGCCGCCATCCGAGGCTACACCGAAGGCCAGGCTTGGCTGGACGCGCATCCCGTGCCCGCCGACACCTGCTACCAGTACTTCAAAGAGGCGCTGATCGTCTGGACCTACGTCCAATCGCAGAAATGGTTCATGCAGCACTCGGTGCGCATGAACAGCGTGGCGCCCGGCCCCGTCTTCACGCCCATCCTCGGCGACTTCGTATCGATGCTGGGCGAGGAGCGAGTGCAACGCGACGCCCACCGCATGAAGCGCCCGGCCTATGCCGACGAAGTCGCCGCCGCCATCAGCTTCCTGTGCAGCGACGAATCGCGCTGGATCAGCGGTATCAACCTGCCCGTGGACGGAGGGTTGGCTTCGACCTTTATCTGATGCCTGCCATCCGCCCGGCCGCGCGTCAGCGGCCACACAACTATAACGAGGAGACAAACCATGCAAGCGAATAAACGCCTGAGTCCAACCCTGCTGGCATTAGCCGTGGCGGCCGCCGTGCCGGCCGCCCACGCCTTCGAGTTCGAGACCGACAATCCCGACCTCAAGATCAGCTGGAACAACACCTTCAAATACAGCAGCGCCTATCGCCTCAAGGATGCCGATGCGCGCCTGCTGGCGGGCGGCTACCCATCGTCCGGCGCCGGCGACTTCACCGGCTATAACCTCGACGACGGCAACCAGAATTTCCGCCGCAAAGGCATCGTCTCCAGCCGCGTCGACTGGCTGTCCGAGTTCGACGCCGGCACCCGCAACCTGGGCATGCGCGTCAGCGCCGCCGCCTGGTACGACAGCTCGTACACCGGCAGCAACGACAACGCCTCCGCCTCCAGCAACGCCGTCACACTGGCCGGCAAAGCCGGCAACACCTTCGCCGAGGGCACCCGCCTGCTACACGGCCGCAACGCCGAACTGCTGGACGCCTTCGTCTTCGCTAAGGGTTCATTGGGCGAGCTGCCCGGCACCGTGCGCGTCGGCCGCCACACACTGCAGTATGGCGAAAGCCTGTTCTTCGGCGCCAACGGCATCGCCAACGCACAGGGACCGGTGGACCTGGTCAAGCTGCTCAGCGTACCGGGCGCCCAGTTCAAGGAGATCCTGCGGCCGGTCAACCAGGTATCGGGCCAATTGCAAGTGCTACCCAACGTATCGATCGGCGGCTACTACCAGTTCGAATGGCGCCCCACCCAGATACCGGGCGTCGGCAGCTACCTCAGTTCCTACGACGCCGCAGGCGCCGGCAGCAGCGCCTTCCTGGTGGCGCCGACCAACAGCGGCGCGCCGGCTTTCTACACCATCGCCGACATGAAGGCGAAGAATTCGGGCCAGGGCGGCATGCAGATCAAGTTCTCGCCGGCCGGCTCCGATGTTGAATACGGTTTCTATGCCGCGCGCTACCACGACAAGACGCCCTACTTCTACCTGGGCTTCAAGCCCGGCTTCCCTCCCGGCGCGCCGTCCACCGTGCAGGCCGTGTACGCGGAAGGCATCCGCACCTTCGGCGCCAGCGCCAGCACCGTGCTGCTGGGCGCGAACGTGGCGGCCGAGATCTCGGTACGCCGCAACACGCCACTGGTCAGCGACCCTACGCCCAACTTCCTGTCGCGCGCCGGCACCGGCGTGTTCGCCGATAACAGCGGCAACCCAGCCTACGCGGTCGGCAACACGGCGCACGTCAACCTGTCGGCGATCTACGTGATGCCGACCAATCCATTCTTCCAGGGCGCTTCGCTGCTGGGTGAACTGGCGTGGAACCGCGCCACCAGCGTGACCTGGCAAGGCTCGCTCGATCCCAACACCACGCGCGACGCCACCTCCGCGCGCATGATCTTCGAGCCGGCCTACTACCAGGTGATCAATGGCCTCGACCTGTCGATCCCGATCGGCGTCGGCTACAACATCGACGGCCGCTCGCGCGCCGTGTTCAACTTCAACGGCGGCAGCTCGCACGGGGGCGACTTCAATATCGGCGTCAACGCCACCTACCACCAGGACTGGAAGTTCGGCATCAGCTACGTGCGCTTCCTCGGCGCGGCTGGCACCTTCCTGAAAAATAATCCGGTCACCAACACGCCCATCCTGAGCTATGCCCAGTCGCTGGCGGACCGCGATTACATCTCCTTCAACATCAAACGCGCATTCTAAGGACAAAACTATAATGAAGACGACCCTGAATTTCGCCGCCGCCCCGCTGGCCCTGGCCCTGGCCTTCGCCCTGCCGCATGCCGGCGCCGCCGTCACCGCCGACGAAGCGGCCAAGCTGCACTCCACACTGACCCCGCTGGGCGCCGAAAAAGCCGGCAACAAGGAAGCCACCATTCCAGCCTGGGACGGCGCCTACGCCAAGGTGCCGGCTGGTTTCAAGGCTGGCGACTTCCGCGCCGATCCCTTCGCCGCCGAGAAGCCGACGCTGGCCATCACCGGCAAGAACGTGGACCAGTATGCGGCCAAGCTGTCCGCCGCCACAGTGGCGCTGTTGAAAAAATATCCGACCTACCGGATCGACGTCTATCCAACCCATCGCACCGGCGGCGCGCCGGCCTGGGTGTATGAGAACACCTTCAAGAACGCCACCCGCGCCAAGTCCATCGACGGCGGCTTCGGCGTGGAAGGCGCGTTCGGCGGCATCCCGTTCCCGATCCCGAAGACCGGCTACGAGGCCATGATGAACCACCGCCTGGCCTGGACCGGCGAAACCACCGTGTTCCCGCTGCGGACCACCATCGTCACGCCCGACGGCAAGCGCGCCACCGCCACCGAAGCCGAACAGACCATCATGCGGCCGTACTACTTCAAGGACGGCAGCCTGGAAAAATTCGACGGCATCTTCCAGTTCGGCCGCCTGATCACGCGCGCGCCGGCCTCCAAGGCGGGCGAAGGTATCCTGGTCCACGACGGCATCAGCGAGGCGCAGCCGCGCGCGATCTGGCAGTACCTGGTGGGCCAGCGCCGCGTGCGGCGCGCGCCGTCGGTGTCCTACGACACGCCGGACTCGGTCACTTCCGGCATCGGCCTGTTCGACGAGGCGTTCATGCTGTTCGGCCCTATCGACCACCATGAGCTCAAGCTGGTCGGCAAGAAGGAGATGTACATCCCCTATAACAACAACCGCGCCGCAGCCGCCAAGATCAGCGACCTGGTTGGGCCGCAGTTCCTCAATCCCGACCTGGTGCGCTGGGAGCTGCACCGCGTGTGGGAAGTGGAAGCGAGCCTGATCCCCGGCAAGCGCCACGTGGTCACCAAGCGCCGCTACTACCTGGACGAAGACACCTGGCAGATCATCCTGGTCGACGGCTATGACGCCCAAGGCCAGATCTGGCGCGGCAACTACACGCTGACGCTGCTGGCGCCGGACCTGCCGGCCGTGGTGGGCAACGTCATGTGGGGCACCTACAACGTGCAGACCGGCGCCTACTTGCTGAACGAAGCTTCGAACGACCTGGCGACCCAGTACAAGACCATTCCGCGCCTGCCGGCCAGCTATTTCGGCCCAGAGGAACTGGCCAACCAGGGCTCACGCTAAGTGAAGGGGCGCTCGATGAACAAGTTGAATCCACACGCGGCCCGCCGCACGGCGCTGGCGGCATTGTTCGCAGCGTTGTTCGCCGCGTGCTGCGCGCTGGCGCCGGCGGCATCGGCCGAAGGCGCCGCCGCTGCGACGGTCGCTCCTGCAGCGTTGACGCAGCCGGCGCTGGTCACGCCCAAGGCCTTGAACGCCGCCATGCTGGCCATCGCCGCCGCCGGCCAGCGGCTGGTGGCGGCCGGCGAACGCGGCACCATCCTGTACTCGGATGATGCCGGCGCCTCCTGGCGCCAGGCCAGCGTGCCGGTCGGGGTCAGCCTGACGGCCGTGCAGTTCATCGACGCCCGGCAAGGATGGGCGGTCGGCCATCAAGGCGTGGTGCTGCACAGCGCCGACGGCGGCGCCACCTGGAGCAAGCAGTTGGACGGCATCCAGGCCGCCGCACTGGTGCTCAAAGCGGCCGCCGACGTCACGCCCCAGGACCGGGAACGTGCCCTGGCCGACGCCCGGCATCTGGTGGCGGACGGGCCGGACAAGCCCTTCCTCGACCTGCACTTCGCCAGCGCCCGCAGCGGCTACGTGCTGGGCGCCTACAACCTGCTGTTCAAGACCGACGACGGCGGCGCCACCTGGCAACCGTGGCAGCAGCATGTCGCCAATCCCAAGGGCCTGCACCTGTACGGTATGCGCGGCGCGGGCGACGCGCTCTATCTGGCCGGCGAACAGGGCCTGCTGCTGCGCTCCACCGACCAGGGGGCCAGCTTCAGCGCCCTCGCCAGCCCATACAAGGGCAGCTACTTCGGCCTGCTGGCCACGCGCGGCGGCGCATTGGTCGCCTACGGATTGCGCGGCAACGCCTACTGGTCCGGCGACCAGGGCGCCAGCTGGAGCAAGGTCGACACCGGCGTCCAGGCGTCGCTGGCCGGCGGCGCCGAACTGGCCGACGGCACGCTGGTGCTGGTCAGCCAGGGCGGCGACGTGCTGCTCAGCCGCGACCAGGGCCGCAGCTTCGCCCCGCAGGCCGGCGCCGCCCTGCCGCCGGCATTGCCGTTGGCCGCCGTGGCCCAAGCCCGCGACGGCGCGCTGGTGGTGGCCGGGCTGCGCGGCCTGCGCCGGGTGGCCGCGCCGGCCACACCGCGTTAAGCGCTAGCGCCCTTCTCCTTTATACGAACATGGCTGGAACATCATGCACACAGATCAAGATTTGGAACAACAGCCGATAGTACGACGGCTACAGGACTTCGACACCAGCTCCGGCAACCTGGGCGAGCGCGCGCTGTTCAATTACCGGCCGCTGGTCATCCTGCTTTGCCTGCTGGCGACCATCGTGCTGGGCTACCAGGCCACGCGCATCAAGCTCAATGCCAGCTTCGAGAAGATGATCCCCAGCGCCCATCCCTACGTGGTCAACTACCTCGCCAACAAGGCCGACCTGAATGGACTGGGCAACTCGGTGCGCATCGCCGTCGAAGCGAACGGCGGCACCATCTACGACCGCGCCTACCTCGACACCCTGCAGCGCCTGAACGATGAAGTGTTCCTGCTGCCGGGCGTGGACCGGCCCTTCATGAAATCGTTGTGGACGCCCAGCACGCGCTGGGCCGCCGTGACCGAGGAAGGCCTGGACGGCGGCACCGTCATCCCGGATGGCTACGACGGCTCGGCCGACAGCATGGCGCAATTGCGCGCCAACGTCGCCCGCTCCGGCGAAATCGGCCAGCTGGTGGCGGCCGACTTCAAGTCCAGCATCGTCTTCGTGCCGCTGCTGGAACAGAATCCGCAGACCGGCCAGGCACTCGACTACGGCGCCATGTCGGAACGGCTGGAGCAGATCCGCGCCAAATACCAGAAGGAAGGCGTGCGTATCCACATCACCGGCTTCGCCAAGATCGTCGGCGACTTGATCGACGGCCTGCAACAGGTGCTGATGTTCTTCCTGCTGGCGATCGCCATCGCCGCCGCTGTACTGTTCTGGTACACGCGCTGCTGGCGCAGCACCACGCTGGTGGTCATGTGTTCGCTGGTGGCGGTGCTGTGGCAGTGCGGCCTGCTGGCGGCGCTGCACTACGAACTGGATCCGTATTCCGTGCTGGTGCCCTTCCTGGTGTTCGCCATCGGCATGAGCCACGGCGCCCAGAAGATGAACGGCATCATGCAGGACGTGGGCCGCGGCACGCATCGCGTGGTGGCGGCGCGCTACACCTTCCGCCGCCTGTTCGCCGCCGGCCTCACCGCGCTGCTGTGCGACGCGGTCGGCTTCGCGGTTCTGGTCAGCATCCAGATCAAGGTGATCCAGGACCTTGCCATCATCGCCAGCATCGGCGTGGCGGTGCTGATCTTCACCAACCTGGTGCTGCTGCCGGTGCTGCTGTCGTACACCGGCGTCAGCGCCAAGGCCGCCGCCCGCAGCCTGCAAGCCGACAGCGCCGACGGCGCGGCCCAGCCCTGGCTGTGGACCTTCCTCGACCGCTTCACGCAGCGCCGCTGGGCCGCCGTCACAGTGGCTTCCAGCCTGCTGCTAGGCGGACTGGGCTACCTGTACAGCCTTAACCTGAAGGTGGGCGACCTCGATCCCGGCGCGCCGGAACTGCGTGCCGATTCGCGCTACAACCGCGACAACGGCTTCATGGTCGCCAACTACGCGGCCAGTTCCGACATCCTGGTGGTGATGATCAAGACCGCGCCCGACCAGTGCACCCGCTACGCCACGCTGGCCAGCGTGGACAAGCTGGCCTGGCAGCTGGAGCAGCTGCCAGGCGTCGACTCGACCAACTCGATGGCGGCGTTGAGCAAGCTGGCCACCACCGGCTACAACGAGGGCAACTTCAAATGGTATGACTTGATACCCAACGCCGGAGCATTGGGCGCGGTGCAGACCAGGGCCCCGCGCGAACTGTTCAACCAAAGCTGCTCGCTGCTGTCGCTGTACGTCTACCTGAAGGACCACAAGGCCGCCACGCTGACCCGCGGGGTCGACGCGGTCGAAGCCTTTGCCGCCACCCACAACACACCGGAGGTGCAGTTCCAGCTGGCAGCCGGCAGCGCCGGCATCGAGGCCGCCACCAATATCGTCGTCAAGCAGGCCATGCACGACATGCTGTTCTGGGTGTATGGTGCGGTGATCCTGCTGTGCTACGCCACCTTCCGCAGCTGGCGCGCGGTGCTGGTGGCCATCCTGCCGCTGGTGCTCACCTCCATCCTGTGCGAAGTGCTGATGGTGGTGCTGGGCATGGGCGTCAAGGTCGCCACACTGCCGGTGATCGCGCTCGGCGTCGGCATCGGCGTGGACTACGCGCTGTATGTGCTGAGCGTGATGCTGACCCGCATGCGCGCCGGCGCCAGCCTGTCCGACGCCTACCTGCATGCGCTGCGCTTCACCGGCCGGGTGGTGATACTGACCGGCGTGACGCTGGCCGTGGCGGTCGCCACGTGGCTGTTCTCGCCGATCAAATTCCAGGCCGACATGGGCATCCTGCTGGCCTTCATGTTCCTGTGGAATATGGTGGGCGCGCTGGTGCTGGTGCCGGCGCTGGCCTACTTCCTGATGCCACCCAAGCCCGCGCGCATGGATGCGGCGACGCAGGCGCAGGAACGCGCCGTGGCCGGGATCCACTGACGCCATGGCTACTTCCGACATGAGCATCGGCGCCCGCCTGCGCCTCGGCTTCGGCCTGATCCTGGCGCTGCTGGTCGCCGTCGTGGCGCTCGGCCTGGTGCACATGCAGCAGATGCAGCTGCGCACCGACCAGATCACGCTGGTCGGCAACGTCAAGACCCGGCTCGCCACCCAGATGCGCGACACCGTGTACGAACGCATGATCGCGCTGCGTAACATGGCGCTGATCGGTTCCCTGTCCTACCTCCAGCCGGAAGCGGAACGGATGCAGGACCAGGCCAGGCGTTACGCCAGCGCCGAAAAGCGTTTGCGCGAACTGCTGGCCGGCGCCGCGACGGCGGAGGAAAGCGCCTTGCTGGCGCAGATCGGCCAGCAAAATACGGCGGCCCGGGCGCCGATTGCACAAGCGATGGATCTGGCCATGCGCAGCGAGTCGGACCAGATCTACACCGTGCTGGTCGAACGCCTGCTGCCGGTCCAGACCCGCTGGATGACAGCGCTGGAACAGCTGGTCCTGCTGGAGACCAGCCAGAGCGAACTGGCCGCCGCACAGGGCCGCTCGTCCGATGCCGGCGCGCGCAGTTGGATACTGGCGCTGGGTGTCGCGGCCCTGCTGCTGGGCGGCCTGCTGTGCTGGCGCCTGACGCGCGGCATCCTCGAACAGCTGGGCGGCGAACCGGCCTACGCGGTCAAGATCGCCGGCCGCACCGCCGCCGGCGACCTGGCGGGGAATGTCAGCCTGCGCGGCGGTGATGCTTCCAGCCTGCTGTTCGCGATGCACACCATGCGCACCGGACTGGCCTCGATGGTCGGCCAGGTGCGGCGCGGCGCCGACCATATCGCCGGAGCGGCCAGCGAAATCGCCGGCGGCCACCAGGACCTGACGAGGCGCAGCGACAGCCAGCGCAAATCGCTGCGCGCCACCGCCGGTTGTGTGGCGCAGCTGGCGGAGGCCGTGCGCGACAACGCCGGCCACGCACGCCAGGCCACCGAACTGGCCGCCAACGCCAGCGCGGTGGCGCGCGACGGTGGCAAGGTGGCGGCGGAAGTGATCCTGACGATGGACTCCATCACCGGCTCGGCCCACCGCATCGGCGAAATCATCGGCGTCATCGACGGCATCGCGTTCCAGACCAATATCCTGGCCCTGAACGCGGCGGTCGAAGCGGCGCGCGCCGGCGAACAGGGGCGCGGCTTCGCCGTCGTCGCCGGCGAAGTGCGCAACCTGGCGCAACGCTCCGCCACCGCCGCGCGCGAAATCCGTACTCTGATCGGCCACTCGGTGAGCCAGGTCGAAGCCGGCAACCGGCTGGTGGCACGCGCCGGCGCCACCATGAACGAGGTTGTCGCCAGTGTTCAGCAGGTCAGCGTCATCATCGGCCGCATCGCCGCCGCCAGCCTCCAGCAACAGGCACGCATCGAACAGGCAGGCGCCGCGTTGCAGGCGATGGAGCTGGTGACGCAACAGAACTCGGAACTGGTCGAACAGGCCACCGGCGCTACCGCCGGCATGCGCCAACAGGCGGCGGAACTGGCGCGGCTGGTGCATACCTTCAAACTACAAGAGGAATTCAATCATGCCTGACATCCTGCTCCATGCCGCAGATTCGCTGCGCCACACCGCGCTAGGTCACGTGGTGGGCCGCGCCGATCGCCACAACACCCACGCCTGGCTGGGACTGCCGTATGCGCAGCCGCCTGTCGGCCCGCTGCGCTGGAAGGCGCCGCGTCCACCTCAGCCCTGGGCGGGCGTGCGCGAAGCGCTGGCCTGCGGCAGGCCAGCGCTGCAACTGGCCGGCGCCACGCTGGAACTGCCTCCCGACCAATGGGGCCAGTTGGCCGGCTCGGAAGACTGCCTGACGCTGAACGTGTTCGCGCCGCAGATGACTTCCGAAGAAGCGCGGCTGGCCGCGCTGCCGGTGATGTTCTGGATCCACGGCGGCGCCAACACCGCCGGCACCGCCGCCACCTACACCACGTTGCGCAACTTGGCCGGCCAAGACCAGGTACTCGTGGTGTCGGCCAACTACCGCCTCGGCATCCTCGGCTGGTTCAGCCTCGACGAGCTGACGCAGGACGACGACAGCCCCGCCGACCGCTCCGGTAACTTCGGCACGCTGGACCTGGTAGCTGCGCTGCAGTGGGTGCGCCAACACATCGCGGCTTTCGGCGGCGATCCCGATAACGTCACGGTGTTCGGCGAATCGGCCGGTGGACTGAATGCCTATACCCTGCTGGCCAGCCCATTGGCCAAGGGCCTGTTTCATCGCGCCATCCTGCAATCGCCTCTGACTGTCAGCTACACGCAGGCGCAAGCCCGCAACTACGCGGACGACATCCAGCCCGGCCACGCCCTCAGCTCGCGTGAGCTGCTGTGCCAGTGGTTGCAGCGCGACGGCCGCGCCGCCGACCGCACCGCCGCCAAGGCCTTGATCGCCTCCATGCCGGCCGCCGACATCGCCGACTACGTGCGCGGCCTGCCCGCCGCAGCCCTGCTGGCGCCGATCACGCCGGGAGCGCTCAGCTTCTACGACGCACCATGCGTGCTCCAGGACGGCCACGTGCTGCCCGCCATGCCGCTGGCCGAGGTGTTCGCCGACCGTGGCCGCTACAACGCGGTGCCGGTCATCATCGGCACCAACCGCGACGAATACAAGCTGTTCATGTCCAACAATCCCGACTACGTGCACATGCTGTTCGGCCGCATTCCGCTGATGCGCAACCGCGCCCGCTACCAGCGCCACGCGGCCTACATGTCCGCCCTGTGGCAGGCCGCCGGTGCGCTGGAACCGGCCAGCGCCATGGTGGCCTCGGGCCACCACGACGTGTGGACCTACCGCTTCGATTGGGACGAGCAGCCCGCAATACCGTTGATCGCGCCGCGCATACTGCTGGGCGCAGCGCACGTGCTGGATGTGGCCTTCGTCCTGCGCGACCTCGATGGCGAGTTCGATCCATTCCGCTGCTTCACCGCCGCCAACCTGCCAGGCCGCAAGGAAGTCTCCGACGCCATGGCCGGCTACTGGACCCACTTCGCTCGCCACGGCGAGCCAGCCGCCGGCCCGGCCAACGCGCTGCCGGAATGGCGGCGCTGGAGCGCCGACGCCAGCGCTGCGCGCCTGATGGTGTTCGACACCAATGCCGACGGCGGCACCCGCATGGTGGTCCACGAGAACAGCCTCGCTTCGCTGAAGGCAGCGCTAGCCGGCGACCCCGCGTTGCACAGCAATCCGCGCGAACGCTGCGAACTATTCGGCCGTATGTTCCTGTGGTCGATCTTCGGCCGCTACGAAGCACCCAATGCGCTGGAGGCCTTCGCCCTCTCCCACGGCTACGCCGGTCCGACCGGACAACTGCGTCCCAGCTACTGGCCATGAACAAGAACGCCAACCAGGGTTTCTTCCAGAGCTACGACGACCTGTGGCTGATCGACGGCCTGCGCACGCCGTTGGCCGACTACTGCGGCGCCTTCAGCCAGGTCTCGCCCACGGATCTTGGCATCAAGGCCGCGCGCGCGGTCCTCAAGCGCAGCGGCGTGCCGGCCATCGACATCGGCTCCGTCATCAGCGGCAGCATGGCGCCGGGCGACTGCTACCAGTACATGCTGCCACGCCATATCGGCCTGTACGCCGGCGTGCCGCTGACAGTGCCGGCGCTGAACGTGCAGCGCATCTGCGGCACCGGCTTCGAGTTGTTCCGCCAGGCCGGCGACCAGATCGCGCTGGGCTACGCGGACGCCGTGCTGGTGGTGGGCACCGAATCGATGACGCGCAATCCCATCGCCGCCTTCAACCACCGCAGCGGTTTCAAACTGGGCGCACCGGTCGGCTTCGAGGACTTCCTGTGGGAAGCGCTGACCGATCCCGCGCCGGGGATCACAATGCCGCAAACCGCCGAAAACCTGGCGCGCCGCTACGGCATCACGCGCGCCGAAGTGGACAAATTCGCCGCGCAGTCGCATGCCCGCGCGCTTGACGCCAGGGCGGCCGGCTTCCACGCAGGCGAGATCGTCGCCGTCGGCAACGAGGTCTTCACGCTGGACGACTATGCGGACCGCCGCATCCGGCTTTCCGGACCGATGACGGAGCTGGCGCAGGACACCCATCCGCGCATCTCGCCGCCGTCGGTGCTAGCCACGCTGCGCCCGCTGTATCCGCACGGTGTGCAAACCGGCGGCAACAGCTGCGCGCTGGCCGACGGCGCGGCGGCGGCCATCGTCGCTTCCGGCGCCTATGCGATGCACGGCGGGCATCGGCCGCAGGCGCGCATCGTGGCGGCGGCGGTGGTCGGCGTGCCGCCCGAAGTCATGGGCATCGGCCCGGCGCCGGCGATCCGCCTGCTGCTCGACCGCAGCGGACTGGGCATACAGCAAATCGGCCTGTTTGAAATCAATGAAGCGCAAGGCGCGCAGATCATCGCGGTGGAGCGTGAACTGAAGCTGGACCGGGACCGTCTCAACATCCACGGCGGCGCGATCGCGCTGGGCCATCCGCTGGCGGCGACCGGCGTGCGCCTGACCATCACGCTGGCGCGCGCGCTCGACCTGCGGCGCCAGCGCTACGGGGTGGCGGCGGCCTGCGTCGGCGGCGGCCAGGGCATCGCCCTGTTGTTGGAGAATCCGCGCTGGCGGCAGTTACAGCACGATGGCGCTCAGTGACCGCAACAGCACGCGCAGTTGCGCATGCAGTTCGCCGCGCTGGTCGGCGTCCAGTTCGGCCAGCATCGCGCGTTCCAGCTCCGCCACCGCGGCGTCGCCCTGGCGCAGCAAGGCGCTGCCTTCGTCGCTGAGGCGCAGATGGATAATGCGGCCATGATTGGCGTCGGCCTGGCGCACCACCCAGCCGCGCGCCTCCATCGCCTTGACCATCTCGTTGGCCGACTGCGGCGAGATCATCGAACGCTCGGCCAGTTGCGCGTTCGACAGTTGCTGCTGGGTATCGAGCACCGACAGTGCCGTGTACTGGGCCGCCGTCATGCCCAGCAAACCGAGGCTGTCGCGCAGGCGCCGGCTCAGCACATGGTCGATGCGGCCGATCAGGTAGGCGATGCCGGTGGGTTTGTCGTGCGCGGCGGAAGGAGGTTTTTTCATCGTGATCCAGAATTCAAAAGAAAGCGTTCGAAAAGCGCTTGCATTACAGCCCAAGCAGCATATATTATAAGTCACGTATCAGGCAACCTGATATCAACCTAACATAAAGTGAGACCGAAATGAGCCAATACGACAACCGCTGGAGCACCGTAAAAGTCGACATCACCGGCGGCATCGCCTGGGTGACCCTGAACCGCCCGGAAAAGCGCAACGCCATGAGCCCGACGCTGAACCGCGAAATGATCGACGTGCTGGAAACCCTGGAACTGGACGCCGAGGCCGAAGTGCTGGTGCTGACCGGCGCCGGCGACAGCTGGACCGCCGGCATGGACCTGAAGGAGTACTTCCGCGAAAACGACGGCAAGCCGGAGATCTACCAGGAGAAGCTGCGCCGCGACTGCTCGCAGTGGCAATGGAAGCTGCTGCGCATGTACAGCAAGCCGACCATCGCCATGGTCAACGGCTGGTGCTTCGGCGGCGCCTTCTCGCCGCTGGTCGCCTGCGACCTGGCCATCTCCGCCGACGAAGCCGTGTACGGCCTGTCGGAGATCAACTGGGGCATCCCGCCGGGTAACCTGGTCAGCAAAGCGGTCGCCGACACCATGGGCCACCGTCAGGCGCTACACTACATCATGACCGGCGACACCTTCACCGGCAAGGAAGCCGCCGCAATGGGACTGGTGAACAAGAGCGTGCCGCTGGCGCAGCTGCGCGAAGCCACCATCGAACTGGCGGAGAAGCTGCTGGCAAAATCGCCGACCGTGCTGCGCATCGCCAAGAACGGCTTCAAGCGCTGCCGCGAACTGACCTGGGAGCAGAATGAAGACTACCTGTACGCCAAAGTCGACCAGTCCAACTACCGTGACCCGGAAAAAGGCCGCGCCCAGGGCCTCAAGCAGTTCCTGGACGATAAGACCATCAAACCAGGCCTGCAAACCTACAAGCGCGCATAAGACGCACACCACGCCAACAACACAGGAGATACGCCATGCTTGAAGCCCGTTTGCTGATCGGAGGCCTGGACCAGGCCTCATCCACCGGCGCCACTTACCAGCGCCTCAACCCGGCCACCGGCGACACCGCCTCGGTGGCAGCCGCCGCCACGCTGGACGATGCCGACGCCGCCGTCGCCGCCGCGCAGGCGGCCTTCCCCGGCTGGTCCGCCACCGCGCCGGGCGAGCGTCGCCGCCTGCTGCTCAAGGCGGCCGACTGCCTGCAAGCGCGCGCGCCCGAGTTCATCGCCGCCGGCGTGGCCGAAGCGGGCGGCGTGGCCGGCTGGTACGGCTTCAATGTGATGCTGGCGTCCTCCATGCTGCGCGAAGCGGCCTCGCTGACCACCCAGATCGCCGGCGAGGTGATCCCCTCCGACGTGCCGGGCCTGATGGCGATGGGCGTGCGCCAGGCCTGCGGCGTGGTGCTGGGCATCGCGCCGTGGAACGCGCCGGTGATCCTGGGCACGCGCGCCATCGCCACGCCCCTGGCCTGCGGTAACACGGTGGTGCTCAAGTCGTCCGAGGTGTGCCCCGCCGTGCACCGCCTGATCGGCAAGGTGTTCGAGGACGCGGGCTTCCCGCCCGGCGTGGTCAACGTCATCAGCAACGCGCCGCAGGACGCCGCCGCCGTGGTGGCGCGCCTGATCGCCCATCCGGCCGTCAAGCGCATCAACTTCACCGGTTCGACCAAGGTGGGACGCATCATCGCCCAGCAGGCCGCGCAGCATCTGAAGCCGGTGGTGCTGGAATTGGGCGGCAAGAATCCACTGCTGGTGCTGGACGACGCCGACCTCGACGAGGCGGTGCAGGCGGCCGCCTTCGGCTCCTTCTTCAACCAGGGCCAGATCTGCATGTCGACCGACCGCATCATCGTCGACAGCAAGGTGGCCGACGCCTTCGTCGACAAGCTGCGCATCAAGACCGCCGGCCTGCGCGCCGGCAAGCCAGGCCAGGAAGGCGCCGTATTGGGCGGCATGGTCGACGCCTCCGCAGCCAGCCGCGTGGCCGCCATGATCGCCGACGCCCAGGCCAAGGGCGCGCAGATCGTCTGCGGCAGCGCCGCAAGCGACGGCAACCTGCTGCAGCCGGCCATCATCGACCACATCACGCCGGACATGGCGGTGTACCAGGAAGAGTCGTTCGGTCCCATCGTCGGCATCATCCGCGTCGACGGCGACGAGGCGGCGCTGGCCGAGGCCAACGCCAGCGAATACGGCCTGTCCGCCGCCGTCTTCAGCCGCGACATCTCGCGCGCGCTGGCGCTGGCGCGCCGCATCGAATCGGGCATCTGCCACATCAACAGCTCCACCGTGGCCGATGAAGCGCAGATGCCGTTCGGCGGCGTCAAGGCCAGTGGCTACGGGCGCTTCGGTGGCAAGGCCGGCATCGCCGAATTCACCGACCTGCGCTGGATCACCATCCAGAGCGGCCACCGCCACTATCCGGTCTGATGGAGGAGCATGCAATGACGCAGCTCCCCACCACCGCCGCGACGCTGGACCTGTCGCGCTATCGCCCGGTGCGCGTCGGCGGCGCGCCGGTGCGGATCGAGAACGATGCCCAGGGCGCCTGGCGGCTGGCGTCGGAAGAAGCGCTGGGCGCCTACCCAGACCGCATCACCGACTGCCTGGTGCGCGGCGCCGAGCGCCATCCCGAGCGCACGCTGGCCGCGCGGCGCGGGGCCGACGGCGCCTGGCAGCACCTCAGCTACCGGCAGATGTTGGAGCAGGCGCGCGCCGTCGGCCAGGCCTTGCTGGACCGTGGCCTGTCGGCCGAACGTCCGCTGATGATCTTGTCCGGTAACGATCTGCAGCACCTGCAACTGGCGTTGGGCGCGCTGTACGCCGGCATCCCGTATTGCCCGGTCTCGCCGGCAGCTTCCGGCGCCGCCACCGACCACGCCAAGCTGACCCACTTCGTGCGCCATCTGACGCCGGGCATGATCTACGCCACCGACGGCGGCGCCTGCGCGGCGGCATTGGCGGCGGCGGTGCCGGAAGACGTCGAGATCGTGATCGACCACGGCGACGCCGGCCGCGCCAGCACGCCGCTGGCGCAACTACTGGCGACCGCGCCGCGCACGGTGGACGCGGCCAACGCCGCCATCGGCCCGCACACCATCGCCAAGTTCCTGTTCACGTCGGGATCGACCAAGCTGCCCAAGGCGGTGGTGACCACCCAGCGCATGTTGTGTGCCAACCAGCAGATGCTGCTGCAAAGCTTCCCTGCCTTCGGCGACAAGCCGCCGGTGCTGCTGGACTGGCTGCCATGGAGCCACACCTTCGGCGGCAGCCATAATGTCGGCATCGCGCTGTACAACGGCGGCAGCTACTACATCGACGACGGCAAGCCCACCGCGCGCGACTTCGCCATCACGGTGCGCAACCTGAAGGAAATCGCGCCGACGGTGTTCTTCAATGTGCCCAAGGGCTGGGAGCTGCTGACCGCAGCGCTGGACAACGACCCGGATCTGTGCCGCCACTTCTTCTCGCAGATGGAGCTGTTCTTCTTCGCCGGCGCCGGCCTGTCGCAGGCCGCGTGGGATGCTCTGGAGCGCGTCAGCGAAAACCGCTGCGGCCAGCGGATCCGCATCATGGCCGGCCTGGGCATGACGGAGACGGCGCCGTCATGCACCTTCACCACCGGCCCGGTGATGATGGCCGGTTATGTGGGTCTGCCGGCGCCGGCCTGCGAGGTCAAGCTGGTGCAAGTGGAAGGCAAGTACGAGGCGCGCTTTCGCGGCCCCCACGTCATGCCGGGCTATTGGCGCGCGCCGCAAGCCACCGCCGACGCCTTCGACGAGGAAGGCTACTACCGCAGCGGTGACGCGGTGCGCTTCGTCGATCCAGCACGGCCGGAACTGGGCTTGATGTTCGACGGCCGCATCGCCGAGGACTTTAAACTGAGCAGCGGCACTTTCGTCAGCGTCGGGCCATTGCGGGCGCGTGTCATCAGCGCCGGCGCGCCCTACATCCAGGACGTGGTGGTGGCCGGCATCGATCGTGACAGCATAGGCTTGCTGGTGTTCCCGCGCCTGGACCAGTGCCAGTTGTTGTCCGGGCTAGGCGCCGATGCAGATGTCGCAGCGGTACTATCCAGCACTCCGGTGCGCAACCACTTCCAGCAACTGCTGGCGCAATTGAACGCGGTGGCCACCGGTTCGGCGTCCCGCGTGGAACGCCTGCTGCTGCTGGAGGAAGCGCCGTCGGTGACGGCCGGCGAGCAGACCGACAAGGGATCGATCAACCAGCGCCTGGTGCTGGAGCGGCGCGCGGCGCTGGTGACGGCGATGTACGAAGGATCCAGCGCGGCGGTGTTGACCGCCACCTGAACTTATTTGCCTTTGTAGATACCGGCTTCGAGGATGATGTCGCCCTGCTTGACGAAGTAGGTCGACTTCTTCTCGATTTCGCCGGTGGTTGGATTGTTGTAGCGGTAGTCCACCCAGCCCTTGCCTTTGGCCTTGGCCGTTTCGATGATCTCCTTGCGGAACAACTTGCCGTCCGCATCAGGCAGCACCACCATGTTCTTGCCAACCAGCTTGGGGTTGGTCGGATGCGCCAGTTGCGTGCCGTCCATCGCCCGCACTGTCAGGTAGGTGTTCTCGTTGACGAACTCGGGATTCTTGTTGTTGACTTCCTTGATCAGGGCGTCCTTGCCATTTTTCTGCAGGTAGCTGGCGCCCTTGTCCACCATCGCCACGGCGGCGGCGGACGCGTCGGCGGCCAGCGCCGGCAAGGATGTCAGCGCGGTTGCGGCCAGCAATACGGACAGGATAGTATTTTTCATTGTGTCTCCGAAAGTAGTAAATCGCCGCTGCATTGGCGGCAAGTTACTATATCAGTTCTACACTTGGGATCGGTCACTCCAGCGCTACGTAATTTCCCTTATTGGCGACGGCCTAGCGCAGCCGCTCCAGCATCAGGAAGTACCACATTCCCAGCGCCAACATGTGCCGCCCCAGCCAGTCGCCGACCGGCGCCCGCACGTGGCTGAAGCGCTGGAACACGTCGAACTGGTCCATCGTCCCGGAGATGGCCTTGGCCATCACCTCGCCGACGATGTGCGAGGTGGCCAGGCCGTGCCCCGAGTAGCCTTGCGCGTACCAGACATTGTGCGCCAACTTCCCCAACTGCGGAATCCGGTTGATGACGATGCCCATGTCGCAACTCCACTGGTAGTCGATCTCCACCCCGCGCAGCTGCGGGAAGGTGCGCTCTATGCACGGCCGCAGTTCGGCCGCGATGTCGCGCGAGGACTTGCCCGAGTAGTTGGCGCCGCCGCCGAACAGCAGCCGGCCGTCGGCCGTGGTGCGGTAGTAGTCCAGCACGAAGCGGCTGTCGTACACCGCCACGTCCTGCGGATTGATCTGCCGCGCCAGTTCCCCCAGCGGCGCGGTGGCGACGATGCCGCCGGCCGCCGGGAAAATCATGCCGCCCAGCTTGCGCCGTTCCAGTTTGTGGCTGACATCACCGGCCAGCAGGATCTGGTCGGCGACGATGCGCCCGCCCTCCAGCCGCAGCGCCGGCGTGGCGCCGTGGATGATCTCCAGCACCGGCGACTGTTCAAAAATCAAACCACCCAGGCTGGCCAGCGCGCGCGCCTCGCCCAGGCAAAGGTTGAGCGGATGCAGGTGCAGATTGCGCTGGTTGTAGATGCCGCCGTGATACAAGGGCGTGGCCAGGAAGCGGCCCATGTCGCGCGCCTCCACCAGTTCCACCATATCGCCCATGTCGCGCCGGACCAGTTCCTCGTAAGCCGTGCACATGGCACGCATGTCGCTTGCCTTGTAGGCGGCGTGCAGGTGGCCGTATTTGAGGTCGCATTCGATGCCGTACTTCGCGATGCGCTTGCGGATGATGTCCTGCCCGCGCCAACGCAGATTCCAGATGAATTCCTCGGCCACCTCGGCCCCGGCCTGGCGCGTCAACTGCCGCAGGATGGCGCCGTCACCCGACAGGCTGCCCGTGACCTGCCCGCCGTTGCGGCCGGACTGGCCCCAGCCGATGCGATGCGCCTCGACCAGCGCCACCCGCTTGCCCTGCTCCGCCAGCTCCAGCGCCGTGGCCAGGCCGGTGAAGCCGCCGCCGATGACGGCGACATCGACCCGCAGCTCGCCTTCCAGCTTGGGATAGCGCGTGGTGCTGTTGACGGTGGCGTTGTAGTACGAATGGATGCGTTCGGTGCTCATGCGAGCTCCAGGTAGCGTTGCAGCTCCCAGTCCGTTACGCTCTGGTTGAACTGAGCCACTTCCCATTGCCGGGTCTGGACGAAATGGCGGACGAATTCCTCGCCCATCAGTTCGCATGCCAGCGGCGAGCGCTCCATCGCGGCGGTGGCCTCGGCCAGTGTGCGCGGCAGCCGCTCGACCTGCTCGGCGCCACGGTTGGCGCCGGCCACCGGCGGCAATTCCAACGCCAGCTTGTGCTCGATGCCGTACAGGCCGGACGCCAGCGCGGCGGCGATCGCCAGGTAGGGATTGGCGTCGGCGCCGGCGGTGCGGGTCTCCAGCCGCATGCTGTGGCTGCCGCCGGGGATCACCCGCAGCGCGGCGTTGCGGTTGTCGACCGCCCAGGTCGGCTTGACCGGGGCCAGGTGATGGTCCACCAGCCGTTTGTAGCTGTTGATGAACGGCGCCAGCATCGGCAGCAGATGCGGCAGGCAATGCAACTGGCCGGCGATGAAATGGCGCATGGTGTCGCTCATGCCGTGCTCGCCCCGCTCGTCGTGGAAGCAGTTGCGGCCGTCCCGCCACAGGCTCTGGTGCAGGTGCTGGCCGCAACCGGCGTAGTCGGTCGAGTACTTGGCCATGAAGGTGTTCAGCAGGCCGTGGCGGCGGCCGATCTCGCGCACCGATTCCTTGAACAGCACCGCGCGGTCCGCAGTCTTGAGCGCGTCGCCGTAGCGGATCGCCGCTTCGAAGTTGCCGGGGCCGGCCTCGGTGTGCAGGGCTTCCAGCGGCACGTCGATGGCGTTCAGGCTGGTGAACAGTTCGCGCACGAACGCTTGCCGGGCGCCGAGGCGGAACGGCGAGTAGTTGGTCATGCCGTGGGTGGCGGTCTGCAGGTCACGGTAGCCCTTGGCGCGCACCGACACTTCGGTCTCGTCCAGCACAAACCATTCGAACTCGGCGCCCACCTGGGCGGAGTAGCCGAGCGCGTCGGCCTTGGCCAGCACCCGTTTCAGCACCTGGCGCGGGCAGATCGGCAACGGCGTGCCGTCGGCGCGGGTGTGCTCGCCGAGGATCAGCCAGCAGTTGTCGTCCCACGGCAGCTGGCGCGCGGTGGCGGGATCGAGCACCAGGCCGATGTCGGGAAAGCCGGTGTGGAAGCCGGTGAAGCTGACCTGCTGGTACAACTGGTCCTGGATATCCCAGCCGAACACGGCGCTGGCGATAGTGCCGCCGCCGTCCAGCATGCTGGCGATCTTTTCGCCGGACAGGTGCTTGCCACGGCTGACGCCGTCGATATCGGTGACGAGGAAACGGGCATAGGGCTGGCCTGCCAGCGAGTCTTTGGAAAAAGTCGGGTTCATATAGTGCTCTCGATGCGGTTGGTCCTGCGGACGCGCAGGCGCACGCCACCGGCGCGAACGCCGGTGGACGGATGGAACGGGATGGGGAGGCGGGAGAGCTTAGGTGACGTCGGGCGGCGCTTCAGGGCGTGGCTTGGCCAGGCGCCCCTGTTCGTTCAGCAGCATCATATGGCTGGCCAGCGCGTGATGGCAGATCAGGCGGTGGCTCTCGAACAGCTCGGCATGGGCCGGGTCGCGCATGATCGATTCGATCAACAGATGGTGGTCCAGGATGGTCATGGTGCGCGCCATGACGCCGCAGTGGTCCTTGTCGACATACGGCACCAGGAACTGGATGGCGTCGGTCAGCAAGGCTTTCACCTGCAGGTCGATCTCATGTTCCAGCGCCTTCAGCGCCGGCACCGACGACAGCAGCGTGATCAGCTCGCTCACACCGGGCACCTGCTGGTACAAAGGCTTGACGGCCGCATAGACCATGCCCAGATAACGGATCAGATCGGTGCAACCGGTCTTGGACGGATGGATGGCGGCCACCGCGTCCTTGACCTGTTCCAGCCACTGGCTGGCCAGCGCGTGCACCACCGCTTCCTTGTTGGGGAAGTATTCGTACAGGCCGCCCACCGACAGGCCCGCCGCTTCGGCGATGCGCTTGGTGGTGAGCTTGCCCAGGCCACCGCGCGCGATTTCCTGTCCGGCCGCCTTGAGGATGACCTCGATCGTCTTGATGCCGCGCTCCTGCTGCGGAACGCGCCGCTTGGCGGCCGGCTTGGCGACAGGCTTGACGGCGGCCTTGGCGCTGGCCGGCGCTACCTGGGCGAGGGATTCTTTTTTTTGCATACGTTTCAGTGACTGTTCGAAGAGCGGCGCAGAGCGCCGATTATGCCACAGCAGTTCAAGCTGCCGGGCCCATGGTGGGAAAGCGTTCAATGAACAGCTGCGACGTGCCGGCCCGCGCGTGGTTGGCGCCGATCCGGAACACCGTCTCGTCGTCGTAGGCGTTGGCGACGATCTGCATGCCGGTCGGCACGCCGAGCTCGGACAGGCCGGTCGGCACCGCCATCACCGGATAGCGGTTGAGCAGGTTGAACGGCGGCGTCAGGCACCAGCCCAGGTAGGCGTCGATCTGGTGGCCGTTGATGTCGAGCAGCGGCTCGGCGACCGGGTCCTGGTCGGCGGCCAGGTCGGTGGTCAGCATCGAGGCGCAGATGAAAGCGCTGTAGCCCTTGCCCCAGACCTTGCCCTGCATCTCGCGTTGCAGGCGCTGGCCCAGCGCGGCGCTCGGCATGACCGAGGCGCGCGGACCGCCGGCTTTTTCGTGCAGGTCGGCGGTGTAGCTGTTCAGCTTGTGCAGCTCGGCGTGCGGGATGTCGCGCATGAACTCGTCCACGAACAGCGCCCGCAAGCCTTCCAGCAAGACGCGGTTGACCTCTTCCAGGTCCCAGTGCAGCGCCACCTCCTCGATCACGGCGCCGCGCTCGCGCAGGCCGTCCAGCGCCGTCATCATATTGCGGCGGATGTCGTCGGCCAGCGCCGGATGGCCGAACGCCGGGCTGTAGGCGATGCGCACGCCATGCAGGTCGCCGTATTCGGTCGGCAGCGGCGTGAACGGCAGCGTCGTATAGGAGTTCGGATGCGCGCCACCCAGCACGTTTTGCATCAGCACCAGGTCGTCGAAGGTGCGCGTCATCGGTCCCTCCACCGCCTGCGCCATGTATTCGTCGCCGGGCGCGCAGGCCAGGCGGCCGAACGGCGGCTTGTAGCCGTACACGCCGCACAGCGAGGCCGGCAGGCGGATCGAGCCGGCCATGTCGCTGCCGGTGGCCAGCGGCGCCACGCCGGCCGCCAGCGCCGCGCCGGAGCCGCCGCTGGAACCGCCGCAGGAATACGCGGTCGCCCACGGATTGCCGGTCACGCCGTACAGCTTGCTCCACGTATGGCCCAGCACACAAAATTCAGGATTGGTGGCCTGGAAGTACGGGATCGCGCCCGCCTCCAGCAGCTTGTCGACGATGGGATGATTCTCGGTGGCGATCTTGTCGCGGTAGACCAGCGAGGCCAGCGGACGCGGCCAGCCCTTCACGCTGGTCTCTTCCTTGATGATCACCGGCACGCCCTCCAGCGGGCGGGCCGTGCCTTCAGCATAGCGGCGGCGCGCCTCCAGCGCCATCGCGCGGGCGGCGTCCAGGTGCAGGCTGGCGGCGCAGTTCACCGTCGCTTGTTGACGGTGGGCCGCTTCGATCAGCGTTTCCAGGTAGTCGGCCGGGTCCAGCGTTCCGGTGCGGAATTGCGCCAGCAGTTCGGTGGCGGGCAGGTAGTTTGTGTGTTGCATGAAATGTCCAGTCCAGTCGTTATTCAGTCATTGCTCTTCGGTTGCGGCCGCTTGGGCCGGGTAAAACGCCGCGTCCGGGCGGGGCAGCCACCAGTCGTGGATGCGCGGCTGGTGATCGAGGATGACCATCTTGCTGCGGCGGAAGGCGTCCAGTCCCTGCCGGCCCAGCTCGCAGCCCAGGCCGGACATCTTGCTGCCGCTGAAAGGCAGCGCATCGTTGTCGATCAGCGGGTTGTTGATCCAGACCATGCCCGATTCCAGCCGGTTGGCCGCTTCCATGGCCTCGGCCAGGTCGGTGGTGAAGACCGAGGCGCCCAGGCCGAATTCGGAATCGTTGGCCAGCCGCAGCGCCTCGTCGAAGTCGGCCACGCGGCAGATCGCCGCCACCGGGCCGAAGCACTCTTCGCGCATGATGGCCATCTGCGGCGTCACGCCTGTGAGGATGGTCGGCTCGTAGAACCAGCCGGGCGGGCAGTCCGGCGGTATGCGGCCGCCGCAGACGATCTTGGCGCCCTGCTCCACCGCCTCCAGCACCAGCCGCGCCACCTTGTCGCGCGCGGCCTGGCTGACCAGCGGGCCGATCTCCGCCGTGCCCATGCCGTCGCCGACCCGCAGCTGCACCGTGCGGCGGGCGAACTCGGCCACGAAATCATCGTGGATCTGGTCGACCACGAAGAAGCGTTCGGACGAGGTGCACACTTGTCCGCTCAGCAGGAAGGCGGAGTTGACGCAACCGGCCGCCGCCACTTCCAGCGGCGCGTGGCGCGAGATGATCATCGGATCGCTGCCGCCCGCTTCCAGCACGCACGGCTTCATGCGCTCGGCACAAGCCACGCCGACGGCGCGCGCCGCCGCCACGCTGCCGGTGAAGGCCACCGCGTGGGTACCGGCCGATTGAATCAGCAATTGCGCCGTGTGGGCGTCGCCGGGCAGGCAGGCCACCAGGCCGGGCGGCAAGGCGGCGAAGTATTCCATGAAGCGCAGCGTGCACAGCGCGGTCGCCTCGGCCGGCTTGATGATGCAGGCGTTGCCGGCGGCCAGCGATGCGGCCACGGTCCAGCACAACAGCAGGATCGGATAGTTGAACGGCAAGATGTGCACGCTGACGCCGTAGGGTTCGTAGCGCATGTGCTGGAACGAGCCGGCCTGGTTGGTGCCGGCCACCTTGCCGCCATCGTCGCGCGCCATCTCCGCGTAGTAGCGGAACACCGAGGCGCAGATCGACAGTTCGCCATACGCATCCGGATAAGGCTTGCCCATTTCGCGGCAGATCAGCTTGGCGACCTCGCTGCGGATGGGGGCATTTTCCAGCGCGTGGGCGATGGCGTGCAGCAGCGCGGCGCGGCTGGCGGTGTCGGTCTGCTTCCACAGCTTTTGCGCGCGGTTGGCCGACGCCACCGCCCGCTCGACATCGGCTTCCGCGCACACCGGGTAGCGCCCCACGGACGCCAGCGTGGCCGGATTGACGGCTAGTTTGGCCTGCCCGGTCAGCGGCTCGACATAGCCGCCGTCCAGGTAGACCTGCGCGCGCAGCGGAGTGAAACAGGAAAAATTCACGTGCATCTTGGTTCCAGTTATCTAAGTTAAGTCGCCCCGTCGTTCCCGCGCAGGCGGGAACCCATGCACTGCATGCGTTCCCTCCATAGAACCGCTCTGGAGCAAGCTCAGCATGGGTTCCCGCTTTCGCGGGAATGACGCGGTATCAATGCACGGCGAGGGCGATGACCTTGGCGCAGCGTTGGCCGGTTTCCACCGCGCCATTGAGAAAGCCCGAATGCTGCACCGATGCGTGCTCGCCGGCGAAATGGCAATTCCCCTGCCGCACGCCGGCATAGCCATACCATGTGGTGTAGCTGCCCTTCGGATGCGCCGTGTAGGCGCCCTTGGTCCATTGGTAGCCCGGCCAGTAGTTCAGCACCACGCGGCCGTTCCACAAAGGCTTGATGCCGGGGAAAGTCAGGTTCAGGCCGTTCAACATGTCGGCCGCCTTGCGGTTGATCGGCTTGTCGTTCATCGCCACCGCCACCGCATCGCCAGAGAAACAAGTCAGGATGCCGGCCGTACCAGGTTGGGCGCGCGTGACTTCCCAGCTGATCTGGTAGCCGGTGTCGTTGTCGCTCAGACCGGTGTAGCCCTGCTCGCGCCAGATGCGGCGTTCGAACTGCATCTGGAACTTCGAGTGCATGCCCATGCGGAAGTTGCGGATGGTGTCGACCTTGCGCGCATCAAAGCCGGCGCCGCTGTAGTCCACGGCGCTTTGCAGGATGGAGAACGGCAAGGCCAGCACCACGTGGTCGGCCTGCACCTGGACCGTGTTGGCGCCGTTCTTGAAGGTCAGGCTGTAGCTGTCGTTGGCGTTCTTGACGATGCGGGTCAGCGCATGGTTCTTGATGATCTGGCCGTTGTTCAGCGTGGCCGCCATGCGGCTGACCAGCTGGTCGTTGCCGCCACGGATGTGGAAGCGCTCGTCCGATGCCTTGGCGGCGAAGAAGCCCACCAGATCCAGCGCGCTGGTCTCGGTGGCGGCGATGCCGGACGAGGCATCCATCAGCAGCTTCAACAGCTTGCCCTGGCGCGAAGCCAGGCCGCCCGGCACATAGGCGCTGATGTAATCGGTGACCGACATATTGTCCAGCTCCGCGCCGCGCGCGCTGTGGCTGTCGTAGGTCTGTGGCCACGGCGCCGCCTGGTTGTCGGCGTCGATCTGATCGGCGAAGGCGCCGAAGTCGACCACTTGCTCGTCCCAGGTGTAGCGCGCGCCGTCGATCCAGAAGGTGAGCTCGCCGCCCTGCTCCTCATCGTAGGCGTTCAGGTCGTCCAGCGTCAGGCCCAGTTCGGCGGCCAGCAGGCGCAGTTCATGGTGACCAGTATCGATCAGCTCGCCGCCGTTTTCCGCCACCTGGCCGGGGAAGCTGGTGGTATTGGACGAGCAACGTCCACCCAGGTGGTCCGACGCTTCATACACGGTGGCGCAGATGCCGGCCTTCTTCAGGTCGTAAGCGCAGGCCAGGCCGCCCAGGCCGCCGCCGACGACGACCACGCGCACATCGCTGCGATCACGGCGGACGCGGCTTGCCGCCATCAACGGGCCGCTGGCCAGCACAGCGGCCGAGCCGACGGCCGACAGCTTGAGCAACGCGCGCCGTTCGCGCAGCAAGGCCAGCGCCGCTTCGCTCGACAGGCCGTGCCGCTTGCGCAGGCGGGCCACCTCCATGACGGAGGCCAGGATACGCTTCAAAGGAGAATGTGCCATGTTGTCTCTTTCTAATGGTTATGGGTTGCTCTGTTGGAAAACGTCGCGGGAAGCGTCCTGGCTGCGTCGCGAAAACAGCCAGTAACCCAAACCGGCCACGAACCAGCAGCCACCCACGGTCAGCGCCGTGGCGTTCAGGTTGATGAGGATAATCAGCACGGCGGACAGCCCGCACAGCGGCACGATCACATGCGCCCACCAGCGCCGTCCGCCATGCCGGCCGAAATGCGCCAATACCGACAGGTGCACGAACAGGAAGCCGACCAGCGCGCCAACGCTGATAAAGATCGCCAAGTCGCTGATGTTGTTGCGCATCAGCAGCGCGATGCCCAGCGAGATGGTGGTCGAGACGATCATGGCGACGTAGGGGTTGCCGTGCCGTTGGTGCACCTTGGCCAGCACCGACGGCAAGCTGCGGTCGCGGCCCATGGCGAACAGCACACGCGCCACGCCCACCTGCATCGGCAGCACGTTCGGCACGCCGACCACCAGGATCAGGAACCACGCCAGCGCCAGCGAAGCCTTGTGGCCGGCAATGGCGGCCAGCAGTTCGTAGATCACCGTGGCCGGATCCTGCACCGGGAAACCCACCAACAGATTGCCCACCACCCACGAGGTCAGCACGAAAATGCCGCTGGTGATGGCCAGGTTGGTCATGATGGCCTTGCCGACCACGCGGGTGTTGCCATCCTTGACTTCCTCGGCCAGCGTCGAGACGGCATCGAAGCCCAGGTAGGACATCACGCAGATCGAGGTGGCGGCCAGCACGCTGGCGCCGTGGAACTTGCCGGCGTCGATCAGCGGCGCCAGCGTCAGCGCCCCGCTGCCGTGGCCGCCGAACAGCGCGAACAGGCACATCCCTACGATGACCAGCACCGCCAGCAGTTGCAGCACCACCGACATGAAGCTGACGCGCGACGTCACGCTGATGCCGAACCAGTTCACCGCAAACGTCGCGGCCACGGTCGCCACGATCCAGGTGGCGCGGTCGCCGTGCGGCAACAGCTCCTCCAGGCTCACCGCGCACAGCGCGTAGGTAAAGGCCGGCACCAGCAGGTAGTCCAGCAATATCATCCAGCCGGCGATGAAGCCGGCGAAACGGCCCATGGTCTGGCTGGCGAAGCCGTACACCGAGCCGGCGCTGGGCATGGCCGAGGTCATCACCGCATAGCTGCTGGCCGTGAAGTACACGCACAGCGCGCCCAGCACATAGGCCAGCATCGGCAGGCCGCCGGACACGGTCCAGACGAAGCCGGCCATGGTCAGCGGCGCCACCGGCGCGGTGTAGGCCAGGCCGTAGAACACCAGGTCGCTGTAGCTGAGCGCGCGCTTCAGCTTGCCGTTCGGAGTGGCGTCGGACATGTCAGGATGCTCCAAGTGGATGGCGGGCCGTCATGGCCGGATCGGGACGCTTGCCTTGCCAGACGCCCGCCTCCACCGCCGCGCCGATGCGGAACACGGTGGTCTCGTCGAAGGTGCGGCCGACCACCTGCACGCCGGTGGGGATGCCGTTGCTGGCGATACCCGACGGCACGCTCAGCACCGGGTGCCGGCTCAGCAGGTTGAACGGGAAGGTCAGCGCGTCGTTGCGCAGCACCGCCATGCTGTCGCGCTCGCCTTCGGCCACGGCGCCGATGGCGCCCATGGTTGGGCAGATCAGGGCGTCGTAGCGGGTCATCACCTCGGCCAGCGAGTCGTACATGCGGCCGGTGGTGACGTCGGCGGCCAGGTACTGCTCGCCCGTCATGCACAGGCCGGCGGCGGCGAAGTGGCGGATGTAGTCGCTGGTTTCCAGCTCCTGCTCCAGGATGCGGACGGCGAACGCGCGGCCGGTCTCGTAGCCCAGCCGGTGCTCCAGCGCATCGGCGGCGCTGCTGTCCCAGCCCAGCGTCACCTGCTCGACGATGGCGCCCTGCGCGCGCAGCGCCTGCACCACCTGGTCCATCGACTTGCGCACATCCGCATGGACCTTGCAGAAGTCCAGGTCGTAGGACAGCGCGATGCGCAAGCCCTTCACCGGCAGGAAGTCCAGCGGCACCTCCAGCTTGGGGCTGATGGTGGCCGGGTCGCGCACATGCGGACCGTTCATGATGTTGAACATCAGCGCGCAATCGGCCACGGTGCGCGCCATCGGGCCGATGTGGTTCATCGGATGCAGCGCGTAGCCGATCGGCGTGACCGGCACGCGGCCGTAGCTGGGCTTGAGGCCGACCACGCCGCAGTAGCTGGCGGGGATGCGGATCGAGCCGCCGATGTCCGAACCGGACGCCAGCGCCGTCAAGCCCGCCGCCAGCGCGGCGCCGCTGCCGCCGCTGGAGCCGCCGGGGGTCATCTCGGGATTCCACGGATTACGCGTCACGCCGTGGCGTACCGAGCGGGTGAAGCCGGCCATGTAGAATTCCGGCACATTGGTCTGCGCGTGGATCACCGCGCCGGCGTCCAGCAGGCGCTGGCTGACCGGGGCGTTGACCGTGTCCGGCGTGTTCCCTTGCAGCCAGGAGCCTTTGGTGGTGACCCAGCCGACCAGCGTGTGTTCGTTCTTCAGCGACACCGGGATGCCTTCCAGCGGACGCGGTACGGCGCCACGGCCGCCGTAGGCCAGCTCGGCGTCGCGCGCGGCGGCCTTGGCTTCCTCGCGGCGCTGGGCGCTGAAGGTGTTCAATACCGGCTCAAGTTGGTCGGCGCGGGCCAGGCAGGCATCCAGCAACTCCACCGGCGACAGGTCGCGCGAGCGGAACAGCTGCAAGGCCTCGGTAGCGGGCAGGTAGCAGAGTTCATCGGGTTTGTACATGTTCGTGTCCTTGTAAGGTCAATCTAATAAGTACCATCGTCGTTCTCGCGGAAGCGGGAACCCATGCTGAGCGTCCTGCCCGGCGAAGTATGGATTCCCGCTTTCGCGGGAATGACGGGGTGGTGGCCATTGATGGGCACCGGCTAATGCTGGTCCGCCGGGGCCGGGCCACGGGCGGACATCATGGGTGGGGTGTTGCCGGCCAGCGGCAAGGCGGCCGACAGTGGCAGGCGGTCGGTGCGGTAGCTGCCCTGCACGCTGGCGCCGTCGTCCGCGCTGCGCAGGACCAGGCCGTCCTGGCCCACTGCCAGCACGTCGTGTCCGCTGCCGGTGCGCACCACGCTGGTGATCGAGGCGGTGCTGCCGGTGGCGACGCGGGTCCAGCTCTGGCCGGCGTCGCCGCTGCGGTACAGCGCACCGCGCAGGCCGCCGACCAGCAGGCCGCCGTCCCGCAACGCGGTGCCGGCCCAGAACGAGCCCTTGTAGCCGGTGGGTAGGTAGTTCCAGCTGAGGCCCTGGTCGGCCGAGTGCAGCACATAGCCTTTTTCGGCGGCGGCATAGAGCGCCCCGCCCTGGCCGGCAAACAAGCCCAGCAGGTTCAGGTCGGCGCGGCGGGCGCCGGGTGGCGCTTCAAGTTCCCGGGTGGTCCAGTGGCGGCCGCCATCGGTGGTGGTCAGCACCAGCGACCACAGGCCGACCGCCACGCCATGCTGCGCATCGAAGAAATGTACGGCAAACAGCGGACGATCCTGCTCCGGCTGGCTCCGCTGCACCGACCATTCCTCGCCGCCGTTGCTGGTGTGCAGCACCACGCCGGCATGGCCAACCGCCCAGCCTTCCTTGTCGTTGGCAAAGGATACGGACGTCAGCGTGACATCCAGCGGCACCTTGCCGGCCTGGCGCCATTGCTTGCCCTGGTCGTCCGACAGCAGCACCACGCCGTGCGCGCCGACCGCGACGATGCGCTTGCCGGCCCAGGCGGTGGCCAGCATGCCGGCCTGGCCGGCATGGGCCACCTTGGCGGCCGCATGCAATCCCACCGGCCAGGCGGACGGTTCGGCGCCGCAGGCGAACGGCAGCAGCGCGGCGGCGCCCAACAGTCCGGCCCATATGTGTTTCAAGTTACGGTTCATGGCGTCTCCGTCGGTTCAATGCTGGAGCAGACCCGGCGCGCGGGCCGGAGTCTTGCGTGGAAATAAACGTTCCAGCCACACGGCGAAGGCCGGTAGCGCGGTCATGGCCATGATCATGTTCACCATAAACATGAAGGCTAACAGCTTGCCCATGTCGGCCTGGAATTTCAGGGCCGAGAAGGACCAGGTCGCCACACCCACGGCCAGCGTGACGGCGGTGAAGATGGTCGCCGTGCCCACTTCCAGGATGGCCTGCTCGACCGCCTTGACGATGGGCAGTCCGTTCGCCAGGTGCATCTGCAAGCGGTTGTAGATGTAGAACGCATAATCGACGCCGATACCGACCGCCAGCACCATCACCGGCAGCGTCGCCACCGTCAGGCCGATGTTGAGCTCCTTCATGAACCAGTAGCCGATGAAGGTGCCCACCGTCAGCGGCAGGCAGCAGGCCAGCACGGCCCGCAGGTCGCGGTAAGTAACCAGCACCAGCAACACGATGGCGGCGTACACCCACAACATCATCGGCAGCTCGCTGTGCTCCAGCGTCTGGTTGACCGCCGCCAGCACGCCGGCATTGCCGGAAGCGAGACGGATGGTGATGCCGGGCGCCGACTGGCTGGCGGCAAACGCCTCGACGGCGGCGATCACGCGGTTGATGGTGACGGCCTTGTGATCGGTCAGGTACAGGTGCACCGCCGTCATGCTGCAATCCTTGCGCATGGTGCCACGGGTGCGGGCGATTTCGGTGGCCAGCGCCGCGAAGTTGGCGGAGTCCAGCGGGATTGCCTCCATCTTCGGATTGCCTTCGTTGTAGCCACGGTTGTACTGCTTCATCTGGTCCGAGAACGAAGCGATCGACAGCACGCCCGGCACCGGCTGCATGGCCCAGGTGAAGCGATCCTGGAACAGGCCGATGTTGGAATTGCCGCAGAAACCGACGCCCTGCCCGTCCGCCGGGGCCGACGAGTCGCCTGCACCTGAGATCGCCTTGGCTTCGAAGATCACGGTCAACCAATCGAGGCCGGTGTCGTAGTTGCTGGCGATGGAGACGGCGTCGCGGTTGAAGCGGGCGTCCGGCCGCAGTTCCGGCGCGCCCGGCTCCACCGTGCCCACCACCCGCCCCTGGCTCTGCCACACGGCCAGGCTGAAGATGGCGCCCACCACGGCCAGGCAGATCGCCGCGTTGCGCGGCCGGGCCACGCGGGCCAGCACGCGCAGCCAGCCGGCCCGCTTTTCGCGCAGCACCATCGCGGCGTCGGCATAGGACTGGTCGATGCGGCAGTAGGAGGCCGCCACCGGCAGCATCACCAGGTTGGTGATGATCTTGAAGCCCACGCCCAGCGAAGCGGCGATCGCCAGTTCGCGCACCATCGGGATCGGGATCATCAGCAGCGTGACGAAGGAGACGAAGGCCGTGGCCAACGCCAGCGTGCCCGGTATCAGCAAGCCGGAGAAGCTGGCGCGGCAAGCATCCATGCAGCTCTTGCCGAGCGAGACTTCACGAACGATGTAGTTGATCTGCTGCACGCCGTGCGAGACGCCGATGGCGAACACCAGGAACGGCACCAGCACCGCCAGCGGATCCAGCCCGAAGCCCAGCAGATGCAGGGCGCCGAACTGCCACACCAGCGAACTGAGCGAGCAGACAATCGGCAGCAGCGTGAACCGCACCGAGCGGCAATACCAGTACACCGCACCGGCCGTCAGCAGCAGGGCCAGCCCGAAGAAGCGCAGCACCGACTTGGCCGAATCGGCGATCTCGCCGACCTGCTTGGCGAAGCCGATGATCTCGATGCTGAAGTCCTGGTCCTCGTAACGCTGGCGCAGCTGCTCCAGGATGGCGTTGTAGGCGACGTAGTCCAGCTTGTGGCCGTCCTTGTCGGACTCCAGCAGTTCTGCGCTGATCATGGCGCTGTCCTGGCCGCGCGACACCAGCGTGCCGACGAAGCCGCCCTGCACCGCCGCCGCCTGGATGCCGGCGATGGCGGCCGCGTCCAGCCGGTCCGGGGTGATGCTGCCGTCGATCAGCGGATCGGCACGGAAGCCCTCCTCGGTGATTTCGTTGACGAAGGTGTTGGGCGTCCACAGCGACTGCACGCCCAGCCGCTCCACGTTCGGCAGGAAGGTGACGGCCTGGGTGACCTCGTACAGCCGCTTGAGGCCGGCGGCGCTCCAGATGGTGCCGGTGCGCGCCCGCACCACGATGTTGAGGCGGTTGGCGCCCATCACATCGTCGCGGTAGGTATGGAAGGTCTCGACATACGGATGGTTGGTCGGCATCTGTTTCTCGAAGCCGGCCTCCATCCGCAGGCGCCAACCCAGGCAGCCCATGAGCACGGTCAGTCCCAGCAGCGCAACCATCAACCAGTTGCGCCGCGTGAAGCAGACCGTTTCAAAGCGCGCCAATAAACGGGCGGGGGAAAATGTCATTGTTACGGTCCGGTCAGAAGTTGCGCGAAAGGGTCAGGCCGACAAAACTGCGGTCGCGGTAAGGCTGGTCGAACACCGTCTTGCCGCCCATGAAGCGGGCGTAGTTGATGGCGGCCTGCCAGTTGGCCGGGTTCTGGATGAAGCTGACCGTGAAGTTGACCGACTGCGCTCCCTTCATGAACGTCGCCGCGCCGTTGGGCGTGCGGCCGTTGAGCGCGCGGAAGTAGTACACCTCCGGCACCACCTGCCAGCCGGGGATCAAGGTGCCGTCATACACCCAGCTGAAGTCGAAGTTCACGCCCGACGAGTTGCGCGTGCCGACCTGCTTCGGCGTGCCTGCTGCCGAATACTCCTGGCCCCAGCCCCAGCCACCGGCCGACACCAGGTCGTCGCCGTACTGGGTTTGCATGTCCGGGAAGCGGATCGCCACGGCTTCCGCCATGAAGTTGCCGGAATCGGCGTGCAACAGGCCCAGCAGGGTCGACGCGGTGTCCGGCGTCAGGCTGAACATGCCGGTGACGGCCGCCTGCATGCGGGTGGTGTCGACCCAGCATTTGCCGCCCTGCGAGGCGCAGCCGGTGGTGGCCGAGTTGATCGTCACGGCGTCTTTCGGACGGTAGGAGAATTCGCCGCCGACCGCCCAGTTACCGACCGGGAAGTTGGCCGACATGCCGTACAGCTTGCGGTCTTCGCCATACACCCAGCCCAGCGCGCCATTCGGATTGTTGAAGGTGAACGATGGCGACTTGTCGTGGTAGTTGATGGCGTAGGCGCCCAGGTTCAGCTGCGTGCCGGGCGGCTGGTAGCGCAGCGACAGCCCCCACTGGCCGCCGTTCCTGGCCTTGGTCTCTTGCAGGAAGTAGTCGTCGTGGCCGGCGCCGATGCCGTTGTAGTTCGACCAGTAGCTGCCGGTCGGCGGCATGTAGTTGGCGTTCCAGCCCAGCTGCACATAGGCTTCGGCGTTGAAGCCGTTGCCCAGGCCCGCGGCCGCGCTGACGATGGGCGCCGGCAGGATGGCCTCCTTCAGCTGCGTGCCCGGCTGCGACAGGCGCATCAGGTCGACCGCGTTGGTGACGTTGATGCCGCCGGGGATGAACAGGCTTTCGCCCCAGCTGATCACCTGGTTACCGGCGCGGATGCGCAGCATGTGGCCGTCGATGTCGAAGCGCTTGCTGACCCACAGGTCCAGCACGCGGGCCTTGAAACGCAAGTCCTTGCGGGCATCGTCGGACAGGTTGCCGTCCAAGCCGGGCGGCGTGCCGACGCTGGTCCAGCCGGTGGTATGGGCGGCCGTGAAATCGCGCAGCCAACTGACCCGGCCCATCGCGGTAATGCCCTCAGGGAAGCTGAGCAGCAGCTCGTGCGAACCCTTCAGGTAGGTGGTGAAGGCATCGCCCTTGCCGTAGTTCAGGTCGCCCTGGTCGCCGAGGCCGCTGGTTGGCGACAACTGGCCTTCCGGCCCGCCGGTATTGCCGGCGCTGACCAGGGTCGGATTCGGACCACGGGTGCGGATGCCGGTGCCGATGCTGATGGTGGAATCGAAACTGCCCTTGACGTACTCGTTGCTAAAGGTTTCGGCGCGCACGCCCAGGCTGGCGACGGACGTACCGATCGCGCAGGCCATGATAAACGGCTTGTTCATAAAAGACTCCGGAATGTGGTGGACGGATTAGCGGTCGCTGATGGCGCGCAGGTTTTCTGAGGTGAAGAACGACGCTTTGGTGCGTTCGCCACGGCTTTCCGTCAGCCACTTGACGTCGGTACCAGCGCCGACGGTGGTGAAGTCGAATACATAGCGGCCTTCCGGCAGGTTGTACTGGCTGAAGGCCAGCACATCGCAGGTGCCCGTCTCGTAGACCGGTACCAGATAGCCTTCACGGACCTTCCACAGCGCGCCCTGGACGTCATAGTCCTCGGCCAGTACCGCATTCCAGCTGTCTTCATCGAGGTAGTAGGTGCGCTTCGGCGACACGTGGCGCGCGCCCTGCTTCACCGTCGCCTCGACCACCCACACGCGGTGCAGCTCGTAGCGGCGGGCGCTGGCGGCCAGCGCGTTGCGGCCGACCACGTCCGAGATCTTAGCCTTGAAGTCATACGCGCCGAAGGCGTTGTACGGCACCAACACTTCCTTCTTGCCGACGATCTTCCAGTCGAAGCGGTCCAGCGTGCCGGTGAACATCGCGGTCTCGTCGAGCAGGTACTGGTTCTCGAAGCCGATCTGCGGCGCATCGTAGGCATAGGCCGGCAGGCGGCGCACACGGCGCTGGCCGGGGAAATAGTAGAACGTCTCGTTGCTCGAACTATCGAACAGGATGTTGGCGGCCAGCGCCTGGCCGGCCAGCGCGGCCGGCGACTTGTAGGTGAAGTAGGTGTAGTACTCGACATTGCCGACGTCGCTCAGGTTGAACGAGCCCTTCTTCCCGGTCGGGAAGAAATAGTTCTGCTCGTAGCCGGCCGTGATCCAGTCCTCGCTGCCACGGCGTGGCGATACCATGGTGTAGCCATTCTGGTATTCGACGCCGACGCCGCGATAGCGCAGCTTCATGTTCATCATCGCCTGGGCGCCGGTGGTCGGCAGCGGGAATGGAATGCCGGGTACGACGGCGGCCTTCAGGCTCCATCCGTCTGCGCCCATCTTGGCGCTGGCGACGTTCTTGCGGGTGTTGTCGGCGACGAAGTCCGGCACGCCGCAGCTGCGGCGGGTCGGGTAGACGTCCATCTGGAAGCCGGGATTCTGTTTGAGCAGCGCCATCTGGCCCGGCGTCAGCACATCGGCGTGCTGGGCCATGTTGGCGGCGTTGATCGTGTACTGGGATGCATCGTTCTTGTATTTCCAGAACTCCTTGCGCGGCTTGCCCCAGGCCCAGCCGTCGGTGGACTGGACTTCGTTTTTCCAGGCCGGGATGCGGCCGTCCTTGCTGCCTGCCATTTCCGCGCCCAGCGGGGTCAGCGTGGTGCCGAGCTGGGTCGCGTCGGCGGCCATTGCGGCGCCGCTGGCGCCGGCCAGCCACAAGCCGCCGAGTATCAAGCGGCGCATGACGCCGTAAGGTGTTTGCTTAACCATCTTCTTGTCTCCGTTTGGATTATTTTTATGTGCAGACTATAACCGAATAAATATTCAGTTTTCCACACGTTTTTGTACAGCGTTGTAAATTGGACTATTTGCTTATCACTGCCGCCGGCTGGTACCAGTTCCAGTCGGCGTTGGCGTCGAAGCGGGTGATCTGCTTCACCTCCAGATAGGCTTCGTAGCCGTGCCGCCCCAGCTCGCGGCCAATGCCGGAGGCTTTGTAGCCGCCCCACGGCAATTGGGTAAAGGTCGGCTGCGAGCAGTTGATCCACACCACGCCTGCACGCAGCGCATTGGCCACCCGCTCGCACCGTTCCAGGTCGGCCGACATCACCGCTCCGGCCAGGCCGAAGCGGCTGTCGTTGGCGACGGCAAGCGCTTCGGCTTCGGTGTCGAACGGGCGCACGCACAACACCGGGCCGAACACTTCTTCGCGCCAGATCCAGCTGTCGAGCGGGACGTCGGCGAAGATGGTCGGTTGGACGAAATAGCCGCGCACCAGTTGCGGTGGGCTGCAACCGCCGCTGACCAGCCGCGCGCCTTCGGCCCTGCCGCGCTCGATACCTTCCAGTACCCGACGCCGCTGCCCTTCCGACACGATGGGCCCCATCTGCACGCCGTCGAGATCGCCGGGACCGATCAGGATGCGCTGCGCCGCCGCGACCAGCCGCGCCAGCAAGGCCTCGTAGATCGGCCGTTCCACCAGCAGGCGCGAGGTGGCGGAACAAATCTGCCCCTGGTTCCAGAACACGCCGAACTGTATCCACTCGACTGCCTTGTCCAGATCGCAGTCGGCAAACACGATGAACGGCGATTTGCCGCCCAGCTCCAGGCTGACGTTGCGGATGCCGGGCGCCGCCGCCTGCATCACCCGCGTGCCAGTCGCCTGCGAGCCGGTGAAGGCCAGCTTGTCGACGCCGGCATGCATGCTCAGCGGGACGCCGGCGTCCGGCCCGGTCCCTGTCAGCAGGTTGAATGCGCCGGCCGGCAAGCCGGCCTCGTGCAGGTAGTGCGCCAGCGCGCCGCACGTCAGCGGACACAACTCGGACGGCTTGAGCACCACGCAGCAACCGGCCGCCAGCGCAGGCGCCACCTTCCACGCCGCCATCAGCAGCGGGAAGTTCCACGGCGTGATCGCGCCCACCACGCCCAGCGGCTCCTTGCGTACCCGGCAATGGAAGCGGTCGTCGCCGACATCGTGCGTGGCGTCGCCTTCGGCCTCGGCCTGTTCGGCCATGTCGGCGTAGTAGTCGAAGCAGTAGGCGGCGTCGGCGATGTCGCCGCGCGCTTCCTTCAGCGGCTTGCCGTTGTCGCGCATTTCCAGTGTCGCCAGTTCCTCCAGGTCGGTGCGGATGGCGCCGGCCACCAGCCGCAGCACGGCGGCGCGCTGGGCGGCCGGCATGCGCGGCCATGGGCCGTGGTCGAAGGCGCGACGGGCGGCGGCCACGGCGGCATCGACATCGGCCTCGGTCGCGGCGGCGGCCAGCGCGAAGCAATCGCCGGTGGCCGGATCGATCACCTCGAGGAATCCGCCGCGGGCCGGTTCGACCAGGGCGCCGTCGATATAAAGCAGGTTGCGCATGGTTGCTCTCCGTCCGCTCAGCCGATGTCGCGCGTCATGGTGATGTCGAACTCGCGCTTCTCCGCTTCGCGGAAATAGCTGACCGCGTTGAAGTACGCTTCCGGCGCATACACACCGGGACGGCGCGGCTCGCTCAGCATCAGTTGCACCGCGATCGATGCGTTCATCGAGGTGGCCGCGTCCACATAGCCCTCGTACATCGCGTTGGGACGGACGATGACCTGGCAGCGCGCCGTCGCGGCCTTTCCGCCGACACGGCCACGGCCGATGGCGAAATGGATCTCGTGACTCTTCTGCTGCGGGATACGCTCCTGGTTCTCGGCGATGTTGCGCTGGATGACGGCGTTGAGCACGTCAAGCGGACGCACCGCTACGCCGTTGATGTCCACCGTGCGGTCGAAGTCGCCGAAGCCGGCCTTGACCAGCCCTACCCACGCCTCATGCTCGCGATGCGGCAGGTGCAGTTTCCAGGTGAATTCCTTGATGCCTTTTTCGCGGATACCGTCGGCCAGCGGCACGGTCAGCTGCTCGGAGTGGATCGAGTACATGAACTCGCAACTGCCCCACGGCGCCGGCAGGTCGATGGTTTCGACACCGGTCTGCGGCGCGCATTCGACATGCCGGCCATCGAGGAATTGCAGGCACGGATGGGCATACTCGGCCAGCACGGTCGATACGCTGTACGGCGGCACCAGCACCGGATTCTCATCGCCGGTCAGCGTCGCGGCCCAGTACAGGTTGATGCTGTCGATCTCGTCCAGCTCGTCGGCCACGGCGCGGCAGATCACGTTCGACATGCCGGGATCGGCGCCCACGCCCAGCACCGCCACCACGCCGGCGTCACGGAAACGCTGCTGCCATTGCAGCTGCTTGACGGTGAAGGTGCCCAGGCCGCCCAGGTCCACATAATCGACGCGGGCGCCCAGCGCCGCTTCGAAGATCGCCATCTGGTGTCCGGCCAGCGTCGGCACCGAGTTGACGCAAATGTCGGAACCGGCCAGCGCGCGCGCCAGTGCCGTGGGATCGGCCACGTCCAGGTCGTGCAGCGTCAGGCGGGCATCGCCCAGTTCGTCGCGCAGGGCCGTCATGCGGTTGCGGTCGCTATCGAATACCCGTACTTCGCCGATCTCCACAATGCTGCGGTCGGACAGCAGGTCACGGATGATGCCCTGCCCCATCATGCCGCCGCCGCCCAGGATGGAGATGATTGCCTTCTTTGCCATTGGTAGTGCTCCTTTATCGTTTGCATCACAAACCGAACAATTAGTCGGCTTTTGAAAAATAGTACCCGAAAAGCGGATCAAGTCCGCAAATACTTTTGAAAAAACTGATCTTTTATTCGCTTTTTTACGACAGCTGCGGCTGCCATGCGAACACGCGAACGCGAGCGCCCCACTCACTCCAGCAGGAGTGGTGGGGCTGGCATAAGCGGTATGCCGAGTCGATGACTTATTGCGAGTCGTCGATCAGCGTGATGCCGGCGATTTTCCTTTGCAGCTCCTCGCTGAGCTGGCGCGTTTCTCCCAATTCGTTACCCGCGACCATGACGACCGCCGTAGCACGTGGCGCCGTGTTCACACAGGTGATGGCAACGTAGGCATTGCCACGCGAACCGGCCACCTCCATGCTCGATACCCGTATGCCCTGCATGCCGGTGCCACGCATGGCGTCGGACGCGAATCCCAGGCAGGTTTTAACGGAGCCGCTCTTGACGGGCGTCTTGGTCCAGTACAGCGCGACGGCGCCCGCCTCATGCGCCGCCACGGCGCCGATGAACGCCAGGAGGACTAGCTTGCCAGCAGGGTTCTTCATGATGTCTCCAGAGAGGATGGTCGAGATCAATTAGACCTGCCGCTCAGGCGCGAGTTCAGCTCCTTACTGGTTAGACGGGAAGCTGAACACCGCGGCTTCACGCAGGCCGGCGGAAGGCCAGCGCTGGGTGATCGTCTTGCGCCGGGTGTAGAAGCGCACGCCGTCCGGACCATACGCGCCGAGATCGCCGAACAGCGAACGCTTCCAGCCGCCGAAGGAGTGATAGGCCACCGGCACCGGCAACGGCACGTTCACGCCCACCATGCCGACCTGGATGCCGTCGCTGAAGTAACGCGCCGCCTCGCCGTCGCGGGTGAAGATGCAGGTTCCGTTGCCGTACTCATGCGCGTCGATCAGATCCATCGCTGCCTGCAGCGAGGCGACCCGCACCACGCCCAGCACCGGGCCGAAAATCTCTTCCTGGTAGATGCGCATGTTCGGCGTGACGTGGTCGAACAGGCAGGGACCGAGGTAGTAGCCATCCTCGTAGCCCTTCGGCAGTTCGATCTCGCGGCCGTCGACCAGCAGCGTCGCGCCTTCGGCCACGCCATTCGCCACATAGCCGCGCACCTTGTCGTAGTGCTGGCGCGTGACCAGCGGCCCCATGTCGCTGCGCGCATCGTCGCCTGGGCCGACACGCATCTTGCCGATCTCGGTGCGCAGGCCGGCGATCAGGGCGTCGGCCGTCGCATCACCGACCGCCACCAGCAGCGGGATCGCCATGCAGCGCTCGCCACACGCGCCGTAGGCCGCGCCCATCAGTGCGCTGACAGCTTGCGGGATGTCGGCGTCCGGCATGACGACCGCGTGATTCTTGGCTCCGCCCAGCGCCTGGATGCGCTTGCCCTGCGCGGTGCCGGTGGCGTAAATGTACTGGGCGATCGGGGTCGAGCCGACGAAGCTGACCGCCTGTACGCGCGTATCGAGCAACAGCGTATCGACCGCTTCCTTGTCGCCGTTGACGACATTGAGCACGCCCGGCGGCAAGCCCGCCTCCAGCGCCAGGCGGGCGATCAGCAAGGTGGACGAGGGATCGCGTTCCGACGGCTTGAGCACGAAGGTGTTGCCGCAAGCGATGGCCAGCGGCCACATCCACAACGGCACCATCGCCGGGAAGTTGAACGGCGTGATGCCGGCCACAACGCCCAGCGGCTGCATCTCGCTCCAGGAATCGATGGACGGGCCGGCGTTCTTGCTGTGTTCGCCCTTCAGCAGCTCCGGCGCGTAGCTGGCGTACTCGATGTTCTCGATGCCGCGCTGCAGCTCGCCCATGGCGTCACTGAGCACTTTGCCGTGCTCGGCCGTGATGAGCTGGCAGATCTCGTCGGCGTGCTGCTCCAGCAGCTGCTTCAGGTTGCTCATGACACGCGCGCGCTTCAGCGGCGGCGTGTTGCGCCAGGCCGGAAACGCGGCCTGGGCCGAAGCGATGGCGGCTTCGACGGTTAGCCGGTCGGCCAGCAGCACGCGCTTCTCCGCCGCGCCGGTGGCCGGGTTGTAGACGTATTGCGAACGGCCGGTGCCGTAGACATCCTGGCCGTCGATCAAGTGGCCGATGAGGTTGTTCGATTCCATATGCGGTGTTCCTGTATTGTTTGAGTAAAAAATCCCCGGTCGTTCCCGCGCAGGCGGGAACCCATGCCGAGTATCCCCTCCAGCGAAGCATGGATTCCCGCGTGCGCGGGAATGACGCTTAAGCGGCTATTCGGCGCTACATCAGGCGGTTTCATGGATGGCTTCGCCCAGTGCGGAGACCAGGCTGTCGATCTCGGCCGGGGTGGAAATGAATGGCGGCGCCAGCTGGATGGTGTCGCCGCCGTAGCGTACGTAAAAGCCTTTGCGCCAGCACTTCATGGCGATCTCGTACGGCCGGCGCGCCGGTTCGCCAGGCAGCGCGGCGATGGTCAGGCCAGCTGCCAGCCCGATGTTGCGGATGTCGGTGACGTGCTTGCTGCCCTTGAGGCTGTGCACCGCGTCTTCGAAATGCGGCGCCAGGCCCTGCACCCGCTCGATCATCTGCTCGCCGACCAGCACATCCAGCGCCGCCAGGCCCGCCGCGCAGGCGACCGGGTGTGCCGAGTAGGTGTAGCCATGCGCGAACTCGACCATGTATTCGGGGCCGCCATTGGCCATGAAGGTGTCGTAGATTTCTTTCGAGGCCAGCACGGCGCCGAGCGGCTGGGCGCCGTTGGTCACCTGCTTGGCCAGGTTCATGATGTCCGGCGTGACGCCGAAAGCCTGTGCGGCGGTGTAGGCGCCAACGCGGCCGAAGCCGGTAATGACTTCATCGAAAATCAGCAGGATGTTGTGGGCGTCGCAGATCTGGCGCAGGCGCTGCAGATAGCCTTTCGGCGGTATCACCACGCCGGCCGAACCGGAGAACGGTTCGACGATGACGGCGGCGATGTTCGATGCGTCATGCAGCGCGATCAGGTCGAGCAACTCGTCCGCCAGTTCGATGCCATGCTCCGGCATGCCGCGCGAGAAGGCGTTCTGCTTCAGCTGGGTGTGCGGCAGGTGATCGGCCTGGATGCCCTGGCCGAACATCTTGCGGTTGCCGGCGATGCCGCCGACGGAAATGCCGCCGAAATTGACGCCGTGATAGCCCTTCTCGCGGCCGATCAGCACGGTCTTGCTGGCCTGCCCCTTGGCGCGCCAGTAGGCACGCGCCATCTTCAGCGAGGTGTCCGCCGCTTCCGAGCCGGAGCCGGTGAAGAAGACGTAATCGAGTCCGTCCGGCGTCAGCTCCTTCAGGCGGTTGGCCAGCGCGAACGACTGCGGATGGCCGAACTGGAAGGCCGGCGCGTAGTCCAGCGTTGCCATCTGGCGGCTGACGGCTTCGGTGATCTTCGGGTGGCCGTGGCCGAGGCCGCTGCACCACAGGCCCGACAGGCCGTCGAAGATGCGGCGGCCGTCGATGTCAGTGTAGTAGCTGCCCTGTGCACCGACGATGATGCGCGGGTCGGCCTTGAAATTGCGGTTGCCGGAGAACGGCATCCAGTGGGCCTCCAGCCAAGCGGCGTCGGTACGGGTGTCGCCTTGCTTCATGTTCGTCTCCTGTTAAAAAAGCGTTGATGGCGTCGATTCTAGGGTAAGATTTCACTTCCATATTTATCAATCTATCACTGCTTAGTTAGCGTTTTATGCAACCAAAGACCAAGGCCGTACTGGGACAGTTGAGCGACATGGATTTTCGCTTGCTGCAAGTGTTTAAAAGCGTGGCCGATTGCGGCGGCATGGCTGCGGCCGGGCTGGAGCTCAACATCGGCATCTCCACGGTCAGCCGGCATGTGAAGGATCTGGAAGAACGGCTGAAACTGCGCCTGTGCAGCCGTGGCCGGGCCGGTTTTGCGCTGACCGCCGAGGGCGAACGCATCTACGAGGAGACCCAGCGCCTTCTGGCCTCGGCCGACATCTTTCGCGCCAGCGTGGACGACATCCATCGCCGCATGGGCGGCCAGCTGCACGTGGCGGTATTCGACAAGACGGCCAGCAATCCGGCCTGCAAGATCAGCGAGGCGATAGCCTTGTTTGCCGAACTGGCGCCGGATGTGGCGTTGAACTTCCACGTCGCGACGATCAACATGATTGAACGCGGCGTCATTGACGGCCAGTTCCAGGTCGGGATTATTCCGGCGCACCGTAGTTCGGAAAGCCTGAGCTACGACACGCTGTTCGGCGAGACGATGCTGCTGCACTGTGGCGCGAATCACCCGCTGTTTGCGCGGGCCGACGCCGGGTTGGATTGGCACGGCATCCGTAGTTATCAGTTCGCGGGACTGGGCTATCATTCGCCCAATATGGAGATCAGCCAGCAGGTGCGGCTGCCGCGCAAGGCCACGGGTTTCGACCAGGAGTCGATCGCGACGCTGATCTTGTCCGGCAAGTACCTGGGGTTCTTGCCGGACCATTATGCGCGGGGCTTCGTAGCGGATGGCAAGATGCGCGCCGTAAATCCATCGCTATTCCGCTACGAGTGCGATTTCGTCGCGATACTGCGCGGCTCGCCCCGGCCGTCGCGGGTAGCGCTCGCGTTCCAGCAATGCCTGCTGGATGCGCACGCTCGTTAGAGTCCGCCCAGGCAGACGTATTTCATCACCAGATAGTCGTCGATGCCGTGGCGCGATCCTTCGCGCCCCAGGCCCGATTGCTTGACGCCGCCGAACGGTGCGATTTCGTTGGAGATCAGCCCGGTGTTGACGCCGACCATGCCGCTCTCCAACCCCTCCGCCACGCGCCAGATGCGGCCGATGTCGCGCGAGTAGAAGTAGCTGGCCAGACCGAACTCGGTGTCGTTGGCCAGCGCGATGACTTCCTCGTCGCTCTTGAAGCGGAACAGCGGCGCCAGCGGGCCGAAGGTCTCCTCGGTGGCGACGATCATGTCGCTGGTGATGTCAGCGATCACGGTCGGCTGGAAGAAGCTGTGGCCCAGCGCGTGCCGCCGGCCGCCGGCCAGCAGGCGCCCGCCCTTGGCCAGTGCGTCGGCCACGTGCTGCTCGACCTTTTGTACTGCCTTCTCGTCGATCAGCGGCCCTTGGGTCACGCCATCGTCCGCGCCGTTGCCGACTTTGAGCTTGGCCACGGCGGCCACCAGCTTGTCGGCGAATTGTTCGTACACGCCGTCCTGCACGTAGATGCGGTTGGCGCAGACGCAGGTCTGACCGGCGTTGCGGTACTTGGAGGCCAGCGCGCCCTCCACCGCCGCATCGAGATCGGCATCATCGAACACGATGAACGGCGCGTTGCCGCCCAGTTCCAGCGACAGCTTCTTGATGGTCTTGGCGCTTTGCTCCATCAGCAGACGGCCGACCGCCGTCGAGCCGGTGAAGGTCAACTTGCGCACGGTGGGGTTGGAAGTCATCTCGGCGCCGATGTCCTTCGGCTTGCCGGTCACCACGCTGAACACGCCGGCCGGCACGCCTGCGCGTTCGGCCAGCAGGGCCAGCGCCAGCGCGGAGAATGGCGTCGCTTCCGCCGGCTTGAGCACCATGGTGCAGCCGGCGGCCAGCGCCGGGCCGACTTTGCGGGTGATCATCGCGATCGGAAAGTTCCATGGCGTGATGGCGGCGCAGACGCCGATCGGCTCCTTTGTCACCAGCAGGCGGCGGTCCGTCCATGGCGAGGCCAAGGTTTCGCCGGCGACGCGCTTGGCCTCCTCGCCGAACCATTCGATGAAGGAAGCGCCATACGCCACTTCGCCACGCGATTCGGCCAGTGGCTTGCCCTGCTCCGCCGTCATCAACTGCGCCAGGTCTTCTGCGTTTGCCAGGATCAGGTCATTCCACTTGCGCAGGATGGCGGCGCGTTCCTTGGCACTCTTCTTGCGCCAGGCCGGCCAGGCCGCGTTGGCGGCGGCGATGGCGCGGCGCGTTTCGGCGGCGCCCATCAGCGGCACGGCGCCGAGCTGTTCGCCGGTAGCGGGATTGGTCACGGCCAGCGTGGCGCCGCCATCGGCATCGCTCCACTCGCCGTTGATGTATGCCTGCTGGCGCAGCAGGGATGGATCTGTTAGCTTCAGCATAATTCGTCTCTCCTTATGGACACGTTAATCCGTCATTCCCGCGCAGGCGGGAATCCATGCTCCGCCTCTGACCACGCGACGTATGGATTCCCGCCTTCGCGGGAATGACGGTATTTCCAGGCTTCGTTACGCGCGCAGGGCTGCGTCGAGAATGTCGAGCGCTTCGTCCAGCACCGTATCGCCTATCGTCAGCGGGCACAGGAAACGTATCACCTGGCCGTAGCCGCCGCAGGTCAACAGCAGCAAGCCATTGCTCATCGCGTGCGTCTGAACCTTCTTGGTGAAGGCGGGGTTCGGCGCGCCGCTCTGCGGGTCGCGGAACTCCACCGCCAGCATCGCACCGATGCCGCGCACCTCGGCGATCTCCGGCACATCGGCGCGCGCCGCCTCCAGCCTGTCGCGCAGGCGCTGCGCCACCGTCACCGCGCGTTCGCACAGCCGCTCCTCTTCGATCACGTCCAGCACCGCGTGCGCCGCCGCCACCGCCAGCGGATTACCGCCGTAGGTGCCGCCCAAGCCACCCGGTCCCGGCGCGTCCATGATCTCGGCCCGGCCACACACCGCCGACAGCGGCAAACCGCCCGCCAGGCTCTTGGCCATCGTCATCAGGTCCGGCAGCACGTCGTAGTGGTCCATCGCGAACATCTTGCCGGTGCGGGCGAAGCCGGTCTGGATCTCGTCGGCGATCAGCAAGATGCCGTGGGTGTCGCACAGCGCGCGCAAGGCACGCATGAATTCCGGCGGCGCGACATAGAAACCGCCCTCGCCCTGCACCGGCTCGATGATGATGGCGGCCACCCGCTTCGGTTCGATATCGGCCTTGAACAACGTGTTCAGCGCGGCCAGCGACTGCTCCACCGTGACGCCATGCAGCGCGTTTGGGAACGGCACGTGGAACACCTCCGCCGGGAAAGGGCCAAAGCCGGTTTTATAGGGTTCGACCTTGCCGGTCAGCGCCATGCCCATCATGGTGCGGCCGTGGAAGCCGCCGCTGAAGGCGATCACGCCGGCGCGGCCGGTGGCGGAACGGGCGATCTTGATCGCGTTCTCGACCGCCTCGGCGCCGGTGCTGAAGAAGGCTGTCTTCTTAGCGTGGGTACCTGGCGTGATCTGGTTGATCTTCTCGGCCAGCGCGACATAGGAGGCGTAAGGCACGATCTGGTAGGCGGTATGGCTGAAGCGCTGCAACTGCTCGCTGACGGCGGCCAGTATGCGCGGGTGGCTATGCCCGGTGTTGAGCACCGCGATGCCGGCGCCGAAGTCGATATAGCGGCGGCCTTCGATATCCCAAAGCTCCGCATTCAATGCGCGCTCCGCGTAGAAATCACACATCACGCCCACGCCGCGTGGGGTGCTCTGGTTTTTGCGCTGCTGCCAATCGCGATTGCTATCCATGCTGCTTCCTGCCATGACGAGTTAAGAGGCGTCCATGGTCGCGCGTCTTGGCACCAGTTGATAGTGCCAATTTCGATTTTTAGATGGTACCAAGATTCCGCCCACGCTATACTGGGCCATGCGCACCTTCACCGTATCCGACTACCTGCTGCTCCATCTCGACAAAGTTCCCGGCCAGCCGCGCAATCAGCGGATCTACCAGCTGCTGCGCCAGCTCATTCTCGACCGCGTACTGCCGGCCGACACGCGCCTGCCGTCCAGCCGCGACCTGGCGCTCCAGCTGGGCCTGTCGCGCAACACCGTCCTGTATGGCTACGAGCAGCTGCTAGCCGAAGGCTACCTGGAGACGCGCGGCAGCGGCGGCACCTACGTCGCCGACACCGTGCCGATGCTCGACGGCGCGCCGCCGGCCACTGCGCGCCGCAAGCCGGCGACGGCCAGTGCGCACAGCGCCCTGTCGCAGCGCGGCCGCAAGCTGGTGGCCCACGCCGGCGCCTCCCATCAGCAATGGGGAGCGTTCGTGCCCGGCGTGCCGGACGTGACGCAGTTCCCGCACAAGACCTGGAACGCGCTGCAATCGCGCATCTGGCGCAATCCGCCGGTCGCCAGCCTCACTTACGGCCATGGCGGCGGCTACCAGCCCTTGCGCGAAGCGCTGGCCAACTACCTGAAGGTGTCGCGTTCGGTGGACTGCACGCCGGAGCAGATCGTCATCACCGGCGGCATCCACCAGTCGATCGACCTGTGCATGCGCCTGCTCAGCGATCCGGGCGACGCGGCGTGGGTGGAAGATCCCTGCTACTGGGGCGCGCGCAATATGCTGGCGGCGGCGGGCGTGGAGATCCGGCCGGTCGGCTTGGACCAGGAAGGCATCTGCCCGAAGCCAGGCCAACTGGCGCGGCCGCCGCGCTTCATCTTCGTGACTCCGTCGCACCAGTATCCGCTGGGGACCGTGATGAGCCTGTCGCGCCGCCGCATGTTGCTGGAGTATGCGCAGCGCCACGGCTGCTGGATCATCGAGGACGACTACGACAGCGAGTTCCGTTACGGCGGCCGGCCGCTCGCGTCGCTGCAAGGCATGGATCGCGGCGAACGCGTGCTGTACATGGGCACCTTCAGCAAGACCATGTTTCCCGGCCTGCGGCTGGGCTACCTGGTGCTGCCGGAAGCGCTGGCGCCGGCCTTCGTGACCGGCATGGAAGAGGTGTACCGGTCCGGCCACGCGCCGCTGCAGGCGACCATGGCGGCGTTCATCGAGCGCGGCCATTTCAACGCCCATATCCGGCGCATGCGTCTGCTGTATGGCAGCAGGCTGGAGATTTTGCAGCGGGCCATCGCCGCCGAGTTCGCGCCGGAGCAGGTGCACGCGGCCGGCGCCGATGCCGGCCTGCACCTGACCCTGTACCTGCCGCCAGGCTGCGACGACCGGGCGGTGGCGCAAACGGCGCAGCAGATGGGCATCGCGGTGCGGCCATTGTCGGGCTACTACCATCAGCACGCGCGCAGCCAGTCCGGGCTGGTGCTGGGCTATGCCTGCGTGGAATCGGCCCACATCGCGCCGGCGTTCGCGCAGCTGGCGCGGGCGATACGTTTGACTGCAAGGATTGGATAGATTTCCCGGTAACAACTAATGTTACACTGATCATTTAGCAAACAATGATTTAAGGAATACTATTTATGGCAAATGATTTAGACGAAACCACCGGCCCGATTGACCATGAGGGACGCGACATCAATGTCATCAACAAACAGATCCCCGTTCAAATCGGCACCGGCTCCCTGGTGTTTGAAATTGCGCTGTGGACTGTCGGGACTATTCCCGGAATCATTGCACTGGCAACCAACGCGCTGCCCCAGCTGCACAGCATTGGACTTCTGGCGGCGGGCATACTCCCGGGCCTGATTTTCTTGTTCATGAAGATCAACGCCTTGTCCTATTTGCGCAAACTGCAGCAAAAAATTCAAGCCGACGCATCGCAGATTGATAACTACCTGGAACAGCGCGTCGTCATCCTCAACAACGTCGTTGGCCTGGTTGCAAAGTCGATCGATCTGGACAAGGACGTCATGAAGTCGGTGGCGGCCTACAGAAGCGGTCACGATGGAAGTTCGGACGCGCTACGCAATGCGGCTTCACAACAGATTGACGGAGTTTTTTCGCGCATCAGCATGGCGTGCGAGTCGTATCCCGACCTGAAGGCGCAAGCCGCCATTGCCGATGCGATGCGGCAGAACAGCTATCTGCAGAAGGAAATCACTGCTGCGCGCACGCTGTACAACGACACCGTAGCGATGTGGAACCAGGATGTGTTTGCCTGGCCCGCCAAGCAGATCGTTGCTGCCCGCGCCGGCTTTACCACCCGCATTCCATTTACCGCTTCCGCCGAAACCAAGGCCGCCGCCAGGGGTACGTTCTTTTGATCGATGACGTACACGAGCCGTTAGAGCAATACGCGGCCGAATTCAAGACTGCTCACATCGATAACACGTCGAATTTCTTTGAAGACCTGGTGCGCCAGTCCGGCGTTGACGCGGATGCCAATGCCAGAACTGTTCAGCAACTGCGACTGCTGGAAAAGCAGGCCGGAGGAGCGAGCTCCACCAACAAATGGTGGCGGGTACTACGTGGCGTCCTCATTGCGGCAACCCTGGTGGCGCTGCTGTACATCTACATGGAATATTCGTGGCCGTGGATGCTGGCGCCGACGGCAGCATTTTTGCCTGCGATCTACTGGCTCAACCGGACCATCAACGATTCCTATGCGCGCTTGAAAGCGCTGGAACAGGCGCGCGACGCGAAACGCGCCGAGGCATGGGGTCAGATGGCGCCGCTCAACCGGCTGTTCGACTGGGACATCGCCGCCAAGCTGGTGCAAAAAACCTTGCCACGGCTGGCGTTCGATCCGTACTTTTCCAACGGCCGCATGACGGAACTTCGCAACAGTTTCGGCTGGTCCGGCGATCTGGGTGGCGATGAGTCCATCGTCTTTTCCCACAGCGGCGTGCTGAATGGCAATCCATTCATTCTGGCGCGCACTTTGACGCATTGGATGGGAAGCAGAACCTACCACGGCTCACTGGATATCAGTTGGACCGAGCAGGTTCGCGGCGCCGACGGCAAATACCGCACCGAGACACGCCGCGAGACGCTGCGCGCGTCGGTTGAACAGCCGTATCCGGAATATGGCAACCAGACATTTATCGTCTATGGCAACGAAGCCGCGCCCGATCTTATATTCAGCCGCAGCCCGTCGAAACTGTCCAAGCTGGAAGACGGCTTTTTCGACAGGATGCGAAAAAATCGCGCCATTAAAAAACTTGAGAAAAAGTCCCGCGACGTGGGGGAAGGAAAGACTTTCACGGTGATGTCCAACCGTGAATTCGATGCCCTGTTCGACGCAACCGATCGCAACCACGAGGTGCAGTTCCGCCTGTTGTTCACGCCACTGGCGCAGCAGGAGATGTTGAAGCTGCTACAAGACGACCTGGTCGGCTATGGCGACGATTTCGAATTTAGAAAAACGCACATGATCAACATCGTGGAGCCAGAGCATATGCGTGAAACCGATGTTGGCGGCGAGCCGGAAAAGTTTCACGCTTATGAACTGGCGCATGCGCGTACTTTCTTCAACACCTACCACAACGACTTTTTCCGTTCGTTCTATTTTGGCATTGCACCGCTACTGGCCATCCCGTTGTACCAGCAACACCGTCCTCATTCCGATATTTACAAGGACACCTACACCAGCAAATCGTGTTTCTGGGAGCATGAGGCGATTGCAAATTACCACGGCGAGGCGGTGTTCAAACACCCGGACTGCGTTACCCGGAGTATCCTCAAGACCACGTCGGAAAACGACGCCGACGGATCGCAACGCGTGCGCGTCGTGGCCAGCGGATACGGTAGCGTCGAGCGGGTGGACCATGTCTCGGTCCGGGGTGGCGACGGCCACAGCCACCGCGTCCCGGTCCACTGGACCGAGTACTACGATGTGCGGCATGCATCCGCCATGATGGTGAAAGAACAAACGCCTGCCAGCGATGACGGAGCCACATTGCGCAAGGTGTTCGAAAAGCGCGGGGTCGAGTACAAGAAAGCAATCGTTCGCCGCTCCATCGTTTCGGCTGTGCTGCCCGGTTAATTAGTCAATCAACGTCCAGCCCATACTTGCGGGCGATGCGCGCCAGCTCGCCGGCGCCGCGCAGCTTCTGCAACTCGCTGTTGAAGCCGGCCAGGACGGCCGGCTCCAGGTGTTTGGCGAAAGCGATGCGGAACTCCAGCTTGTCGGCCACCAGCACCGGCACAGTCCTGATCTCCAGTTCCGCCGCGGTGATTTCCAGCATCGCCTGGGGACCGTAGATCAGCGCCTTGTCGCCGTAGCGGCCGGCGTGCAGCTTTTGCACGATGGTGGCGATATCGGTTTCGGCCACCACCCGCATCTTGCTCAGGCGGACGGCCTTGCCTTCCAGCATACGCAAGGTGGTCGAGCCGCGCACCGAGGCCACCGTATAGCCGTCCAATTCACGTTCGCTATGCACCGGAACCGCGCCGGGATTACCCAGGAAGGCCACGTGGGACACGATAATGCCGTCGGTGAAATTCAGGTAAGAGGAGCGCTCGTCGTTGAGCAACAGGCTCAGCACCGCGTCAGCGCGGCCGGTCCGGCTTTCCGTCAGCGCCCTGAGCAGGGGCATGCCGGTAAACGAGCATTGATGGCCGAGCCGCGCGCACACCGCCTGGGCAATTTCCACCATCGCCCCGGTGTAGACTCCCGCCACAGTGGCATTGAAGGCAGGGGATTCCTGGCCGACAAACTTCAGCTCCCTGCCCTGCGCAGCCAGGCTCAGCAACAACAATAGCAGAATGACTATCCTCGGCATGGCCGCCCCCTGTAACGGACCAGTATAGCCGATGCGATCTGGCGCATCCGCAAAAAAAGACCGCGCCGCGCGGATACGACGGCACGGCCCCGGCACTCAGGGTCGCGTCGTCTTAATCCTCCCGCGCCAGGGTCACCAGGGCGACGTCGTTGCTGCGCATCGGCACGGTCAGATCGACGGCGCCGCTCTTGCCGACCTTGATCACGCGGTCGGTCTCGGGCAGGTCGCGGGTGAGCCCGTGCAGCTGCTCGACCTGGGCCGGGGTCAGCGTCTTCGGCGCCCCCATCTCGATGTAGGCCGAGTAGGCGTCGTTGGCGCGGAAACCGCTGCGGCGCACCTGCAGCCGGTACTTGCCGGCCTTGACGTGGCTGATGCGCAGCGCCAGCGGCGCCGACGGCGACGATGGCACCACGCGGCTGTAGAACGGCCGGTTGCTGACCTTCTGCTCCGGCTGCTGGAAGTCCCACACCAGCGCGGTCACCTTGCGGCCGTCCGCGGACGCCATCACTTGCGCATCGGCGACCGGGATCTCGTTGCCGCTCAGCGCGTGCAGGTACTTGTAGGCGAAATACGCGGGCTTGCGGACGCCCTGCGGATTGAGCAGGCCGAAGCCGCCTTCGAACGGCTTGCTCGGCGGCCCCGGCTCTTCGAACAGGTCGCTATAGGTCCAGTAGCTCATGCCCTGCACCAGGCCCTTGGTGGCCTTGAGCTTGCTGAGTATGTAGGTCGAGCTGATGTAGGAATCGTGCACCAGGTCGCGTGGCGTGTAGCTGGTGCTCCACTCGGTGAAGTACAGAGGCAGCGTGGGGAATTTCGACGCCGAGATCTGCTCGCGCACGCGCCGCACGTCGCCGACGATGGCGTCCGGCGACGGCGACAGCTTGGTGTCGCCCTCGCCTTTTTCGTCGAGGAAGCCGCCGTCCACGCCGTAGGTGTGGGTGGTGACGAAATCGACGGCGGCGCCGCTATGGGCCACGTGGTCGAGGAATTCCGGCACCCAGGCGGCGCCGGCGGTGGACGGCCCGCCCACGCGCAGCGCCGGATCGATGGACTTGATGGTGTTGGCGGTCAGGTCGTACAGCTCGAAATAGGCTTTCTGGTCGGCGTGCTCCCAGAAGCCGTCCAGGTTGGGCTCGTTCCACACTTCGAAGAACCAGCTGCGCACTTCCTGCTGGCCGTAGCGCTGCTCGATGTGGCGCACGAAGGCCGCGATCAGGTCCTTCCATTTGGCCGGGTCGGGATGCGAGGTGTTTCCTTGCCAGTAGAAGATCTGGCTGTTCGAGGTCGCCATCGCCTTGGGCGTGAAGCCCAGCTCGACGAAAGGCTTGATGTGGCGCGCCAGCATCTTGTCGTACAGCTGGTCCAGCTTGGTCCAGTCGTAGACGACCTTGCCGTCTTCGACGCGCACCGTGCCCAGCACGTCGTGGAAGATGGCGTGGAAGCGCAGGTAGCGGAAGCCGAGCTCGTCGACCGTGGTCTGCAACTGCGCCATGCTGTCGTCGCGCAGCAAGGTGCCAGGGTAGTCGGAGCCGACCGACAGGTCGTAGAAGCGGTCGAGCGGCGTGAGTGCCTGCGCGACATCGACCACGATGCGGCGCGGCGCCGGATGGCCGGCGTCGGCCGCCGTTGCGGCCGACAATGGCAGGCAGATCGTGGCGACTGCCGCCAGACAGGTGGTGCTGAAGTGCTGCATAGATACGGTCTCCTGGTCTGATTATTGCCGGATGCTAGCACCTGCGCTGCGCATCCGGCATAGCCGACGGGACCGTTGCTACATTTCGTTAAGCCGGTTGGTGATTTGCATAATGCCGCTCGCCACAGCCCGCCTCTTCAATACGGCTCAAACTGAATACCCGCTTTTCGTAGCTGGGACACCAGCAAGCTCTTCCAAGGCCCCTCCGGCGACCACACCCGCGCGACCGATTCATACGCCAGCTCGGGCTTCTCGTGCAGGACGATGGCGCGATACAGGAAGGTCATGCTGGATGCGCGCATATTGACCTGGCAATGGACCAGGACTTTGCGATCACCCAGTCGCCGCATGGCAGCCACGAACGACTGGAAGTCGGCCTCGGTGGGATTGCCGAAGCGGATAGGAATATTGATGAACTCAAGGCCCTGCTTGCGAACGATCTCCGCTTCACCAGCAATGGCGTCCGGCACGGTCAGCGGCGCCAGGTAGATGACTGCTCCAAACCCCTGCGCGGCCAAGCCGGCCAGTGCCTCTGCGCTTGGCTGGCCGGATGTGACGAGCTGTGGCGAGATCGCGACCACGTTCGGCGCCGCGATCACCACATCCGCCGCCGAAATCACGCCACCTGCCAGCAGGCCGGTGAGCAGCGTGAGCACCACCATCGCACGCCTCGTTTTAACCACGATATGGTCCCTTGACTTCGCCCCAGCCCCACTTGGGCATGGGCGCGTCCTGATCGGCTTGCGCCCCCGGCTGCGAGTTGATGACAGCCAGGCGCGAACCCCACTCTAGATAGCCAACCAGCGCCGAGCGGAATTCCGGATCGTCGGGCATGCCCAACTCATCGGCTGTTTCCAGCAGCAGCGCAACCCATCGGCGCCGCTGCTCCTGGACCAGATGCCGGTTGAGATGCTGCTGAATCATGTGCGGGTGCCCTCCGTACTGCTCGGAGTAGGTGGTGGGCCCACCCAGCACCTCGGCAAGAAAAGCGGCAACGTGCGCCGGATGATCGCCGCCCATATGGGCAAACACAGGGCCCAGCAAGGTATCTTGCTTGACATGCTCGTAGAAGCGCGAGGTCAGACGACGCAGGGCATCGATACCGCCCAGCCATTCGTACAGCGTAGGAATGTTTTCGGACATGCTGAACCTTTCAAATGCGGTCTAAGGCATCATAGGGTAGCAGGTCAATCAACGCGCGCGGCACATTTTGCGCATTTCACCAGTCCCGTGCGGCCTATCGTCCAACCGCACGCCCTCGCCGCCACCGCCGCCCGCTTGGCCCACTCGTCCATGGGATCGTTGGCGACTTCTTCGAATTCAAAAAACGCGCGGCAGTCATGCGATTCGCACACCAGCATGAATTCGCAGAACAGCATTTCTTCGAGCAAGTCATTCAACATTGCGATGGCCTTTAAAATATGGAACACCCCCTATTGTACTGGTGGGACCGTACCGGCCACGAGCAGCGACACGCCGGTGACGAGTTCCCAGATGATGAGCGCGTAGCAGCCACCGCGCTCCCATGCTCCATCCCAGGGCCCCGTCGGGACCAGGATGTCCGTCGAGCTGCCGGTGGTGGTGGCCATGAGTATCGCCAGCGAGGCGATTCCCAGGACGCTGATGCCCACGCTGAAATTCCGATAAGCCGTCGAAGCCCCAAGCCTGTGGGCGTACAGGCCGGCGACGATCATCGCCAGGTAGCCGCAGACGATAGCCAGCGCGGCCCCGAGTACATGCAGCGCGAACGTCCCATCGGTCGCGGCCCGCTCAAGCTCAGACCGCGCCAGCAGCCGTCGCCGCCAGCCTTCGCTAGGCCAGCCGATCCATAACGGGTTTGCGGTACCGCCTGCTCATGCGCAGGCGCTGCGTGCTGTCAAGGACGATTTCATATTCGCCGTCCGGACACAGCTCCAGCGCACGGATGCGGTCGAGATTGACGATGGCCGAGCGATGAATCCGGCAGAAGCCAAAGGGCGCCAGCAACACCTCCAGATCGGCCAGGCTGCGGCGCAACATATGGGCACGCCCGCCGGCATGCAGGGTCGAGTAATAATCGCTCGCTTCAATCCAGTCGACGTCTGCGTACTTGACCACGTCGAGCACATTGCCATTCCTGACCATGAACCGTTGGCTGGCGCCGGGAATCCGCAGGCGCTCCTTGACCCGTTCCAGCACGCGCTGGAAGCGCTGGTCGTCGAACGGTTTCATTAAGTAGTCGAGCGCGCCCACCTCGAAAGCGCGCAAGGCGAATTGGTGATGGGCGGTAACGAAGACGATGGCAAACGGCAGCACCGGCCCGAGACGGTCGAGCAGTTCGAAACCGTCGCACTCGGGCATTTCCACATCCAGAAAAACCAGGTCCGGCTTGCAGGCGGCAATCGCGGCCATGGCGTCCTCGGCAGAACCGCATTGGCCGACCAGCTGTATTCCGGCGTCACGCGCCAGCAGCGCGGCGATATTGCTGCGCGCGAGCGGCTCGTCGTCGACAATCAGGGCGCGCAGTGCAACGGTGCTGTGATCCATCAATCCTCACGATATGGCAGGGTAATTGTGGCAAGCACGCCCAGCTCGTCACGGTTCTTGAGCGCGAACGTCTGCGCGCCGCCGTACAGCGCGGCCAGGCGTTGCCGCGTATTGCCCAAGCCCACGCCAACGCCTGTCTCCGGAGGCAGAAGCGGACCGTCGTTATAGACGGTCAGGGTCAGAACCGGGCCCGCGCGCGCCGCCCCGATGCGCAGCGCGCCGCCCTTGGTGCGCTTGCCGATGCCGTGCTTGATGGCGTTTTCCACCAGTGGTTGCAGGATAAAGTCAGGCACCCGGGCCGCCAGCAACTGATCGGGAATGTCGATATGGTAGCGCAAGCGCTCGGCGAAACGCATCTGCTGCAGCGCCAGGTACTTGCGCAGGAATGTGATCTCGTCTTCCAACGTAACGTATTGGCGGTCGGAGTGGTCGGTCACCCGCCGCAACAGGTCGCCGAGCGCGGCGATCATCGCAATCGCATCGTTGCCCCGCTCCTCGCGTATCAGCCCGGTGATCGCGTTGAGACAGTTGAAAACGAAATGCGGCTCCAGCTGGAGTTTGAGCGTGGCTAGTTGCGCCTGCGCCAGCACTTCAGCCATGCGCGCGCTCGCGGCCTGCTGCTGCGCCAGGCGATTGTGGGCCTCGACCGTATGGTTCAGCGCCACGATGGCGCCATACAGTATTCCTCCGACGATGAGCATGCCATAGAATTTCGGATACCAGAGCACTGAGAACGCGGTCGGACCGGCGGGGTTGGCCAAGGGGTTGGTCAGGTGTTCAAGCAGCGAGGCCCACGTGGCCCAAACCAGGCAGATGACGGCGCAGGTCGCTGCATGCGCCAGCCACGGCAGCGCCGACCTGGACGGCAGGCGCAAGCGTTGCAGTAAAACGAGCACGGCGGGAGTGAACACGGGCCACGCGGCCCAGCTGGCTGCTGTCACCATAAACAGGGTGGCCCACAGGTGGTGCATGCCCATCGCGCGCATGCTGATCACCGTTTGGGTCGCATCGACCAGGGCGATGGTCAGCCAGACTGCAACAATCTGCAACCATAGTTTCGATATAACATGTGCGCTTTTCATGGCCCCATCATAAGCGAACCAGGGGCGCACCGGACGGCTTTGCAGCCAATCCACGCCGGGCTGCAGCCAAGCCCCTCGCGCGGGCGCCTGGACGATGGGAGACTGGTTGCCTCTTCACTACCGCTCCAGGATCACCATGAACCACCTCCCAACGGCCATCGACACTGGCGCCCCGGTCCACGCCGGAAGCGCCGCATCCCCTTCGCGCGCGCGGCGGCACACGGCCCGCATGATGGCCGTGGCATGCGCGCTGGCGCTGTGTGGCGCGGTAACGTCTGCCGCTGCGGCCGACATGGTCGCGCAGAAAAAGCCGGTCTATGTCTGCCAGATGGCCAGCCACGCCCACATGGCCGGCCATCCGGTCGCCGAGTATGACAAGCCAGGGATATGTCCCACCGACGGCATGGAATTGATCGATAAATCCCAGCGCCTGCGCGTTGCCGTGTTGATCTTCAATGGTGTGCAGGACATCGACTATTCCGGCCCGATGGAAGTGTTCGGCCAGTCCGGCGCCACCATCTTTACTGTTGCCGGCAGCACCAACAGCGTACGTTCGGCCTGGGGCTTGCAGATGACGCCCGATTACGACCTTGAGCATGCGCCACAGGCCGACATTGTGGTCGTCCCCGGCGGCGACGTGGGCAGCGTCATCCGCGATCCCAAGGCACTCGACTGGACACGCGCGCGCGCCGTCGACAGCCGCGCCGTGCTGTCGGTGTGCACCGGCGCCTTCATCATGGGCAAGGCCGGCTTGCTCGATGGGCAGTCGGCGACCACCATCGTCGGCGCGACGGAACAACTGGCGGCGATGTTTCCAAAGGCGAAGGTGGTCAACGACCGGCGCTATGTCGACAACGGCAAGATCGTCACCACCGGCGGACTGTCCTCGGGCATCGATGGCGCGCTGCACATGGTGTACCGCGAACTGGGCGCTTTGCGGGCCGAAAGTGTCGCCCGCGGCATGGAATACGAGTGGCGCGAAGAAGGCAAGCTCGCCTTCGGCCAGCTGGCTGCCTATCAGATGCCCGACGTTGCCGAGTTCGTGCCCAAGGGCGCAATGTGGGAACGCCTGATCGACGCTGGCGATGTCAATCAATGGGAGGTGGGCGGACGTATCGAACTGGCGGCTGGCAGCTCGGACTTCCTCGACCAGAGCGCGATCAAGATGGGCGCGGCCGGTTGGCGCGAGCTGCCCGCTGCCGGCAAGCTTGGCCGCAGCTTCACCAAGACCAGCAAAGGCAAGACATGGCAGGTGGCCATGGCAATCCAGGACGCTGACGCACCGGCCGTCTACAGGCTGACCATCAAGATCAAGCAGGTGGGCGCGTAGAACGATGCGCTCTGGCGCGTCGCGCGCGATGCCGGCGCATGAATGCGCTAGAATACCCGCAGTTTCTAACGATGCGAGGGGCCTTACTTGTCGCGTCACGACCTGGTTGGACCCACCGCATGCACCTGCCTTATCCCGATGTAAAACTGATGACCGGTGGACGCGCTCGCCGCCCTGTTGCTGCCGGCCCGTCCTGGTCCCGATGGCATGGCGGCCTGACGGCCGGCGCGCTGGCGATGGCGCTCAACGCCGGCGTTGTGCTGGCGCAAGTGCCGCAACCACCGAAGGCGCCGCCGCCGGCTGCCACGGCGGAGCTGCCGCACCCGCCCGCGGACACCGTGACGGTGCAGCGCGGTGATCTGCAGCAAACGGTCGACGCCATCGGAAAACTGCAATTCCATCAATTCGCGGACGTGGACATCCCGGTGGCTGGCCAGGTAAAAGAGGTCCTGGTTGCCGTCGGAGATACTGTGCAAAAAGGCAAAGTGGTGATGGAAATGTCGCCCGCGGTCCAGGCAAACCAGATGGCAAGCAATCGCGCTCAAATGGCGCGCCTGCAGGCCGAACTGGCAGACCAGCAGGCACAGATGGACTTTGCCGAGCTGCAGTTCAAGCGCCAGACCCAGCTCAAGGCGCAAAATGCCACGCGCGAAGAAAGCTTCGAGTCGAGCCGCATGAGTCTGTCTTCGGCCCGCGCCCGGGTGGACTCCATCAACGCCCAGATCCACCAGCTCGAGACGACGCTCAAATCCGATGAGGAGAGCCGCCAGCACACGCAGGTGCTGGCGCCGATTTCCGGAACCGTGGTCGCCGTGAATGCGCGGCCCGGACAAACGGCGAGTGTCGGGCAAGCCGCCGTGCCCTTGATGCGCATCGCGGATCTTACACAAATGACGGTGCAGGCACGCGTGGCCGAGATCGATGTGACGCTGCTGCGACGCGGCATGCCGGCCAATTTCAAGACGCCCGGTTATCCTGGCCGCATCTGGTCGGGCAAGCTGCGGCAGGTACTTCCGGTGCCCGCCGAAGGCACGGGCGAACAGGGCAAGCAGACTTTTTACAACGTCCTGTTCGAGGTCAACAATCCGGAGCAGGAGCTCATGAGCGGCATGACTACCCAGGTGCAGTTCATCGTCGCGCAGGCCAGGGATGCGGTGCTGTTGCCGCTCAACTTGCTGGGCAAGTGCGATGCGGAGAAATTATGCGAGGTCAACGTGTTGACCGCCAACGGCCAGGTCGATGCGCGCAAGCTGAAACTTGGCGTGCGCAATCAGCAGCAGGTGCAAGTGCTGTCCGGCCTGGAAGCCGGCGAGCAATTGCTGGCCGGCCCGGCGCCGGCCGTCGCGCTGCGGCCCAAGCCGGCCGCTGCGGGCGCCGGTGGCGCCACGCTGCGCTGATGGGAACGCCATGAAGCGCCGCGCCCTGTTCTCCTCGCTGTGTCTGGCCGGCGTCCTGCTGGCAGGCTGTGCGCACACGATTCCCGTGGCGGAAGCGCCGCCGGCACTCGACTTGCCGGCCGGCTGGTCGCAGGCGGATAAAGCGCGCGCCCAGGAATGGCCCGATGCCCAGTGGTGGCAACATTTTGGCAGCGCCGAGCTGTGCCAGCTGGTAGGCGAGGGACAAGAAGGCAATCTGGAACTGGCCGCAGCGCTGTCGCGTGTGCGCCAGGCAGAGGCTCAGGCCCGCATTGCGGGGGTCGCCCTGCTGCCATCGGTCGATGTGTCCGCAGGCGCCAGCCGGGATCTGCCGCTCGGCAGCCATCACAACGCCAATGTGTCGTCCAGCGGCCTGTTGCAAGTGTCTTACGAAATTGATTTCTGGGGCAAGAGCAAGGCCGGCATCGCCGCGGCCGAGGCATCGCTGAGGGCCAATTTCTATGATCGGCAAACCGTCGCCTTGACGGTGACGAGCGGCATTGTGTCGACCTATCTGCAAGTGCTGTCGCTCCACGACCGCCTCGACGTGGCGCGCGAGAACGTCGGCAATGCCGAACGTGTGCTGTCGCTGGTCGAGGCGCAGCGCAGCGTGGGGGCCGCCACGTCGGTCGACCTGGCCCGCCAGCGTTCCGCCGTTGCCAGCCAACATGCCACGATTCCCGATTTGCAACAACAGGAACGCGAAGCGCAATCGGCATTGGCCATCTTGCTCGGTCGCCCGCCGCAAACCTTCCGGATCGGGCATGGCGGACTCGACACCATCAGCTTGCCCGAGGTGACGCCGGGCCTGCCCTCCGAACTGCTGTCGCGGCGGCCGGATATTCGCCGTTCAGAAGCGACGTTGGCGGCGGCCAGCGCCAACGTGGACGCGGCGCGCGCGGCACTGTTTCCCAGCATACGCCTGACCGGATCGACGGGGACGCAAAGCAGCGCCCTGCTCTCGCTGCTCAATGGCCAGAATTTGTTCGCCAATGTCGGCGCTTCGCTGATGGCGCCGATTTTCGACGGCGGACGTCTGCGGACCGAACGTGATCTGGCCATCGAACAAAAACAGGAGCTGGTGAAGGCGTATCGCTCGACCGTGCTCGCGGCGCTGGCGGAAGTAGACACCGTGCTAGGCCAGATCAGGAGCATCGATGAGCAGCGTCAGCTGAAACAGGTCGAACTGGAACAGACGCGTCTTGCCTTCAATTTGTCGGAGATCCGCTACAAGGCGGGGGCGGAAGACTTGATGACCGTGCTCGATACCCAGCGCAACCTGTCGGACGTGCAAAATGAGTTGGGAATACTGAAGCTGAAGCGCCTGCAGGCCACCGTGTCCCTGTATAAAGCCCTGGGCGGTGGCTGGACGGCCAGCTGACTGTTGTCTGTAATTTCGATCAGCGCGCCGTCACCGTCACCGGGATCGTCAGCTGGGCGCTGCCTCCGGCATTATCGGTCACCACCACCTTCAATTGATAGCTGCCGGCCACCGGCGCGTTCCAGTACGGCATAACGCTCAGGCCGCTGGACTGGAACATCATCCCCAGCGGTACCCCGGTGATCGTGATCGACACCGAACTGGCGCCATTGTCGACGATGGTGATCAAGCCCGTCATAGGCTTGCCCGCCACGCCCGTCATGGCCGCGGCCGTGATCACCGGGCCACCGGCGGTGATTTGCACCGTGTACTTGGCCTGGCCGCTCAAGCCGGTCTTGCTGTCCTTGGCGGTGACGGTGACGGAATAGCTGCCGGCCACCGGCTTGGCCCAGCTGACCAGGCCCGCAGTGCTGATCGCCATGCCGGACGGCGCGCCGCTCAGCGCGTAGGTGACCGGATTGGCATTGCTGGCCGCCGCCGAGAACGACAACGCCACGCCCACCTTGCCGCTGATGGTGCCCGAAGTCAGCACCGGCGCCGACAACGGCGCGATGACGACGGTGTACACGCCCTGCCCGCTGAGGCCGGTCTTGCTGTCCTTGGCGGTCACGGTGACGGCGTAGGTCCCGGCCACCGGCGCTGCCCAGCTGACCACGCCGGCGCTGCTGACACTCATGCCGGACGGCGCCCCGGTCAGCGTATAGCTGACCGCATTGGCCGCAACGGTGGAAATCGTGAACGTCAACGCTGTCCCGACCGTGCCTTTGATGCTGGCCGAGCCCACCTGCGGCGCGGCGGCGACGGTCAGGCCCGACAGCGTCGACAATAGGCTGGACACATTCGGCGTGCCCAGGCCGGTCAACTGGTCGTAGCCGGTCTTGGCGGTACAGGCAGCGCATGTGCCGTGGCTGCCGGAGGTGATATCGGCAAAGGAGGATGCGTAGCTGCCCGGCACGGAGGAGATCCCGCCGTACAGGGCCGCGTGCGGCGCGCCGATTGCCGCCTTGCCGTTCAGCGCGCGGGTGGCGTTGGCCACCGCGATCAGGCCGGCCCATTGCGGCGTCGACAGGCTGGTGCCGCCCACGCTGCCCCAGCGCACCGTGCTGCTGCCGGGCGCGATCATCGCCACGTACTGGCCGGACGACGGATTGGCATTGAAGGCGACATCGGCCACCGTGCGGCGCGCGGGCGTACCCATGCCCGGCACGGCGTTGGTCTGGTAGCTCGGCGTGGCCGTGTACAGGCTGACGCCGCCGCCGGTGCCGGACCAGGCCACTTCGGAACGCAGTCCGCTGCCACTGTAGCTGAGCGTGGTGCCACCGACCGCCAGCACATGCGGCGCGACCGCTGGCCACGACACGCCCGCGCCGGAGTCGCCGGTGGCGGCCAGATAGGTCATGCCGGCGGCGGCGAATACGCTGTCGGAGGAGACGGTGCCGCTACTTTCAGCGCCGCCAAAACTCATCGAGACGATACCCGGCCCCATCGCGTTGGCCAGCTTGGCGCCGCCCAGCAGATTGTTGTAGCTTGGATCGGCGGTTTCGATCAGCACGATGCGGGCCAGTGGCGCGGTGGCGTGCGCCCACTGCACGTCGAGCGTGATTTCGCTGGCCCAGCCGGCGTCGTACGAGGGCTGGGTCGCGGTCATGGCGCCGCCGGCGGTGCTGTACACCACGGCCAGTTCGCAGCCGCTGGTGGAGGCGGCGGCCAACGGCAGGCTGGCCGCAGGAGCGATGGTCTTGGTGGTGCAGGCCGGCAGGCTGAATTTGGTGTTGAACGCGGCCAGTTCGGCGGCCACGTTCGGGTCATGGTAGGCGTCGAGGATGTAGATGGTCTGGCCGGCGCCCAGCTGGGCCGCCTGGGCCGCCGTCAATGCGCTGCCGGCCGCCGGCAGCGCCGGCAAGCCATAAGCGGCGCGGATCTGGGCCGGAGTGTAGGTCGCCACCACGCTGCCGGAGGCTGCCGGCGCTGCGGCCGCTTCCGGGCTCAGACTCCGCATGGCTTCCAGGTGACGGCCACGCAGCGCCTGCATGGTCAGGCGGCGAGTCGACAGGTTCTGAAATTCAGTCGGGACAGCCTGCGCGTGCACCGGCGCGGTGGCGCTGTCGGCATGGTCGTCCGGCGCCTGCAGTTCGACCGGGGCCATGTGGAACGACGGCAGCGCCATGCGCTGGGCGTCTTCGGCCGGCAGCGTGGCGGGATCCAGCACCAGCGTGGTCGAGCCGGTTGCGAGCGGAGCCGCGCCCTGTACCAGACGCGGTTCAGCCGAGTTGTCAGTGGCGCCCCCGCCGCATGCGCTCAACAGGGCAGCCGTACACAGCGCGAGCGCCGGCAGCGCAACCGCAGATGCGTTGAATTTTGTTAAATATTGATTCTTCATCATCTGCCTTGGCGCCGCCATTTTGTATCCGTACGGAAATTATCGCACATTATTTAGGCATTGCAAGTCACCGACTAAGCGAAGTGCTATCAATTGCATGCCATGTCATCAACATTTCATCGTTGTTACGTAAATTATTGCCTGCATGCCTACAGTTTTCATGTTTTCCCGACAATCGACTGGATCAATCAAATGCATATTTTCAAATTCGCGCTCGCGCGCACGCAGGTGCGTGCATGAGCCGACGTGACTTCCTCCGCAAAATGGGCAAGTCGGCCGGCGCAAGTGCCGTGCTTGCGACCTTTCCGCCGTCCATCCAAAAGGCGCTCGCCCTCCCCGCCAACCAGCGCACTCGCAGCCTGCAGGATGTTGAGCATATCGTCGTGCTGACGCAGGAGAACCGCAGTTTCGACCATTACTTTGGCACCATGGAAGGAGTAAGGGGATTCGGTGATCCCTTCCCGATTCCGGTGATGGACCGGCAAAATCTGTTCAATCGCAAATCGGTCTTCGTGCAGCGCTCTGTCGGCGGGGCGCCGGTGCCTGGCCGGCCCAACTGGCCGCAGGGCAGCGCCATCGCGCCGTTCCGGCTCAACACGGTGCAGGACTTTCCAGTCATGCGCGTGGCCGGGACGCCACATGCCTGGCTCGACGCCCAGCTGGCGTGGGACCACGGACGCATGAACGACTGGTGCACGGTCAAGCAGAACCACGCGATGGGCTATTACGCCGACGCCGACATTCCCTTCCAGTTCTCACTCGCGCGTGCCTTTACCATCTGCGACCACTATCACTGCGCAACCCAGACCGGTACCAACACCAACCGGCTGTTTCTGTTCAGCGGTCACAACGATCCCCAGGCGGCCGCAGGCGGCCCATCGACTGACAACAGCCGCGACGACTTCAATCCGGACATGTCGACCGACTACTTGTGGACCACCTATCCGGAGCGACTCGAAGCGGCGGGTATCAAGTGGCAGGTTTACCAGAACATGGCGGACAACTTCACCGATAACTCGCTGGCGGGATTCCGCTCGTTCCGCAACGCGTGGTATCGCCGGCCGGGCTACTCGCAATCCCTGCGCGATCGCGGCACCACGACGCGTGACATCGACCTGCTCAAGGCCGACGTGCTGGCCAACCGCCTGCCGCAGGTCAGCTGGGTCGTCGCGACCGCCGAAGGCTCCGAACACCCGGGTCCCTCCAGTCCCGCGTCGGGCGCCGACTACATCGCGCGCGTGCTGGACGCCCTGACCGCCAATCCCGAGAGCTGGAGCAAGACGGTCCTGCTCATCAACTTCGACGAGAACGACGGCTTCTTCGACCACATGCCACCGCCGGCGGTCCCTGCGTACACGAGTTACAACAGCAATCCGGCGCAGTCGCAGCTCGCCGGCGCGTCGTCCGTCGACACGACCGGCGAATACCATCACGTGCTCAACGGCGCCGATGCACGTACGCACCATCGCCCCTACGGTCTCGGGCCGCGCGTTCCGATGTATGTGATCTCGCCGTGGACCAAGGGCGGCTGGGTGAATTCGCAGGTCTTCGACCACACATCGGTGGTGCGTTTCATCGAGGCGCGTTTCGGTGTGCGCGAGCCGCTGATCAGCCCGTGGCGCCGTGCGGTGAGCGGCAACCTGTTGTCCTGTTTCGACTTCGCCAACCCGAACGACAACGGGTTCACGCAACTGCTGCCGGAAACGGCCGCGCGGCGTTCGATGGCGCTGAGCCTGCCAAACACCAAGGTACCCGCAACGCCGACCTCCCTGACGGCCCCCGTCCAGGCTGCCGGCGTGCGTCCGGCACGCGCCCTGCCCTACGAACTCCAGGTGCAGGCACAGGTGCCGGTCGGAGGCGGCCAGGTGGAACTCAGATTCGACAACCTGGGCGAAGCCGGGGCGGTGTTTCATGTGTACGACCGCCTGGCGTTGGACCAGGTCCCGCGCCGCTATACGGTCGAACCTGGCAAACAGCTCACAGGCCGCTGGAACACCGCATCTGCCTACGATCTCTGGGTACTGGGACCGAACGGCTTTCATCGCCACATCGTTGGGGACGTGCGCGGTGACGGCAACGCTGCATGGCCGGAAATCAGCATTCGCGCCGAACGCAGCGCCGGCGAGTTGGTCATTGACCTGGTCAACAATGGCGCACAGCCATGCACCTTCCTACTCACCGCCAACAAGTATTACGCGAACAAGCCGTTGGAAGTGCGCGTCGTCGCACGTTCGAGGAGCGCGGTCCGGCTTCCGCTGGCATCGAGTTCCAACTGGTACGACTACAGCCTGCGTGTGGCTGGCTTGCCGGGCTGGTTGCGCCGCTTCGCCGGCCATCTGGAAAACGGCTTGCCGTCTATCAGTGACCCTGCGATGCGCGGGGCAGCCCAACTTGACCAGTACCGCGTCATTTGACTTTTATAAGGAGCTTTTCATGAAGTGCAGATTTTTCGTTGCCGCGGCCTTGTTCGCCGTGGCGTGCAGTGGCAAGGCTGATGTCATCTACGGTCACAACCTCATTGTCAACGGCGATGCCGAAGCAGGCGTGAGCGGCTGGAGCGGCTACACGGGTTACAACATGGTCCAGTCGGTGGACTATGGCAACAACTGGGTGCTGCCCACCCAGCCTGGCCCGGTCGATCGCGGAACCAAGATGTTCGCCGGCCTCGGGCAGTATGCCGTGGGCACTCAGACCCTGGACTTCGGCGTGCCGACGGCCAAGAACAGTTCCTATTCCCTGAGCGGATGGCTCGGCGGCTGGGCCGCCCAGGGCGATAACGCACTGTTCTATGTGCAGTTTCTCGATGCGGCGAACAATGCGATAGGAAACGCCGCGATCGGTCCCGTCACCCCGCAAGATCGCGGCAACCAGACCGGCCTGTACTACCGGGAGTCCGTGGGAATCATGCCTGCTGGCACCAGCAAGCTGTCGTTCTGGCTGTCGATGGAGCGTCTCGCTTCGAACGATAACGATGGCTACGCGGATAACCTGTCCTTCATCGCGCGGGAGATTACGAGCCCGGTACCGGAACCGGGCATGGCGTCGATGCTCGTGCTGGGCTTGGGCATGTTGGTCGGGGCGCTCCGCCGCAATACGCGCGCACCCAAATAATCGAAAAAAGAAAAAGCCCCTGAAAATCAGGGGCTTAGTCTCATCCGTTTGCCAGGCAGCGCCAGCGGCTGCCGACTAGGAAATCACTCCCACTCGATGGTCGCAGGCGGCTTGCCGCTGATGTCGTACACCACACGGTTGATGCCGCGCACTTCATTGATGATGCGATTGGACACCTTGCCCAGCAGCGCGTGCGGCAGGTGCGCCCAGTGCGCGGTCATGAAGTCCTGCGTCTGCACGGCGCGCAATGCCACGACGTATTCGTAGGTGCGGCCGTCGCCCATCACGCCCACCGATTTCACCGGCAGGAACACGGCAAACGCTTGCGACGTCGCCTCGTACCAGTTGGTCGGCACGCTGTCCTGGTCGAAACCTGGCACCACCACCGGCTCGTACGGGGTGTTGCGCAGTTCTTCGATGAAGATCGCGTCGGCGCGGCGCAGCAGGTCGGCGAAGTCCTTCTTCACTTCGCCGAGGATGCGCACGCCCAGGCCCGGGCCTGGGAACGGGTGACGGTAGACCATGTCATGCGGCAGGCCCAGCGCCACGCCCAGCTTGCGCACCTCGTCCTTGAACAGTTCGCGCAGCGGCTCCAGCAGCTTCAGCTTCATGGTCTCCGGCAAGCCGCCGACGTTGTGGTGGCTCTTGATGGTCTGGCCCTTCTTGCCCTTGCCGGCCGACTCGATCACGTCCGGGTAGATGGTGCCTTGCGCCAGCCACTTGGCGTTGACCAGCTTGCCCGATTCGACCTGGAACACTTCGACGAATTCACGGCCGATGATCTTGCGCTTCTGCTCAGGATCGGCAACGCCGGCCAGGTGGCCCATGAACTGGTCTTCGGCATCGACGCGAATCACTTTGACGCCGAGGTTCTTGGCGAACATGTCCATCACCATCTTGCCTTCGTCCAGGCGCAGCAGGCCGTGGTCGACGAACACGCAGGTCAGCTGGTCGCCGATGGCGCGGTGGATCAGCGCGGCGGCCACCGACGAATCGACGCCGCCGGACAGGCCCAGGATCACTTCATCGGTGCCCACTTGCGCGCGGATTTTCTCGACCGCTTCCGAGATGTAGTCCGGCATGTTCCAGTCCGATTTGCAGCCGCAGATCTCGTGCACGAAACGTCCCAGCATGGCCTTGCCCTGCACCGTGTGGGTCACTTCCGGGTGCCACTGCACGCCGTAGAAACGTTTCTCTTCGTTGGCCATGGCGGCGATCGGGCAGCTCGGGGTGTTGCCCATCAGGACGAAGCCTGGCGGCATGTCCAGCACCTTGTCGCCGTGGCTCATCCATACTTTCAGCATGCCGTGGCCTTCGTCGGTGACGAAGTCGTTGATGCCGTCGAGCAGTTTGGTGTGGCTGCGGGCGCGCACTTCGGCGTAGCCGAATTCACGCACCAGGCCGTTCTCGACCTTGCCGCCCAGCTGGGCCGCCATGGTTTGCATGCCGTAGCAGATCCCCAGCACCGGCACGCCCAGTTCGAACACGGCGTCCGGCGCGCGCGGGGCGTCGCCTTCCAGGGTCGAGCTGTGGCTGCCCGACAGGATCACGCCGGCGGCGCCGTAGTTGCGCACGAACTCGTCGCTGACGTCATACGGGTAGACTTCCGAGAACACGCCGGAGTCGCGCACGCGGCGCGCGATCAGCTGGGTGACTTGGGAGCCGAAATCGAGAATGAGGATTTTTGAGTGCATGAGTAATGTACTGGAGAGGTAAAGAATAGAAAAACGCCGGCTTGACTCAGCCGGCGTTGCAAGGACTGTTTAGTCGCCGGAACGGTAGTTCGGCGCTTCCTTGGTGATTTGCACGTCGTGCACATGCGATTCGCGCATGCCGGCCGAGGTGATCTCGACGAACTCGGCTTTGTTACGCAGTTCGTCGATGGTGGCGCAACCGCAGTAACCCATCGATTGACGCACGCCGCCGACCAGCTGGAAGATGATCGCCAGCACGCTGCCCTTGTAGGCGACGCGGCCTTCGATACCTTCAGGCACGAACTTGTCGGCCTTCATGGTGGCGTCCTGGAAGTAGCGGTCGGCCGAACCGTCGGACATGGCGCCCAGCGAGCCCATGCCGCGATACGATTTGTACGAACGGCCCTGATACAGGATCACTTCGCCCGGCGCCTCTTCGGTGCCGGCAAACATGGAGCCCATCATCACGGTCGACGCGCCGGCCGCCAGGGCCTTGGAGATGTCGCCCGAGAAGCGGATGCCGCCGTCGGCGATACATGGCACGCCGGTGCCTTCCAGTGCTTCGGCGACGTTGGAGATCGCGGTGATCTGCGGTACGCCGACGCCGGCCACGATACGGGTGGTGCAGATCGAGCCCGGGCCGATGCCGACCTTGACCGCGTCCGCGCCGTATTCGACCAGCGCCTTGGCGGCGGCGGCGGTGGCGATGTTGCCGCCAATGACGTCCACGTGCGGGAACTTGGTCTTGATCCAACGCACGCGATCGAGGATGCCTTGCGAGTGGCCGTGGGCAGTGTCGACCACCAGCACGTCGACGCCGGCGGCGACCAGCAGTTCGATCCGCTCTTCATCCTTGACGCCAACGCCGACTGCGGCGCCGACCAGCAGCTTGCCCTGCGAGTCTTTCGACGCCAGCGGGTGCTCGGTGGACTTCTGGATGTCTTTGACGGTGATCAGGCCGCGCAGTTCGAAGGCGTCGTTGACGACCAGCACGCGCTCGAGGCGGTGCTTGTTCATCAGGCGCTTGGCTTCGTCGCGGTCGGCGCCTTCCGCGCCCTCTTTGACGAACACCAGCTTTTCACGCGGGGTCATCTTGGCGCGGGCTTCGGCGTCGAGTTCCTGTTCGAAACGCAGGTCGCGGTTGGTGATGATGCCGACCACTTCCTTGCCTTCGACGACAGGGAAGCCGGAAATGCCATATTGCTCGGTCAGCTTGATGACGTCGCGGATCTTCATGGTCGGCGGAATCGTGATCGGATCACGCAGCACGCCGGCCTCGAAACGCTTGACGCGCGCCACTTCGCGAGCCTGGTCTTTAGGATTCAGGTTCTTGTGGATGATACCTATGCCGCCCTCTTGAGCCATGGCAATCGCCAGGCGGGCTTCGGTGACCGTATCCATCGCTGCGGACAGCAAAGGGATGTTCAGGCTGATATTACGGGTCAGACGAGTTTTGAGGGACGTATCGGCAGGCAGAACATTCGAGTACGCGGGGACGAGAAGCACGTCATCAAACGTGAGTGCTTTTTGGAGTAGACGCATAGCATTTCCTATAGGCGCAAAAGCAGATTATACAGAAAAAGCAGTGGCCTGTCTGAAACTTCTTCGCGCTGCCGGGCGCCCCCATGCGGGTACCGGTCGAATTTATATTCCTCTCAATGTTCCGTTTAGTACATGTTGCAAAAAAGCCTCTATTTCTACGCAAAATTTGGTCGTATCCAAAACTACTGCTGTGCTAGCTAGCATGAGGCTTGGAAGCGTTTTCAGCCGACCATTCGTGGATATCTTATAAATAATATATATAGATAGCCAAGAAAAATTACTGTACTTTATGAAACGTAGTCATTTGGGCCAGAGGCACACAACCGTTGCCGTCTGACATGTTCAACGCGCTCGCTTGCCGTAGCGAATTGTATGCAAGCAAACAATACCATTGGGGCATCATGAACTTGAATAAATACCTGACCGGACTCGTAGCCACCGTCGCTGCCAGCTCCGCTTTCGCCAGTCCTTTGCTAAACGAAGGATTCAATGACATCAGCACCCTCGGCGCGAGCGGCTGGGTGATGACCAACAACAGCGCAGCCGGCGGCAGCACCAGCTGGTTCCAGGGCGGCGATTTCTTCCCCGCCGCAGCCGGCCCGGCTTCTTCGTATGTAGCGGCAAACCTCAACAATGCCGGTTTCGGCGGCGCCGTCAGCAACTGGCTGATCACCCCTGAAGTCGCCATGACGAACGGCGAAAAACTGAACTTCTCGCTGCGCCTGCTCGGCGAAGGCGTCGTCGACACCGTCCAGGTGTATTACAGCACCGCTGGCGCCAGCGCCAACGTTGGAACGACCACCTCGTCGACCGGTGACTTCACCCTGTTGGGCACGTATTCCGCGTCCGCCGATACCGGCTGGACCGCAAACTCGCTAAGCCTGTCCGGCCTGTCGGGCGCGACCACCGGCCGCTACGCTTTCCGGTATCTGGTCAACGACACCGCCATCAACGGCGATTACATCGGCATCGACTCGGTCAGCGTCAGCGCCGTGCCGGAACCAACCACCGCACTGATGCTGTTGCTGGGCCTGGGCGTGGTGGCATTCAGCCGCAAGAAGCAGCTGCGTCTGCTGGCACTGGCCGGCCTGTCGGCCAGCACCCTGGTGGCGCAAGCGGCCGAGCCGCAAACCGGCGCCAATGGCCTGATGAGCTTCCCGAACGCGCGCGTCGTCGTCGCACCTGAGCTGAGCGCCACCGCCGCGCCGGCAGGCGCCGGCATGGTCGCGTACAAAGATGCAGCCGGCCAACTGGTCGGCCCATCGGCAGAACAAGCCGCCGACCTGGCCGCCGCAGCCGTGCCAGCCACCAGCGCCAAGGCCGCCGGCCGCCTGGCACTGGGCGGCCGCATCGCCCCGCTGACCACCGCAAAAGGCGGCGTCGGCCGCAAGCTGGACGACTCCAGCGCCAGCTTTGCCGTCATCCACAAGGATGCCGATGGCAATCTGGTCGAATCCTGCGTCCCCGGCGAAGATGTCGCCCACCACCTGGCGCACGGCCCTAGCCTGCCTGCCGTGAAAGGAGAACAACAATGAAGCGCTTTACCCTGAACACCCTGGCCGCTGCTGCCGCCTGCCTGTTCGCCTCCTCCAGCTTTGCTGCCGCGACCATCGTGATCGTCAACGGCGACCCTGCCAACGTCGGCTTCAATGACCCGACCGTGGTCGCTCCGGTCGGCGGCAACGCCGGCACCACGCTGGGCGTCCAGCGCCTGAACGCCTTCCAGGCCGCCGCCAACAAATGGGGCGCCACGCTGACCAGCACCACCCCGATCCGCGTGCTGGCCACCTGGGAAGCGCTGACCTGCACCTCCTCGTCGGCCGTGCTGGGCAGCGCCGGCGCCACCGAGGTGTTCCGCGACTTCGCCGGCGCACCGCAAGCAGGCGCCTGGTTCGGCAAGGCCCAGACCGGCAAGCTGACCGGCGCCGATCCTGATTCCGACGTCGCCGACATCCGCGCCCGCTTCAACATCAACCTGGGCACGGCCAATTGCCTGGCCGGTTCGCCGTTCTACCTGGGCCTGGACGCCAACCACGGCACCGCCGTCGACCTGGTGACCGTGCTGACCCATGAATTCGGCCACGGCCTGGGCTTCCAGACCTACACCAACGGTTCGACCGGCGCGCAGCTGGACAACACCCCGAGTATCTGGGACTTCTACCTGAAGGACACCAGCACCGGCAAGCTGTGGAAAGACATGACGGCCGCCGAGCGCGCCGCCTCGTCGCTGAAATCCGGCAAGCTGGTGTGGAACGGTCCGATCGCCAACAGCTATGTCAACACCGTGCTGCAACAAGGCGCGCCAGCGCTGACCTTGCTGAGCCCAGCCAGCATCGCCGGCTCCCTGCAGGTCGGCACCGCCAGCTTCGGCCCGACCCTCAGCAGCCCGGGCATGACCGGCGAGATCATGCCTGTGGTCGACACCGCGCCTAACCTCGGCCTGGCTTGCGGCACGCTGTCGGCAGCCAATGCCGCCGCTGTCAACGGCAAGATCGCGCTGGTGGACCGCGGCGTTTGCGCCTTCACGGTCAAAGCCAAGGCGGTGCAGAATGCCGGCGCGATCGGCATGATCGTTGCCGACAACGCTCCAGGTTCGCCACCGCCAGGCTTGGGCGGCGCCGATCCTACCGTCACCATCCCAGCGGTACGCATCTCGCAGGACGACGGCATTGCGCTGAAAACGGCCCTGGCCAAGCGCACCCGCCTGCACTCCAACGTGTTTGCCAACCTGGGCGTGAACCTGGCCTTGCGCGCAGGCGCCGACTCCGCAGGACGCCTGCTGATGTTCGCGCCTAACCCGTACCAGGGCGGTTCGTCGGTATCGCACTACGACGTCAGCGCCTTCCCTAACATGCTGATGGAACCGGCGATCAGCAACGACCTGACCCACGAGGTCACGCCGCCGAACGACCTGTCCTTCCCGCTGCTGCGCGACATCGGCTGGTAAGCGGACCCGGTGCCTGGCTGGCCCTTCCGGCAGCCAGCTCCGACCAGCCCGTCGTCCACTTCGGACGGCGGGCTTTTTCTTTATGGTTGACAGTTGCCGTAAATCATGGCGAAATCGGTGCTTGCTTTACTGGAGCGCTACCATGACTGACCGTACTTTGCATTGCCTGGCCGGCGCCCTGCTGCTGGCCGTTTCCTCGCTGGCGATGGCCCAGTACATCTGGATCGACGACAAGGGCGTCAAGCAATTGTCGGACCGGCCGCCGCCGCCCTCGGTGCCGGAACAGCGCATCCTGAAGGCGCCCGGCAAGGCGCCGTTCAACCCCAACGCCGAAGCCGAAGCCCCGGCGGCCGAAGCGGCGCCGGAAAGCCCCGTCAAGCGGCCGCCGACGCTGGCCGAGCGGAACGCCGACTTCAACAAGCGCAAGGCCGACGCCGCCGCCGCCGACAAAAAGGCCGCCGACGAGGCCAGGCAAAAAGCCGACATCGCCGCCAACTGCGACGCCGCCCGCAAGAACCAGCAGGCGCTGGCCGACGGCGTGCGCATGGCCAATTACGACAGCAACGGCGAACGCGGCATCATGAGCGACGCCGAACGTGCCGAAATGGCGAAAAAGAACCAAAAAGTGTTGGCTGGCTGCAAATAGCCCCTGTCGGGGTCTGGCCAAGCTGCCGTATGATATCGCTATCAACAAGCACCACCGGCTACCTCCTATGATCAAGACAGCAGCGAACAAGAGCCGCGCCAGCGGCCGTATCACTTTGGCCATGGTGGCCGAACGCGCCGGCGTGGCGACCATGACCGCCTCGCGCGCCATCACCCAGCCAGACATGGTGTCGCAGGCGCTGCGCGACCGGGTCGAGCAGGCCGTCGCCGAGCTGGGCTACGTGCCCAACCGCGCCGCCCGCGCGCTGGCCTCGTCGCAATCGAAGGTGATCGCGGTGCTGGTGCCGTCGCTGTCGAACGCGGTGTTCACCGAGGTGTTGGCCGGCATCCAGGACGCGCTGGACGCCGACGACTACCAGATCCTGATCGGCAATACCCGCTATTCCGACAAGGAAGAAGAAAAGCTGATCGGCACGTATTTACAGTCGAATCCCGACGGCATGCTGCTCTCCGGCCTGAGCCACAGCCCGCGGGTGCAACAGATCCTGACCAATTCGCGCGTGCCGGTGGTGTCGATGATGGACATGTCCACCGACACCACGCAGCTGACGGTGGGCTTCTCGCAGGTGCAGGCCGGCCACGCGATGACGCACTACCTGATCGAAAAAGGCCACAAGCGCATCGGCTTCATCGGCGCCCAGCTGGACGAGCGCACCCTGCGCCGCGCCGAAGGCTACCGCCAGGCCATGCGCGAAGCCGGCCTGGCCGACAGCAAGCTGGAGGTGATGGTGGGCGAGCCGTCCACCATCGCGCTGGGGGCCGAGCTGCTGGGCCGCATGCTGGCGCAGGCGCCGGACTGCGACGCCATCTTCTGCTGCAACGACGACCTGGCCCACGGCGCCGTCTACCAGTCCCAGCGGCGCGGCATCGCCGTGCCGTCGCAGCTGGCCATTTGCGGCTTCAATGATTTGCCGGCCTCGGCCTGGATGAATCCCTCGCTGACCACGGTCGCCACACCACGCTACCGCATCGGCTACGAGGCGGCCAAGCTGCTGCGCGCCGTCATCAAGGGCGAAGAGCCGGCCAGCCGCCAGATCGACCTGGGCTTCACGCTGATGGCGCGCGAAAGCGCCTGACAGCCGGCAGCTCAATCCCCGTTCGCCAGGGCGGCCAGCAAAGGCGCCGGACCCTGGCGGAATATGCGTTTGACGGTGGCGTCGTCAAAATACCGGGCATACAGGACCGGCACCACCTGCTCGGCCACCATGGCTTTGACGGCGGCGGCATAGCGCCCGCGCACGTCGGCGCCGAGGGTTTTCTTCGACAGATAGACACCGGTGAATTGCGCGGTCGCCTCCGGCAATGGGATCACCGACAGCCGGTCTTTGAAGTTGCGCGTCTTCAGGTGCCTGGCGTAAATCGGCGGCGTGGCCAGCGTGCCGTCGGCGCGGCCCATCTCCAGCTTGCCGAACACGGTCTCGAAATCGCTGACCACTTCCAGCCTGCCCGCCGAGGCCAGCAGCGCCAGCTGGGTTTCGACGGCGGCGTCATAAGCCATGCCGCGCGTCACGTTCAGTCTGCCGGTGCCGCGCGCGACAAAATCGCTCAGGCCCGCATAATGCTGGCCGGCCGGCTCCGCCAGGATCAGGTCGTACTGCAGGTAGGCGTAAGGCAGGAAGCTGGCGTAGGCGTCGCGCTCCGGCGTGCGCAGCGCGGCCAGCGTCATGTCGATGCGGCCCGCCTCCAGCTCGACGAACAGGCGCTGGCGCGGATACCAGAAGAATTCGAACTGGCAACCGGTGCGGCGCGCCATTTCCTTGACGACGTCGACCGAGATGCCGCGTATCTGCCCATCTTCGCGGAACGAGGTGTAGCCCAGGTCGCTGACGCCCACCCGCGTGACCGCCGGGCAGCCTTCGCGCGCCTGGACAGGCGCCAGGCCGAAGCACAAACCGACAGCCAGAAGTATCCGGCTACGCATCCAGCGTTTCATCATGGGTCCAGGTTGTGCAGTATCGGTGAGTGTAGCTTAGCTTGCCGCGTCTGCGCAATCCGGCGCGGCGATCGGCCGCAGCATCGTACACTGGCGCCAGAACCATCAGGAGATAAGCATGCAATTCGCAAAGCATGAAGAACTGCAACGCGCGCTGGCCGACGCCGCGCCGGACATCGTCGCGCCGCCTTTGTCGCTGGCCGCCGCGCCAGCCTTGCCTGCCGCCCAGATTGCCGACACCCACCTGAACATCGTGCGTCACAAGGATAGCGGCTGCATCCAGTTTGTATTCCCGCGCCAAGGCGCGCAGTTGCTGGCGGCGCCAATATCGCCGGCCGCCGGCCGCATGGACTGGATCCTGCAAGCGGCCTTGCGGGTGAAGGAGCGCATGACGCAGCAGATGATCGAGACCATCGAAGCGCACAACAAGCCCGAAGGCTTGCTCAGCCTGCGCCACGGCTGGCGCCAGCCGGCAACGGCGGCCGAACTGGCGGCCTCGCGCGGCCGCAAGGTGCTGCTGTTCGTGCACGGGATATTCAGCTCCATCGAAGGCGCCTTCAGCGACCTGGCTGCCGACGACACCATGCAGCGGCTGCTGGCGCAATACGACGGCCAGGTGTTCGGCTACGATCACTGGAGCATCGCCAAGACGCCGCAGCAGAATGCGCTGGACCTGCTGTCGCATCTGCCGCCCGATGCCGGCTGGCAGGCCGACATCGTCTGTCACAGCCGCGGCGGCCTGGTGGTGCGCTCGCTGCTGTCGGCCGCGCCGCACGCGCAGGACGCCGTGCTGGCCGCCATCGACCAGCAGCGCATGGGCCGTATCGCCAGCGTGGGCAAGGTCTACTTTGTGGCGGCGGCCAACCAGGGATCGCCGCTGGCGTCGCCGGACGATGTCGAACACTTCCTCAACGCGGCGGCGATGCTGGCCTCATTCAGCGGCGGCATGGCGCTGGACCTGGTGATCGGACTGGCGCGGATGGTGGTGTCGCTGGGCTTCGACCGCCCCAGCGTGGAGGCGCTGGCGAGCGGTTCGGCGTTGATCGTTCAATTGAACGAAGGCGCCACCTTGCTGACCAGCGCCAGCACCTATTACGCCCGCGCCGATTTCGATTTCGGCACCTCGGTGCTGGAGCGTACCGGCGCCCTGCTCAACCGCATGCTGCTGGAAAGCGATAACGATGTGGTCGTTCCATACAGCAGCGTGCTGCTGCCTGAGGCGCAAGTCACCGACGACCGCATGCTGAGCTTTGGCACGCCACTGCAAAAACAATCGGAGGTCTGGCATACTGAGTTTTTCAAGCAGGCGAAAGTACGTGATTTTTTAACACGCGACGCCGCGCCATAAAAAAAGGAATCGCTACTTTGCATCGCTACGCCATCGTCGATGATTACAACAAAGTAACAATTTGATACCATTGCCAACTCAGCAAGATGTTATCCTGCCGCTCCGATACGTCACAACGAGTTTTACATGAATAAATTCACGTTCCCGATAGTCCTGGTGGTCGCGGCGGTAGTGCTGGGCTGCGCGCCGATGCTCTACAACGCATATACCAACGAACTGCTGCTGCGCACAGTCATGGCGCAGACAGATAGAAACGTGAGTTTCGTCCCGCTGGCGCCTATCGTCCCCCTCACCTGCTTGTCGCTCGGCATGGTGTCGCTTCTGGCCGGCATCATCCTGGGCTGGAAAGTCAGCGCCAGGGCGGATTGAAATATCAGGCGGCGGCCTTGCGCCGCCGGCGGGCATTCTTGGGATCGGCGATCAGGGGGCGGTAGATTTCGACGCGGTCATGCTCCCGCAGCACGGTGTCCAGCGTCTTCTTCTTGGCATAGATACCGACCTGCATCGTGGCCAGGTCGACCTCGGGCACTTCCTGCAGCACGCCGCTGATGGCGATGGCCTGTTCGATGGTGGTGCCCACCGGCACCCGCAGCGCGCACAGGAACTGCACCGCGTCGCTGGCGTAGCACACTTCGATATTGAAGGTTTCAGCCGCCATAAACCGTTTCCGCCCGCTTGCAGAAGGAATCGACCATGCTGTTGGCGATCATGCCGAACACCGGCCCCACCAGCTGCGCCAGCAAGGCGCTGGAGAACTCGTAGTGCAGGTCCAGCTCGATCTTGCAGGCATCCTCGCGCAGCGCCTTGAAGGTCCACACGCCGTCCAGGCACTTGAAAGGCCCGTCCACCAGCTTCATCTTGATCTCGGTCGACGGCGTGTTTTCATTGGAGGTGGTGAAGCTTTGGCGCACCCCGTGGTAGTTGATGCCGACGCTGGCCGTCACCGTATTTCCATTGCGTTCGCGGATCTCCACGCCACCGCACCACGGCAGAAATTTGGGATAGTCCTCGATCGCGGCGACCAGATCGAACATCTGCTGCGCGCTATATCCGAGGAAAACTGATTTGTGCACTACTGCCATTGGCTAACCATTTGCTATGATGTTGAATTATTCGCGTTTCTGTGCGCGAAGCAGTAGTTTAACCGATACCATCCCATGACCATAGCCGATAACAAAAAAGCCTTTTTTGACTACTTCATCGAAGACCGCTACGAAGCGGGCATCGTCCTTGAAGGCTGGGAAGTCAAGGCCATCCGCGACGCCCGCGTGCAGATCAAGGAAGCCTACGTCACCATCAAGGGCGACGAGCTGTTCCTGTTCGGCGCCCACATCAGCGCGCTGCCGACCGCCTCCACCCACATCCACCCGGAAGCGATCCGCACCCGCAAGCTGTTGCTGCACCGCGCCGAGATGGACAAGCTGATCGGCAAGGTCGAGCGCGCCGGCTACACCTTGGTGCCGCTGAACCTGCATTACAAGGGCGGCCGCGTCAAATGTGAAATCGGCCTGGCCAAGGGTAAAAAAATGCACGACAAACGTGCCACCGAGAAAGACCGCGACGGCAAACGCGAGGTGGCGGCCGCCATGAAGACCAATCGCCGTTAAAAAAGCCCGCGACACTGTTGCGCGCCCTGTACAAAACCCGGTCCCGCACCGGGTTTTTTATTGCCCGACGAGTTTCTAATTAGAAACACCCATGCTAAACTGGCAGAAGAATGATTTCACATTCGGACTTTTGACGACGAGGCAATGATGGCGCTGAAAACTGCAATGGCTCTGGCAGCCGGTACCTTGGCCAGTCTCTTGTTGGCAGGCTGTGCGTCGCGCTACACGCCGACCCCGTTGGCGAGCAACTTCCCCACCACCAAGCAGGCCAAGCTGCAGGCGGCCTATCACTGGGGCGTCATTTCCGACAATATCGAGAAAAGCATCGTGGCCGAGCTCAAGAAGAGCCCGCCGCGCCCGGTGTTCCTGAACGAACCGCGCGAGCCGACCGCGTTCCAGCGCGCGCTGACCACCCAGCTGACCACCTCGCTGGTCAACGACGGCTACATCGTGACCCGCAGCCCGGCCGGCTCGCTGAAGATCGACATGGACGTGCAGGCCGTGACCTTCACCGCCAACCGTCCGCAATACCGCTACCACGGCGAGCGCGCGGCGCTGGCCGCCGGCGTCTGGGTGCTGAGCGAGATCGAAGCGCCGCTGCTGGCCAGCGTGGCGGCCGGCGCCGGCGCCTGGGATTCCTACGACTGGTTCAACGCCCAGTTCGCGCCCGGCGCGACGCCCCGAACCGAAATCATCGTCACCGTCTCGGTCTCCGACCAGTTCCGCTACGTGGCGCGCAGCACCTCGGCCTATTACGTGGCCGACAGCGATCGCATCCTGTATGGCATCGTCGATCCCGAGCCGGACGAACCTAAACTGACCCGACTGTACAAAGTCCGCGGAGACATGTAATGCCGACCCACGTTTTGACCCTGGCCCGCGCTTCCGTGCTGGCGCTGCCGCTGCTGCTGGGCGCCTGCTCCTCCACCCCCGTCAAGGACGAAGGCAATTATTCGACCATCTCGTCCAACCAGTTCATCGACGCCAACTACAAGGCCGCCGATTCGCTGATGCACCAGCTGAACGGCAAGCTGATGGCCGACAAGCCGCTGATCATGGCCACCATCGTCAACATCGATGCATTGGAACAGACTACGACCCTGGGCCGGCTGGTGTCCGAGCAGCTGTCGACGCGCCTGGCGCAAGGCGGCCTGAGCATGCTGGAGATGAAGCTGCGCAACAGCGTCTACCTGAAGCGCAACCAGGGCGAGCTGATGCTCACCCGCGAGATCGGCGAAGTGGCCACCGCCCACAATGCGCAGGCGATCGTGGTCGGCTCGTATGCGGAGACCTCCGACATGGTGTTCATCAACATCAAGGTGATCCAGCCGAACACCAACTTCGTGCTGGCCGGCCAGGATTACGTGCTGGCCAAGGAAGCCATCGTCCGCTCGATGTTGCAGCGGAACTGATCCGCAACTGAACTACAGCAGGCGCGGCAGCACCTCGCTGGCCGTCGCCTCCACTTTCAGGCCGATCAGGTCGTCCGCCCGGGTCTTGCCCAGGTTGATGGCGGCGATCGGCTTGCCCGTCACCGCCGCCAGCTTGCAGAAGCGGTAGCCGGAAAACACCATCAGCGACGAACCCACCACCAGCAAGGCATCAGCCTGCTCCATCATATCGAGCGCGGCCGCCGTGCGCGGCGCCGGGATGTTATCGCCGAAAAAGATCACGTCCGGCTGCAAGGTGCCGCCGCAGGCGTCGCAGGATGGCATGTGAAAGTCCTGCAGGGCGTCCAGTTCGACTTCGGCGTCGCCGTCGGGGCGGGCTTCGGGCACCACGCTGTCCACGCCGGCCGCCGCGCTGGCAGCCAGCACCGGATTGGCCTCGACCAGCCAGGCCTGGATGTCGGCGCGGCGGTGCAGCGTGCGGCAGTCCAGGCAGATCACGCCGTGGATATTCCCGTGCAACTCGATCAGCCTGCTGGTGCCGGCGCGCTGGTGCAGGCCGTCGACGTTCTGGGTGATCAGCGCATCGATGCGGCCGGCCGCCTCCAGCTGGGCCAGCGCCTGGTGGCCGGCATTGGGCGCGGCCTGGGCCAGGGTCGGCCAGCCGGCCATGCTGCGCGCCCAGTAGCGGCGCCGCACCGCCTCCGACTTGCGGAAATCCGGCCCCTGGATGGGCGTGCGGCCGCGCCGGACGCCGTCCTTGTCGCGATAATCGGGGATGCCGGAGGCGGTGCTCAGGCCGGCGCCGGTCAGCACCAGCACGCGGCGGTGCCGCTGCAGGAAGCCGGACAGATGGTCAACTTGTTCGCTCAGATTCATGCCCGCCATGTTAGCCGAGAATCGTGGTGGTAGCATGGGACCATTAAATTTCCCAACTTGTAGAACCGTTTTCGCTCGGCAAGGTATTAACGGGAAAATGGAGGATGGCGGATGCAACAAGAACGGGGCCGCACGGGCGGCCCGAACCCGGAATCGGAAGAGGTGCGCCTGCTGGCCAGGATAGCGGCCGGGGACCGTGTCGCCTTCGAAGCGCTGTATCGGGCGTATTTTCCGCGCCTGTCGCGCTTTATCGGCCGCATGGCGCGCAACGCGGCGCTGATCGAGGAAGTGGTCAACGATACCATGTTGGTGGTCTGGCAAAAGGCCGCCAGCTTCGACGGCAGCTGCAAGGTGTCCACCTGGGTCTTTGCGATCGCCTACCGCAAGACCTTGAAGGGCTTGAAGGCCAGCGACGAACCGGTGGAGTCGGATGCGTCGCTGTACGAGGACGACAGCGGCAACCAGCCGGAGCAGACCATGAAGCGCCAGCAATTGCAGCAGACCGTGGCCGAGGCGCTGGACCAGCTGCCAGCCGCCCAGCGCGCCGTGATGGTGCTAACCTACTACCACGACATGGCCTACAACGATATCGCCGAGGTAGTGGAGTGTCCGCTGAACACGGTAAAGACCCGCATGTTTCATGCGCGGCACAGATTGAAGGATTTGTTGTGGAACGAAAGAGAGAGCAGCCAATGAACGGGCGCATCTTCAGAATGGATATCCCGGCCCACCAGGCGGTGCAGGAATTGCTGCCATGGCATGCGAGCGGGCAGCTGGCACCGGAGGAAGCGCAACGGGTGCAGGAGCATTTGCAGACCTGCGCGGAGTGCCGGCGCGAGCTGGAATGGGAGCGCGAGCTGCGTGCCGAAGCCGCCGCCTCCGATGCGTTGCCGGAGGGCGTGGACATGGAACGCGCACTGGCGCGGCTGATGCCCGCGCTCGGCCCGCAGGAACACGCAGCGCCGGCGGCCCAGCCGTCGCCGGCCGTCGGCGTCGACGCCGGCGCCAGTATCAACGCCAACGCCAACGTCAGTGTGAACGTCAGCGCCGGCCGCGTATCGTGGTGGCGCGCGGCGGCGGCCAACCAGCCGTCGTGGCTGCGCTGGACCGTGGCCGCGCAATGGGTGGCGATCATCGGCCTGGGCGCGCTGCTGCTGCGCCCGGACAGCGAACCGGCGCCCTACCGCGTGCTCGGCTCGGCCGTCAGCAGCGGCGGCAACCTGGTGGTGATCTTCCAACCCGACACCACCGAACGCGAGCTGCGCCGCATCCTGCAAGCCCAGGGCGCCCGCGTGGTCGACGGTCCTACCGTGACCGACGCCTACCTGCTCAACGTGCCGGCCGCCGGCCGCGCGCAAGCTTTGCAAAGCTTGCGCGCCGACCCAGCCGTCAAGCTGGCCGAAGCACTGGATGGGAGTAGCGCACCTTGAACACCTACTGGCTCCGGCTCGGCGTGATGCTGGCCTGCCTGGCCGGGCTGGCGGGGAGTCCGCTGGCCGCCTCCGCCGCCGCACCCTCCACTGAATTGGCGCAGGCGGCGCCACCGGCCGGCGATGAAACGCTGCGCCCCGTGCTGGCGCCCGCCAGCCACGCGCCCGGCGAGCACCAGTTGCTGGTGATGCTGCGCCTGCCGGCCACGCACTTCCGTCCGGACGCCAGCTACGGCGGCCGCTACATTGACGACAGCAGCCGCGCCGCGCGCCGCCGCCGCGCCGAAGAGCTGGCCCGCCAGTACGGCCTGACGCTGGTGGACGACTGGCCGATGCCGGTGCTGGGCCTGGACTGCTACGTGATGCGCTACCCGGACCAGGACAATGCCGAACGCATCATCGCCAGGCTGGCGCGCGACCCGCAAGTGGAGTGGGCGCAGCCGGTGGCGAGCTTCGAGGGCATGGCCACCATCCCCTCCCGCAGCGCCGCCGATACCCAGCTGCCGCCGCCGCCCGCCCCCGACGCGCTCTACCCGGTGCAGCCCGCCGCCCGCTACTGGCACGTGGCCGAGCTGCACCGCCAGACCACCGGCCGCGACATCCGCATCGCCGTGGTCGACAGCGGCATCGACGGCAGCCATCCCGACCTGCTGGGCCAACTCGCGGTCAACGCCAACTTCGTCGACAACGGCGCCACCCCGGCCGAGAACCACGGCACCGCCGTGGCCGGCATCATCGCCGCGCGCGCCGGCCACGGCGGCATCGTCGGCGTGGCGCCGCAGGCCCGGCTGATGGGCTTGCGCGCCTGCTGGCAGCAGGCCGACCTGGCCACGCGCTGCAACAGCTTCACGCTCAGCAAGGCGCTCAACTACGCCATCCTGAACGGCGCCCAGATCATCAACCTCAGCCTGGCCGGTCCACCGGACCGGCTGCTGGACCGGCTGCTGGACGTGGCCGTGGAACGCGGCATCGGCGTGGTCGGCGCGGTCGACGCCAGGGCCAGCGGACCGGCCTTCCCGGCCAACCATCGCGGCGTGCTGGCGGTGGCTTCGCAGGCCGAGGCCGGCAAACAGAACGCACCGCCCAGCGCCAGCGGCGACCCGCCGCTGCTGGCGCCCGGCAACGACGTACCGACCACGGCGCCCGGCGGGCGCTGGTCTTTCGTCAGCGGCAGCTCGTACGCGGCGGCCCACGTCAGCGGCATGCTGGCGCTGATGGAGCAACTGCAGCCGAACGCCACTCCGGCGCAGTTGCGGCGTTTGCTGCAACCGGGCGAAGCACTGAACACTGTTAATATCGACGCATGCGCCACCATCTCCCGCCTGCTCCGTCATTGCAGCTGTTCCTGCGCCGCCGCCAGTCTCACGCAACGTGGCGTCGGCCCGTGACGCTGCGCGCCACGCTCGCCCTCCTTGCGATACTGCCTGTCCTGCCGATGCGGCCGGCCCTGGCGCAAACCGATATCAGCGGCAGCGTCGCGCTGCAATCGGACTACCGCTATCGCGGCCAGTCGCTCGGCGACGACCGGCCGTCGCCGCAACTCACGCTCAACCTGGACCACGCCAGCGGCTGGTACGCCGGCCTGTTCGGCAGCGGCTTTTCGATCGGCGAGGTGCACGGCGCCAAGCTGCAAGCCTATGGCGGCTATGCGCTGCGGCTGCGCTCGGGCTGGAGCGTGGAAGCCGGCTGCAGCCGCTCGACCTACACCCAGCTGCACAATAACGATTTCAACGAATGCTACGTGGGCGCGTCGGGCGAGCGCGTCACCACGCGGCTGTACTACGCGCCGCGCTACCTGGGCCGCATGACGCGCACCTTGTACGGCGAGGCCAACCTGTTCTATCCGATCCACCCCGGCTTCAACCTGGTCGCCCACGCCGGCCTGCTGCGCACGCAGCGCGGCATGGATTGGGCGGGCGCAGCGGCCAGTTCGCGCTACGACCTCCGGCTGGGCGCCAGCATCCCGTTCGGCAACTGGACGGTGCAACTGGCGCGCGAGCACACCCAGGACGACGGACTGCGCTACAACAACTACCCGGTGCGCTCGCCGCGCGCCTGGGTGCTCGGCGCCACCTACGCTTTCTGAGAATTTATTCGCGCGGCGCGGAAACCGCGCGGCGGCCGGCGGGAATCCACGGGACACCAACCCTGATCCCGAAAGGAGTCGCCATGCGCACCCGCACTAGCACCCGCACTTGCACCGCCCTGACCGCCCTCGCCCTGACTGCATGTGGCGGCGGTGGCTACGACACGCCGATGGCGGCGCCGCCGGTCGTCATGCCACCGGCCGTCGCCAGCCAGTTCAAAGTCGCCAACCTGGTCGGAGACACCGCCGGCAGCGCCGCCCAGACCGACGCCAAACTGGTCAACGCCTGGGGCATCGCCTTCAATCCGACCGGCTTTGTCTGGGTCGCCAACAACGGCAGTTCCACCTCCACCCTGTACGACGGCAACGGCGTGCCGCAAACGCTGGTGGTGGCGACGCCGCCGGCGCCGACCGGCATCGTCTACAACGGCAGCAGCGACTTCCGCGCCAGCCCGTTCATCTTCGCCACCGAGAGCGGCAAGATCGCCGCCTGGTCGCCGACGGTGGACCGCAACAACGCCCTCACCGTGTTCGACGGCGCCGGCGCGCAGGCGGTCTACAAAGGCCTGGCCATCGCCACCTGGAACAACGCCAACTACCTGTACGCGGCGGATTTCCACAACAACCGCGTCGACGTGTTCGACGCCGGCTTCAACAAGGTGACGCTGAGCGGCGCCTTCCGCGACGCCGCGCTGCCGGCCAATTACGCGCCGTTCGGCATCCAGGCCATCGGCGACCGCATCTACGTCGCCTTTGCCCAGCGCGAGAACGGCGGCGATGACGAGGTGGCCGGCACGGGGCTGGGCGCGATCGACGTGTTCGACACCGCCGGCAACCTGGTCAAGCAACTGGTCAAGGGCGGCGCGCTGAATGCGCCGTGGGGCATGGCGATGGCGCCGTCCAACTTCGGCAGCTTCAGCGGCAAGCTCCTGGTGGGGAATTTCGGCGACGGCAAGATCAACGCCTACGATGCGGCCAGCGGCGCCATGGCCGGCACGCTGTCCAAGACCGACGGCAGCGCCATCGTGGTCGACGGTTTATGGGGCATCGCCTTCGGTCCGGGCGTCAACAACCAGCCCACCAACACCCTGTTCTTCGCCGCCGGACCGGGCGACGAGACGCATGGACTCTACGGCCGCATCGATATGCTGTAAAAAAACGCTGGCCACGGCACGATTACTGAATTACAATACTCATGCCTTATAAGAAATATAAATTGCCAACAAACAACTTCACAGGGAATAACAACGATGAAAACCACGAAACTGATCAAATCCGTCGCAATCGCTGCCCTGCTGGCTGGCGGCAACGCCTTTGCCGCACCGGTCGAACTGCTGTTGAATGGCGGCTTTGAAGCCGACGTCCAGGCCGCGGGCAGCTGGAACATCTACCCCGGCCTGACCGACTGGACCGGCGGCGGCTACGGCATCGAGCTGCGCAACAACGTGGCCGGCGTGGCGGCCCAAGGCGTCAACTTCGTCGAGCTGGACACCACCCACAACAGCAGCCTGAGCCACACCGTGCTGACCAATGCCGGTCAGTTGTACACGCTGAGCTTCCAGTTCCAGGACCGCGAACACGTGGATGCCTCGTCGCAAGGCCTGGTGGTGAGCTGGGGCGGCGGCGCCGTCGACAGCGTCAACAATTCGCTGGGTGGTGGCTGGGAAACCCGCACCTACACGCTGACCGGCAACGGCTCGGCCATGGACCTGAAGTTCCTCGCCGTCGGCACCGATGACAGCCTGGGCACCTCGCTGGACAACGTATCGCTGACCACCGCCGTGCCTGAGCCGGAAACCTATGCGATGCTGCTGGCCGGCCTGGGCCTGGTGGGCTTCGCCGCCCGCCGCCGCAAAGCCGCCAAGTAATTCCGGTTACACGCCATAGCAATCCGGGGTCAGGTCCCCCATTTATTCATGAGCCCGGTTTCTACAGCCGGTCTCATGAATAAATGGGGGACCTGACCCCGGATTGTTTTTCAAGCAGCGATGCGGCCGCGCAGTTCTTCCACCGCCGCGCGCCAGTCGGCGTAGTGCTCGCTGTCGGCCCACAGTTCGCGCAACTCGGATTGCTCGGACAGGATGCGCTCGATGGCGCGGCCGGCTTTCTCGGCCAGGTCGGTGCGCACGCGGGCCTTGGCCTTGCGCGCGTCCACCCACTCGTCGACCGCCGCGCTGTCTTCGCCGCGCTCGCCGCCCTTGCCCTGCAAGCGCGCCAGCACTTCGATCGCCACCAGCGCCTCGGCCGCGAACGGCGCATCCAGCGTCTCGCCGGCATTGTCCAGCGCCATGTCCAGCGTATTTTCCACCGCCTCCAGGTTGCTGATCTGGCCCAGGTCTTCCGCCCAATCCTGCGCATAATCGTTGCCGAATGCGTCCACCGCCCATGTAGCCATCGCTGCTCCTGTCGAGGCCGCTTTTTTGCGGGCGGCCGTATGATATATTGCTTCCATCCACATTTTATCAGACGCCCCCATGTCGCTACACCCATCCTCCCCGTATCTCAAGGTGCCGGCTGGCGCGCGCTGGAAAGACGCCGTGTCCGGCCGGCCCGCCGCCGACATCGATCCGCACCTGGCGCCGCGCATGCAAATCTCGCCGACCCAGCAGGTGGCGTCGGCCGGCAGCTGCTTCGCACAGCGCATCGCCGAAGCCCTGCAGCAAAGCGGCTACGGCTACATGGTGGCCGAGAGCGGCCCCGGCTTCATCCCCGAGGCGGACCGCAAGGCGCTGGGCTACGGCGTCTACTCGGCCCGCTACGGCAACCTCTACACCACGCTGCAACTGCTGCAGCTGTTCGACCGCGCCTACGGCCGCTTCGAGCCGGCCGAGCCGCTGTGGCGCAACGCCGAAGGCGGCTATGTCGATCCGTTCCGCCCGTCGGTGCAGCCGGGCGGCTACGCCAGCGAGAGCGAGTGCCTGTGGGACCGGCGCGAACACCTGGCGGCGGTGCGCAAGATGTTCGAGCAGCTCGACGTGTTCGTCTTCACGCTGGGCCTGACCGAATCGTGGCTCAGCATCGAGGACGGCGCGGTGTTCCCGGTCTGCCCCGGCTCCGGGCTGGGCGGCGAGTTCGATCCGGCCCGCCACCGCTACCACAACTTCAGCGTGGCCGAAGTCAGCGAGCACATGTCGCAGTTCATGGCGCGGCTGGCCGAGGTCAACCCGCGCGCGCAGGTGATCCTGACGGTGTCGCCGGTGCCGCTGATGGCCACCTTCGAAGAACGCCATGTGCTGCAGGCGACCACCTATTCCAAGGCGGTGCTGCGGGTGGCCTGCGAAGAGGTGGTGCGCCGCCACGCCAACGCGCACTACTTCGCATCGTATGAAATCGTCACCGCCAGCGGCGACAGCAACAACTACTTTGCGCCCGACCGCCGCAGCGTGCTGCCGGCCGCCGTGGAGCACGTGATCGCCTGCTTCCGCCGCCAGTACATGGGCGAGGCACCCGCCACCGCAGCGCAGGCCGCGGCGCCGCAGGCCACGCCCGCATTGCCGGACCAGCCGATGTGCGACGAACAGCTGGTGATGGACGCGCTGGCCAGCCACACGGCGAAAGGACCATGACGATGGCGGTAACCCTGCTCGGCACCCCCAGCCCTATCCACGTCATCGGCGAAAGCCACACCCTGATCTTCCGCAACCTGCTGTTCCGCGCCAGCGGCGGCGAGCAGCTGTTCCAGACCCGCATCCGCTACCTGCCGCACGTGCTGGCGCAGAACTTCTGCGATCCGGCGGTGCGCGCGTTTCACCAGGATCTGCTGGAAGCCTTCCGCGCCGAGGAGCTGCTGCGGCCGGACCTGTCGCCGGCCCACCATTCGCTCGACGGCGCCACCATCAGCGGCGCCTGGATGGAGAAGCGCGCCATCGTGGCGCCGGCCGTGGTGCTGTGCATCGGCGACCTCGATATCCACCACCTGCTGGGCCAGTTCGCCGACTATGATTTCGAGCTACCGGGCGATCAGCACTACGGCGTCGACCGCAGCAAACGGCCGATCGCCCACGCCACCATCCGCAGCCAGATGGAGAAGCTGCTGTCGCCGTTCACCGAAGGCCTGCGGCTGCTGCGCGGCTTCGGCTTCACGCGCATGCTGGTGCATTGCCTGCCGCCGCGCACCGTCGACGACGCCGCCACGCTGCGCTGGACCAAGGTGCACAAATCGGTGCGCGCCAAGCTGACCGTGATCGCCAACCAGTTCCTGGCGCGCGAGTGCGCGGCGATCGGCGTTCCCTTCATCGATGTATGGCCGGAACTGTGCAAGGACGGCTATCTGCTGCCGGAGTACGACCTGGACGGCACCCATCTGACGGTGGCCGCCGCGCAGGTCTCGCTGGACAAGATCGTCGCCAGCCTGCACCAGCACACCTGGGATGCGCACAACATCGCGCGCTACCAGCACGCGGCCACGCAGGCGCCGCGCCTTGCGGCAGCGGATGCCACGGCGGTCGACCGTCCCGCGCCCGGCATCAGCACCGGCCAGCTGGACGCGCCGGTGCAGGCATTGCAGGCGCCGCGCGACAGTTATCGCGCCGCGCCGGAACTGGCGCCGCGCCTGGACTGGAGCGCCGCGCCGGCCGCCGGCCGCGCCGCGCTACTGAGTGCGCAGCCCAGCGCCGAACAACTGGCGTTGGCGGCCCAGCTGCTGGGCCAGGGCGTGGGCCAGGCGGTGCTGCATGGCGATGTGGATTTTGCGATGACGGTGTCGAGCTTCCGCCCCAGCCGGATCGCGGCCGGCAGCGCGCCGCAGGTGCTGGCGCGGACCACGCACAGCGGCGGCTTGCGCAAAGCGGTGCTGCGCATCGGCGGCGGCGGCACCATCGGCTTCGCCTCCGCCACCGGCGAGACGCTGCACGTGATGAGCGCCGCGCCGGGCGCGCTGGCGGTGTACGACCCGGCCGCCGCGCTCTGCATCCTCGATCCGGCGCTGGGCGAAATCAGCCTGGTGGAAATCGCGCTGATGCCGCTGGGCGCGGGACAGCCGTTCCGCGTGGTGTGGAGCGGCCAGCATGAGTGGCCGCTCGATCCCTTCCAGTACGGCGTGGCCGGCATGCTGGCCGAGCCGCCGTTCGATGGCGCGCAGATGACGATACGCGCGCTGGCGATGGCCTGACGCCGGCGGCCTGCTAGGCCTTGGCCGGCTTGACCAGCGGCGCGTCCTTCTGCGATTTGACCACCTGCATGGCGGTGGCGATCAAGCCGCTCATCTCGCCCAGGTTGGCCGGGATGATGATGGAGTTGTTGGTCTTGGCCAGCTGCGAGAAGGCGCCCACGTACTGCTCGGCCACCTTCAGGTTGACGGCGTCCTCGCCGCCCGGCTCGCGGATCGCCGCACCCACCTGGCGCAGCGCCGACGCATTCGCTTCGGCCAGCGCGACGATGGCGGCGGCCTGGCCCTGGGCGCGGTTGATGGCGGCCAGCTTGTCGCCTTCCGAGCGGGCGATCTGCGCCTCGCGTTCGCCGTTGGCGATGTTGATCTGTTCCTGCTTGCGGCCTTCCGAAGCCGAGATCAGCGCCCGCTTTTCGCGCTCGGCGGTGATCTGCGCCTGCATCGCGTGCAGGATCTCTTTCGGCGGCGTCAAATCCTTGATCTCGTAGCGCAGCACCTTCACGCCCCAGTTGGCGGCCGATTCGTCGATGGCGTTGACGATGGCGGTGTTGATATGGTCGCGCTCTTCAAACGTCTTATCCAGTTCCATGCGGCCGATCACCGAGCGCAAGGTAGTCTGCGCCAGCTGGGTGATGGCGGTGATGTAGTTGGACGAGCCGTACGAGGCGCGCATGGCGTCGGTGATCTGGAAGTACAGGATGCCGTCCACCTGCAGCTGCGTGTTGTCGCGCGTGATGCAGACCTGCGGCGGCACGTCGAGCGGGATCTCCTTCAGGATGTGCTTGTAGGCGATGCGGTCGACGAAGGGGATCACGATGTTCAGGCCGGGTCCCAGCGTGGCGTGGTACTTGCCGAGCCGCTCGACCACCCAGGCGTGCTGCTGCGGGACGACGTTGATGGTCTTGAACACGAACACCAAGGCCAGGATGAAGATGATGAAGGTGACATTGCCGAAACTGATATCCATAAAACTCTCCGGTGGGTAAATCTTAGGCCGCCACGATCAGGCGGCTGCCGCGTACTTCGCGTATCGTAAATTGGCCGGGGGCCGGCGTCATGCCCGGCGCCAGCTCGACATCCCACAGCGCGCCGCGGTACATCACGCGCGCCGCGCCGTCCTGCCAGGCCGGCACGTGCACGGTCTGGCCGATGTCCATGTTGACGTTGGGGTCGTGCTCGGCCTTGGTACGGTTGACCAGCTTGCCGAAGCGGCTGCGCCGCAGCAGCGCGGTGGCGGCGATGCCCACCACGGCGGCCAACAGCGTCTGCAGCGCCATGCCGAAGCCCAGCAGCGCGGCCAGCGCGCCGGACACCAGGCCGATGGCGATCATCAGCAGGTAGAACGTTCCGCTGAACAGTTCCAGTATCACGGTGGCGCCGGCGGCGACCAACCAAAAACTCCAGTCAGCCATGATGCACTCCTCTCAGGTTTAAAAATGCAAAAACCCCCGCTTCCCGGTGCGGGCTGCGAGGGTTTTTGCGACAAGGTCCGTTGGTATTGATAGAGTTATTTGCTACTAAATTCGATAACCCCAGTCTAAACCAAATTACGCTTGCGTCAATACTTTATTATTTCTGCAGGGCTGCCAGCTTCTGCCAGGTGTCGATCACCGAGTCCGGGTTCAGCGACATCGACTCGATGCCCTGCTCCATCAGCCAGACCGCGAAGTCCGGATGGTCGGAAGGACCCTGGCCGCAGATGCCGATGTACTTGCCCTGCGCGCGGCAAGCCTTGATCGCCATCGACAGCAGCGCCTTGACCGCAGGATCGCGCTCGTCGAAATCGGCCGCCAGCAATGCCATGCCGGAATCGCGGTCCAGGCCCAGGGTCAGCTGGGTCAGGTCGTTGGAACCGATGGAGAAGCCGTCGAAGTGCTCGAGGAACTGGTCGGCCAGGATGGCGTTCGAAGGGACTTCGCACATCATGATCAGACGCAGGTCGTTCTCGCCGCGCACCAGGCCGTTCTTGGCCAGCAGGTTGACGACTTTTTCAGCCTGGCCCAGGGTACGCACGAACGGCACCATGATCTCGACGTTGGTCAGGCCCATGTCGTTACGCACGCGCTTCATGGCCTGGCATTCCATTTCGAATGCGCCGGCAAAGTCGGCCGCCAGGTAGCGCGCCGCGCCGCGGAAGCCCAGCATCGGGTTTTCTTCGTCCGGCTCGTAGCGCGAACCGCCGATCAGCTTCTTGTACTCGTTGGACTTGAAGTCCGACAGGCGCACGATGACTGGTTTCGGCCAGAAGGCGGCGGCGATGGTGGCGATACCCTCGGCCAGCTTGTCGACGTAGAAGGCTTTCGGCGAGGCGTGGCCGCGCGCGACCGACTCCACCGCTTTTTTCAGGTCGGCGTCGATGTTCGGGTATTCCAGAATCGCTTTTGGATGCACGCCGATGTTGTTGTTGATGATGAACTCAAGACGCGCCAGGCCAACGCCGCCGTTCGGCACCGACTGGAAGTCGAAGGCCAGCTGCGGATTGCCGACGTTGAGCATGATCTTGGTCGACAGCTTGGGCAGCTCGCCGCGCGACACTTCCGAGATTTCCGTTTCCAGCAGGCCGTCGTAGATCTTGCCCTCGTCGCCTTCGGCGCAGGACACGGTGACGAAGGTGCCGTCCTTCAGGATCTCGGTGGCGTCGCCGCAACCGACAACCGCAGGCACGCCCAGTTCACGGGCGATGATCGCCGCGTGGCAGGTACGGCCGCCGCGGTTGGTGACGATGGCCGAGGCGCGCTTCATGACCGGTTCCCAATTCGGGTCGGTCATGTCGGCGACCAGCACGTCGCCCGGCTGCACGCGTTCCATGTCGGCCGGATCGTGAATCACGCGTACCGGACCGGCGCCGATCTTCTGGCCGATGGCGCGACCGGAGGTCAGCACCGTGCCGCTCGATTTCAGCTTGAAGCGCTGCTGCACGTCGGTCGCCTTCTGCTGCGACTTGACGGTTTCAGGACGCGCTTGCAGGATGTACAGTTTGCCGTCGCGGCCATCCTTGCCCCACTCGATGTCCATCGGACGGCCGTAGTGGTTCTCGATGATGACGGCGTACTTGGCCAGCTCCACCACTTCGGTGTCGTTCAGCGAGTAGCGGTTGCGCAGCTCGACCGGCACGTCCACGGTCTTGACCGAACGGCCAGCCTTGGCTTCGTTGGTGAACTCCATCTTCAGCAGCTTGGAGCCGATGTTGCGGCGGATGACAGGCGATTTGCCTTTTTCCAGCATTGGTTTGTGAACGTAGAATTCGTCCGGATTGACCGCGCCCTGCACCACCGTCTCACCCAGGCCGTAGCTGGAGGTGACGAAGACCACGTCCTTGAAGCCGGACTCGGTGTCGATGGTGAACATCACGCCGGCCGCGCCCAGGTCGGAACGGACCATGCGCTGCACGCCGGCCGACAAGGCGACTTCGGCGTGGGTGAAGCCTTTGTGGACGCGGTAGGAGATGGCGCGATCGTTGTACAGCGAGGCGAAGACATGCTTCATCGCATCGAGCACGTTTTCGATGCCAACCACGTTGAGGAAGGTCTCCTGCTGGCCGGCGAACGAAGCGTCCGGCAAGTCTTCGGCGGTGGCAGAGGAACGCACGGCGAACGACATCTCGGTGGCGGAATCGGCGACCAGTTGATTGTAGAAGGTCTCGATTTCCTGTTGCAGGCGTGGCTGGAACGGGGTTTCGACGATCCACTGGCGGATCTCGGCGCCGGCTTGCGCCAGGGCGCGCACGTCGTCGATATTCAGGTCGGCCAGGCGGTCGGCGATGCGTTCGGCCAGCGGCTTGCCGCCGTCGACGCTGTGCGACAGGAAATCGCGGAAAGCCTGGGCCGTGGTGGCGAAGCCGCCCGGAACCCGGACGCCGGCGCCAGCCAGTTGGCTGATCATTTCGCCTAATGAGGCGTTTTTGCCGCCGACGGATTCAACATCCGTCATGCGCAAATGTTCGAACGATGCGACATATACCGCTCCGTTGCTCTGCTCCTTCAATGCTGCGTTGGACATAATGACACCCTTTTGATGATAGAAATCTTCCAGCGAGGCGCAGACTTTGTTTCTTGTTATTCTGGTCGTCGTGCAGCACAATCTTACCTATGGCGCCCATTCTACAGCCTGCGGCCCAAATTGACGATTCACAATAATGACAGGCTTACTCTACATGACACAAGAACAACGACCTCCCCTGCCCACGGTAGCCCGCACGGTCTTCTTCGTTTCCGACGGCACCGGCATCACGGCTGAAACCTTTGGTCACTCGGTCCTGACCCAATTCGAGCTGCGTTTCCGCCAGTTCCGGCTGCCGTTCATCGATACGCTGGACAAGGCGCACGACGCGGTACGAAAAATTAACGAAGCCTTTGAAACCGACGGTCAACGTCCGATTATCTTCTCGACCCTGGTCAAGACCGAGCTGTCGGACGTGATCCGCCAGTGCAAGGGCATGTACATGGACATGTTCCAAACATTTGTTGCGCCATTGGAACAAGAGCTGGGCGCCAAGTCGACCCACACCATCGGCCGCTCGCATAATATTGTCGACAGCGAGGAGTACAAGAACCGCATCGAGGCGATCAACTTCTCGCTGGCGCACGATGACGGCCAGTCGCACAAGAACCTGTCGTCGGCGGACGTGATCCTGGTGGGCGTGTCGCGCTCGGGCAAGACGCCGACCAGCTTGTACCTGGCGATGCAGTACGGGATCAAGGCGGCCAACTATCCATTGATCCCGGACGATTTCGAGCGCGGCAGGCTGCCGTCGTCGCTGTACGAGTTCAAGTCCAAGATCTTCGGCCTGACCATTACGCCGGAGCGCTTGTCCGAGATCCGCAACGAACGGCGCGCCGGCAGCAAGTACGCGGCGCTGGAAAACTGCCGCTACGAGGTCAACGAGGCGGAAATGATGATGAAGCGCGAAGGCATACGCTGGCTGTCGTCGACCACCAAGTCGATCGAGGAAATCTCCACCACCATCCTGCAAGAGATCAAGCCTAACCGGCGCGAGTACTAACAGTGCGCCTGATTGCGCTGCTGTTCGCCGCTTTAGCACCGGTCGCGGCGTGGGCGCAATCGACCGCCTTTGTGCATGTCAACGTGGTGCCGATGGATAGTGAGCGGGTGTTGCGCGACCAGACGGTGCTGGTCAAAGATGGCCGCATCGAGGCGGTGGGTGCGGCTTTGCCTGCGCCAGCCGGCTATCGTGTCATCGACGGCCACGGTGCGGCATGGCTGTCGCCCGGCCTGGCCGACATGCACACCCATTCCGAAACCCGCAACGACCTGGCGCTGTACCTGGCCAACGGCGTCACCACGCTGCTGAACATGGGCGGCGCGCGCGCCAACCTGGTCGACAGCATCAGGCCGGCCGTGGCGCGGGGCGCGCTGCCGGGCCCCCATGTCTACGCCAGCCTGATGGTGGACGGCACGCCGGACTTCAACGGTTTGCAGGTCAAGACGCCGGCGCAGGCGCGCGCGGTGGTCGACCTGGCGGCCGCCAATGGTTACGATTTCATCAAGGCGTATGTGGGGCTGGCGCCGGACGTGTTCAGCGCGCTGGCCGAAGCCGGCCGCGCCCAAGGCCTGCCGCTGGTGGGCCACGGCGTGACGGCGGTGCGGCTGGAGCGCCAGTTGGCGCAGGGCCAGGTGCTGGTCGCCCATCTGGAGGAATTCTTCTACACCTATTTCACGCCGCCCGGCGTGCAGGAAACCGACGCTCCGCCCGATGAGGCGCGCATCCCCGAGGTGGTGGCGCTGGTCAAACGCCATGGCGCGGCGGTGATTGCCGATCTGGTAACCTACCATGCGATCGCCGGCCAGCTCGGTCATCCCGAAGTGCTGCGGGCCATCCTGGCCGCGCCGCAGACGGCCTACGTGGCGCCGGCCGACGTCCAGGCGTGGCGCCGCAGCGGCTACGGCGGCAAGTCGGCACGGCTGGAGGCCAAGCTGGCCTTCCTGCGCAAGCTGACCAAGGCCATGGCCGACGGCGGCGTCGAGTTACTCTCAGGCACCGACGCGCCGACCTTACCCGGCGTGGCGCCGGGCTATTCCCTGCACGACAATCTTGCAGAATTGGAAAGCTCGCATCTGAGCCGCTATCAGGCGCTGGCAACGGCCACCAGCGCGCCGGGCGCCTTCATCGCGCGCACCAAGGGTGGCGTGCCGTTCGGCAAGGTGGTCGCCGGCTATCGCGCCGATCTGGTACTGACCGAGCATAATCCGCTGGATGGATTATCAACCCTGCGCACGCCATTAGGCGTTATGGCCGAAGGCCGCTGGCGCGACCAACCGGCACTGAAGGAGTTATTGGCCGGTGTGCGCAGCAGCTACCGGCCGGATTGATTAAACGCAGCAAGTAGAGATTAAGCCTAATCGGCGCGAATATTAAATTAACCTGTGGAATAAAACAGTTAAGAAACCAATTCTTGCCAAGTTTGCGGCTTCAATTTGAAACTTCAGGGTCATTCCATTGTTGAATGTAACCATGTGCATCCGATGGGCAGCAGCATTCCAAGAATTACCAGCATCAATAAATTAATTCCCTTGCATCCCAACTTTTCGAAGCCCACCTCCGGATTTGCCACTGCTGCGCAAGCTTCTAGGCAAATCAAAAAAATAATGCTTTAGCCTGCGGCAATATCAATTAATCGAAACAGTCTGGAACCTGGACTCGGGTCGCCCTGTGGCGTCGCAACGAGCGTGGCCCAAACTTGCCCCGTATTCATGCTAAATATTGGCGCAAACAGGCTGAAAATTTGCATGATGGTGCCGCCCTCTATCAGCCTCACTGACTCGCAGTCCCTCATCTGGGAACACGATTCCAGTTGAGTCGCGCCGGCTGAGTTACCACCTGTTCTAATTGCCAAACAAAGTTCAAGCAGGCCAGTAGGATTATGCATATGGGATGCGCTGCCCGGCGCCTTGCAGCAAAGCCCCGATTTTCTCTTCTATTTCCTCCTGCTTTTTCAAGCATTAAGCTATTTCCGAATTCCCCGGTTTAAATATGGGAAAGCCGAAAATAATAGAGAAGAAAATAGGAGGTTTGCTATAAGGAGCGTGCGTGCCCACCGATACCCTGCTCAGGGCGGCGTGCGCGGTTGTAATCAGGAGAAAAAGCGAGGGTCGTAGATCCAGCGTTTAATGGTTGTTGCTGTTATGGAGGTAACATCCGGATGTAGCGGATTAATCAGCACATTATATTCATCAGGCACGCTTACCGACGGCACAAGCAATAGCGCCGAACTATTCGATGCCACCCAGGCGTCACCTGTCATCCGGCTTGTCATACCGGACGGAACCGCATCCCATCCGCCAGGCAACGGGTCGAGCACGAGACGCGTGTCCCAGACACCGTCGGGAACGTCGATTCGCACCAGAAAGCGATTGAATGGCAGGCCACCATTGCGTATATGCAAGACCGTTTCAATGGTCGCCAAGGCAATGTTGCTGGCGCTGTAGATGAGGGGCGTGCCAACGCTATTCCAGCGCCCCCCGGAAATCTTGGCGCCGGCGCCGGTAAGATCGTTGGCCTCATAGCTTGGAGCCTCGACGGCTATCCGCCACAAGGACATGGTCATGCATAGGCTCCGCTCTGGCTCATGGACAGCAATTCAGCCACCAGCTTTTGCCCTTCGAAAGTGTCCATGTAGCTGGCCGGCGTTGCGCCACCAAGCGCAGGTAGTGGCTTGGCTAGCCAGTCCGCAACCCAACGTGGAGCGTCAAAACCGGTCGGGTCGCCGGACTCCTCCACCATCGCTTGCACTTTGCCGATCAAGGATGCCACACCCAGGACACGCTCGGATTCGTCTTTCGACAATGCCGTCTCGTCCTTCTCCTTCCGGCTGATGGTTGCGCGTGACAGGCCGAGGCTGCCGAGCAGCAACTCTTTACTCATCCCCATCATCGACGAAAGCTCGCCGACCATCGAGGCTGGAATACCCTTTCGGATCGCGGCAATCCGGGTTTGGGGATCAACTCGATAGAGCTTATTGGTGTCAATAACTGGGGCTGACGCGGGTTTCTTGGAATCTGACATGATCATCTCCTTTGAGACAACAGTGTAGCTCAAATGAGGCGCCGCAGACCCGTCGTTTCGCTCAGAAGAAATGCTGCCAGTCGGCCAGCCAGGCGGGGAATTCCTCGACCGGCATCGGCTTGGCGATATAATAGCCTTGGGCATATGTGCAGCCCAGGCCTTGCAGGAAATCCCAATCCTGTTTTGTTTCAACCCCGACCGCCACCGAACGACGATCAAGGCTGCGCGCCAATCCCAAACAGGAACGCAGCACCGTGCCTATGGCCTGTTTCTTGGAAGCGCCATCGACAAAACTACGGTCTATTTTTAATTCGGAGAATGGAATACGCGCCAGCAGTTGCAGATTACTCCGACCGGTGCCGTAGTCATCGATCGCCAGGCCAAAGCCCTTCATCCGCAAGCGCAGCAGCCGTTCGAGGAAATGTGGATCGGTGGTCAATACCGCCGATTCGGTCATCTCGAAAGTAATGTAATCGGACATGATGCGATGCCGCTCCAGGCAGGCCGAAATCTGCTCCATGAATTGCGGATGCGCCAATGTTCCTTGATCAACATTGATGGAAAATGAAATCGGAATACCCTGGTCGTGCAGGGTGCGGCAGGCCGCCACCGACTTCTCGATCATGCTCCAGTCGAGGAAATCGATGCGCCGGTTGTCCTCCAGCACCTGCATGAACGACGCCGGCCCCAGCACGCCATACAGCGGATGGCGCCAGCGCGCGAACATCTCCAGGCCCTTGACCTGCCCGGTCTCCAGCTCGATCTTGGGCTGGAAGAAGGGATCGAACTCGCGCATCTGCAAGCCCTGCCCCACCTCGGCGAACGAGATCGGCGGCGTCTTGGCATAGCCGCCATCGGCACGGGCCTCGTCCGGTTGCAGATAGTTGGTGATGAGCATCTCCAGCCGGCTGCCGATCACCGGCTTGCCGATCGCGCCCAGCATATTGATGCCGTAGGCCGCCGCCATCGTCTCCACGGAGAACAGCACCGCGTTCGACTGCGCCCCCACCACCACCACCCCCATGCGGGATTTGGCTTCGGACAGGCGGCGTATCAGTTCCAGCGCATCCATGCCCGGCAGCGCCAGGTCGATGATGGCGATATCCACCCGCGGCGTGATGCCGGCGCTGAAATGGCGCAGTGCAGTATGGCCGTCGGGCGCCTGCGTGATCCGGCCCACGCCCAGGTGCACCAGGATATCGGCCAGCGCATGCCTTTGTACCTGATCTCCCTCGGCTACCAGAAAGTGCAACTGCGCGATATCCATCAACGACTCCAATAAATCAGTTATATCTGATTCTGCCTGACTTGCTCGAAAAAGCATACTGCCGCGCATGCGGCCACATTCAGCGACTCCACCTGGCCCAGGTGCGGTATCACCACCTGATGCGTCGCCATCGACAGCAGGTCATCCGCCACGCCCTGCCCTTCGTGGCCGAACAGCCACGCCACCGGCTGGCGCAGGTCGACGTCGTACAGCCGCTGGGTGGCGTAACCGCTGGTCGCCAGCGAGGCCACCTTGGAGGCGGAAACCAGCTGCGCCAGGTCGACGTTTTCGAAGATATCGAGCACAAAGTGCGCGCCCATGGCCGCGCGCAGCACCTTGGGCGACCAGCAGAACGCCGAACCGGCGCTGCAATACACCTGGGTGATGCCGGCCGCCGCCGCGCTGCGCAGAATGGAGCCGACGTTGCCGGGATCCTGCACGTTATCAAGCAGCACCGCCGACACGGCCAGCGGCTCGGTCACGGCGCGCTCCGGCGTCTCGATCAGGAACATCACGCCGACGCCGTGTTCGACCTGGCTGACGGCGTTGTACATCGCGTCGGGCAATCCCAGCACGTGCGCATGCTGCGCCTCCAGCCGGCCGACGATCTCCATCACTTCCGGGTTGTGCAGCGCCGTTTCGCTGACGATGCACTGCTCCGGCAGGCCGCGCAGCTGCAAATAGGCCTGGCACAGGTGCACGCCGTCCAACAAGGTGCGGCCGGACTTGCGGCGCGCCTGCGAACTGCCGGCCAGCTTGACCAGCTCCTTGTACTGCGCGTTGTCGCGCGAGGTGATGGTCTTCATGCGGCACTCCCTGCGCGCAGCGCGAATTCTTCCAGCACCGCCCGCACCGGCGCGAACGAACGGCGGTGCACCGGCGAGGCGCCGTGCTCGCGCAGGCGTTCCAGGTGCAGCGCGGTGCCGTAGCCCTTGTGCTGGTCGAAGCAGTACTGCGGGTATTGCGCGTGCAGCGTCACCAGCGCGGCGTCGCGCGCGGTCTTGGCCAGGATGGACGCGGCCGAAATCGCATCGACCTTGTCGTCGCCACCGACGATCGCGATGCTCTGGATCTTCATCACCGGGCAGCGGTTGCCGTCGATCAGGGCCAGCGTCGGCACGGTGCTCAGCGCCTCCACCGCGCGCCGCATCGCCAGCATCGACGCCTGCAGAATATTGAGCTTGTCGATTTCCTCTTCCGACGCCTCGGCGATCGCCCACGCCAGCGCGTTGGCCTTGATCAGCGGCGCCAGCAAATCGCGCTTGGCTTCGGTCAGCTTCTTCGAATCGCGCAGGCCTTCGATCGGACGGGAAACGTCCAGGATCACGGCCGCCGCGTACACCGGGCCGGCCAGCGGACCGCGGCCCGCCTCGTCGACACCGCATATGATTTCATCGGGCGAGTCGGGCAGGAAGTCGAACAGGCCGGGGTTTTGGTTTTTCACGTTGAGACTCTTAGGCTTTGATTACTTTTAGCACGGCGGCCGCGCTCTCCACCGCGCTGTTGCGCAGCAGGCTGTGATGCATGTCGGTGAAGCGCTCAGTCAGCCGCAGGCGATGCGGCGCGTCGCTCAGTTGCTTCCACATGGCTTCCGCCAGCGCTTCGGGATTGGCGGCGTTCTGCAGCAGCTCCGGCACCAGGAACTCGCGCGCCAGGATGTTCGGCAAGCCTATCCACGGCTGGTAGCCGAAGTGGCGCAGGATCTGCCATTCCAGCTCCATCATGCGATAGGCTATCACCATCGGCTTCTTGAACAGCGCCACCTCCAGCGACGCCGTGCCCGAGGCCACCAGCACCGCGTCCGCCGCAGCGATCGCCGTGTGCGATTGCCCGTCCAGCAGCTGCACTTCAACGTCCTGAAGGCCGGCCTGCGCCACCAGTTCGAGGAAGTACTGGCGCTGGCGTTCGCCCGCCATCGGCGCCACGAAACGCAGTGTACGGTCGCGCTGCTTGAGCAGCCGCGCCGCAGTGATGAAGGCCACCGTGTTGTACTTGATCTCAGACATGCGGCTGCCCGGCATGATGGTCACCACGTTGGCGTCCTCCGGGATGCCCAGCGCGCGCCGCGCGCCCGCCACGTCCGGCGTCAGCGGGATCAGCTCCGCCAACGGATGGCCGACATAAGTGACCGGCACGCCGGCCTGGCGGTAGATCTCCTCTTCAAAAGGAAACACCACCAGCATGTGCGATACCGCCCGGATGATTTTCTTGATGCGTCCACCGCGCCAGGCCCAGATCTGCGGCCCGATGTAATGGATGGTCGGAATCCCGGCCGCCTTGAGCTGCTCTTCCAGCCCCAGGTTAAAGCCCGGATAGTCGGCGCCGATGAAGGCCGCCGGCCGCTCGGCCAGCAGCTGGTCGCGCAGCTGGTTCTGGATGCCCTTGATTTCGCGGTAGCGCGGAATCACGGCCAGCAGGCCGCGCACGGTCAGCTTGTCCATCGGCCAGTGGGATTCGAAGCCTTGCGCGATCATGTGCTCGCCGCCGATGCCGTGGAAGCGCGCTTCCGGCAGATGCGGGCGCAGGCCGGACAACAGCCGCGCCGCCAGCAAATCGCCCGACGGCTCGCCCGCCACCAGCGCCACCGACAGCGGCGACGCAGTCGGCGCCGTCAGGTCAGCGGACGATGCCACGGCTGGCGACGTTGAGGAATTCGCGCATCGAGCGGATTTGCTCGGCCGCTGCCGGCATCGCGTCCTCTTCGGCCTGCAAGGCGACCTTGGCCTCTTCCAGCGTCAGGCCGGAGCGGTAGATCAACTTGTACGCGGTGCGGATGCCGTTGATCTGCTCGCGGGTGAAGCCGCGCCGCTTCAAGCCTTCGATGTTGACGCCGTGGGCCTGCGCCGGATTACCGTTCAACAGCACGAACGGCGGCACGTCCTGGGTCAGCGAGGTGCTCATGCCGACGAAGGCGTGCGCGCCGATCTTGCAGAACTGGTGCACATTGGCGAAGCCGCTCATGATCACCCAGTCGCCGATTTCGACGTGGCCGGCGATCTGCGCGTTGTTCGAGAAGATGGTGTTGCTGCCGACCTGGCAGTCGTGCGCCAGGTGGACGTAGGCCGAGATCCAGTTGTCGTTGCCTAGCGAGGTCACGCCCTTGTCCTGCACCGTACCGGTGTTGAAGGTGCAGAACTCGCGGATGGTGTTGCGGTCGCCGATGGTCAGGCGGGTCGGCTCGCCGTTCCACTTCTTGTCCTGCGGCGCGGCGCCGATCGACGAGAACTGGAAGAACTTGTTGTCGCTGCCGATGGTGGTGTTGCCCTCGATGACCACGTGCGGACCGACCACGGTGCGCGCGCCGATCACCACGTTCGGGCCGATCACCGAATACGGCCCCACCTCGACGGATTCGTCGAGCTGCGCCTTCGGATCGATGATGGCGGTGGCGTGAATCTTGGCCATGATTACTTCCCTGCTGGCTGGCTGGCGTCGGTGGCGCTGCGGATGGTGCACATCAGATCCGCCTCGACCGCGGTCTGGCCGTCGACCGTGCCTACCGCCTTGTATTTCCAGATGCCGCGCGATACGCGCAGGATCTCGACGTTCATCACCAGCTGGTCGCCCGGCTCCACCGGACGCTTGAAGCGCGCGTTGTCGATGCCGACGAAGTACACCACCGAATTCTCGTCCGGCTTGATGTCCATGGTCAGAAACGACAGGATGGCCGCGGTCTGCGCCATCGCTTCGATCATCAGCACGCCCGGCATCACCGGCTTGTGCGGGAAGTGGCCGTTGAAGAATTCCTCATTGGCGGTGACGTTCTTAATGGCGGTGATGGTCTTGCCCGACTCCCAGTCCAGCACGCGGTCCACCAGCAGCATCGGGTAGCGGTGCGGCAGGTACTGCTTGATCTGATGGATATCCATGCATTTCTTCACGCAAGTGGATTCGGAGGTAACAGGGGTCGTGGTAGTGGTCATGATTATTTCTCGTCTTGATTCGTCAATGTTTTAATTGTTTTTTCCAGCGCGCGGATTTTATCCCGCATCGTCGACAGATTGCGGACGATGGCGGCGGATTTTTCCCACTCGCTGTTCTTTGCCAGCGGATAGAAGCCGGTGTACTGCCCCGGCTCCAGGATGGAACGCGACACCATGCTGCCCGAGCCCACATGCACCTTGTCGGCGATGGTCAAATGGCCCAGCACCATCGCGGCGCCGCCGAAGGTGCAGTACTTGCCGATCTTCGCGCTGCCGGCCACGCCGACGCAGCCGGCCATCGCCGTGTGCGCGCCGATATGGCAGTTGTGGCCGATCTGGATCTGGTTGTCCAGCTTGACGCCGTCCTCCAGTATCGTGTCGGCCAGGGCGCCGCGGTCGATGGTGGTGTTGGCGCCGATGTCCACATCGTCGCCGATCACCACCCGCCCGGTTTGCGGAATCTTGATGTAGACCCCGCCCTCGTTGGCGAAACCGAAACCGTCGGTGCCGATCACCGCGCCCGAATGGATGATGCCGCGCTTGCCGATCACGCAGCGCGACTGGAAGGTCACGTTGGCGAACAAATGCGTATCCTCGCCGATGACGGCGTCGCGGCCGATGTAGCAGCCGGCGTCGATCACCGCGCGCTCGCCGATCACGGCGCCGCTCTCGATCACCGCGCGCGCGCCCACGTGGGCGCTGGCGGCAACCACCGCGTCGGCCGCCACCACGGCGCTGGCGTGCACGCCCGGCGCCGGCACGATGGCCGTCAGCGATTCGAAATACTGCGCCGCGCGGGCGAAATACACGTACGGATTAGTGGTGACGATGCGCGCGCCTTCGTATCCGGCGGCGATAAAAGCGTCATCGGCGGCCGACACGATGAGTGCCGCCGCCTGGCTTTGCAGCGCTTGCGCGCGCAGTTTGCTATTGCTGAGAAAGCTGATGTGCGAAACGCCGGCGTCCGTCAGTGGCGCGATCCCGGTGACTTCCAGGTTCGCATCCCCCACCAACTGCCCGCCGAGGCGTTCGACCAATTCCCCTAGTCGAGTGCCCATCGGGTGATCCAATCTTGATGTGTTTTACTTGTCTTTATCCAGCGCGGCCAGCACTTTGTCGGTGATGTCGATGCGCGGGCTGGCCCAGACCGCATCCTGCAGGACGATGTCGAAACCTTCCACCGCCGCCATCTGCTTGATGATCTTGGTGGCTTTTTCCGAGATCGCCTGGCGTTCCTCGTTGGTGCGCTGGTTCAGGTCTTCGCGGAACTCGCGCTGGCGGCGCTGGTATTCCTTATCCAGCTCGAACACGTCGCGCTGGCGCTTGATGCGGTCGGCCTCGGCCAGCGTGGGGACGTCTTTTTCCAGCTTTTCCGACGCCGCCTTGAGGCGTCCGGCCATATCCTGCATGGCCTTCTCGCGGCTCTTGAACTCTTCCTGCAGCTTCTCGCCGGCCAGCTTGGCCAGCTTGGATTCGTTGTAGATGCGCTCAGGGCTCAGCCAGGCGATGCGCGAGGCCGAGGTCTGGGCCTGCACCGGCGCCAATGCACACCAGCCCAGTGCAAGCACGGCGAGAGATTTGGTCAGGGTAGCGGACGCAGTCTTCAACTTGTTTCTCCGAAGTAAATATCAATACTCAATGCCATCGCAATGTCTATCCGCCGCCTTAGAAGCCGGTACCCATCTGGAACTGGAAGCGTTCCAGGCGGTCGCCCGGCTTGGCGTTCAAAGGCTTAGCATAACTCAACTTGAGCGGACCGACCGGCGAAATCCAGCTGATGCCCAGGCCCGACGAGTAGCGCAGCTCGGAAGCGCGCATCTTCGCGCCTTCCTGGTACACCTGGCCGGTATCGACGAAACCGAACCAGCGCAGGCTGCGGTCCTGGCCCGAGCCAGGGAACGGCAGCTGCAGTTCGGCGGTGCCGAGCAGGCGCGAGGCGCCGCCCAGCGCATCGCCGTAGATCTGGTCGACCGCGCCCAGCGAGGAGCTCAGGTAGCCGCGCACCGAACCGATGCCGCCGCCGTAGAAGTTCTTGAACACCGGGTAGCTGCTGTTGCCCAGGCCATGACCATAATCGATCTCGCCCTTCAACGCCAGCGTCACCTTGGAGAACAGCGGCTTGTACCACTGCTGCTCGTAGACCGCGCGGTAGTATTTCTGCTGGCCGACGATGTCCAGCTCCAGGTTGGCGCGCTGGTAGCGGCCCACGGTCGGCGTCAGCGCCGAGTCGCGGCTGTCGCGCGCCCATGCCGCCGTCAGCGGCACGGCGTTGGTCGACGCGGTACCGATGCCGTCCGGGTTGCCGGTAATGGTGGTCACGTATTCCTTGAAGCGCACCGGCGAGGTGGCGTCGGTGGAGATGCGCGAGCGTTCCAGGCCGATACCGAAGAACACCGTGTCGACTTCCGAGAACGGCACGCCGTAGCTGATGCGGCCACCCTGCTGGCGAATGGTGTAGCTGCCGATATTGAGCGCCGGCGGCTGCTGCGTGCGCAGGTAGACTTCGTACGAACGCGATACGCCTTCGTCGGTGTAGTACGGGTCGGTCTGCGAGAACGACAGCGTGCGGCTGTATTTCGACGTATTGAACTCGATGCCGACGGTGGTGCCCGAACCGGCGAAGTTGGCCTGCTGGATCGCCGCCTGGAAGGTGAACTTCTCGGACTGCGAGAACGCGCCGCCGATCTGGAAGTTACCGGTCGGCTTCTCGACCACGGTCAGGTTGACGTCGACCTGGTCGGACGTGCCCTGGGCTTCCGGCGTGTCGATGGTCACGTCCTTGAAGTAGCCGAGGCGGTCGACGCGGTCGCGCGATAGCTTGATCTTGTTGGCGTCGTACCACGACGATTCGAACTGGCGGAACTCGCGGCGGATCACTTCGTCGCGGGTGGTGGTGTTGCCGGCGATGTTCATGTGGCGCACGTAGGCGCGCTTGCCCGGATCGATGAAGAAGGTGAAGGCGACTTCGCGCTTCTTCTGGTCGATTTCCGGATTGGCGTTGACGTTGGCGAAGGCGTAGCCGAAGGTGCCCAGGCGATCGGAGATCAGCTTGTTGGTGGCGGTCAGGCGTTCGCCGGAATAGGTTTCACCGGTACGCAGCAGCACCAGCGAGCGCAGTTCCTCTTCGCGGCCGAAGGTCTCGCCTTCGAACTTGATGCCGGAGACCTTGTACTTCTCGCCTTCGGTGATGTTGATGGTGATGTAGATGTCCTTCTTGTCCGGCGTGATCGACACCTGGGTCGATTCGATCTGCATCTCGATGTAGCCGCGATTCAGATAGTAGGACTTGAGCGACTCGATGTCGCCGGTCAGCTTGGTCTTGGAGTACTGGTCGGCCTTGGTGTACCAGCTGAACCAGCCGCCGGTGTTCAACGCCAGCTGGTCTTTCAGCTCTTTGTCCGAGAACACCTTGTTGCCGACGATGTTGATCTGCTTGATCTTGGCGATGTCGCCCTCGTCCACCGCGAAGGTGATGTTGACGCGGTTACGCTCGATCGGGGTGACGGTGGTGACGATCTTGACGCCATACAGGCCGTGCGACAGATACTGGCGCTTCAGTTCCTGCTCGGCGCGGTCGACCGACGCCTTGTCGAAAATCTTGGTCTCGCCCACGCCGATGTCCTTCAGCGCCTTGACCAGCGTGTCTTTTTCAAATTCCTTGGTGCCGGTGAACTCCACCTTGGAGATGGCCGGACGTTCCTCGACCAGCACCACCAGCACGCCGCCGTCGGCTTCCAGCTTGACGTCCTTGAAGAAGCCGGTGGCGTACAGCGCCTTGATGGCGGTGATCGATTTGTCGTCGTTGAAGGTCTCGCCGACCCGCACCGGCAGGTAGCTGAAGACCGTACCGGCTTCCGTACGCTGGATCCCTTCGACGCGGATGTCTTTGATGACGAAGGGCTCGATGGCCATGGCACTGCCGGCGCACAGCGCCAGGACAGCGGCGCCGATCAGGCTGCGGCGAAAGGAAGTTGAGTTAATACGGTCAGAATATAATTTCATTGGGGTTATTCAATGGCTAAATCAACGAACTACTTTTATATACAAAGCGAGCCTGTTACAACAGCCGCACGACGTCGTTAAACACCGCCAGCAGCATCAACGTCAGTAACAAGCCCATGCCCAGGCGCTGCGCAATCTCACCAAAACGCTCCGGCACAGAACGCCCAGTTAAAACTTCCAGCGAATAATACAGCAAATGCCCCCCATCTAGAACGGGAATTGGTAGCAAATTCATTACCCCCAAACTGATGCTGATGAAGGCGATGAAGCTTAAATAGCTGGCCGCGCCCATTCGCGCGGTCTGCCCGGCATAATCGGCGATGGTGATCGGGCCGGTGACGTTTTTCAGCGAGACTTCGCCAGTGATCATCTTGCCGATCATTTTGACCGTCATGGTGCAGGTATCCCATACCCGCGCCATCGCCTTGCCGACGGCCGCGACCGGGGATGATGGCACGCTGATCATATCCGGCTGCTGCTCGACGTAAGCGCTGATCTTACCGACTGTTACAGTTCCCTTACCGGTCTTTGCCTCGCTTTTTACCAATTCTGCCTGCGGCACCATCGGCAGCACCAGCTGCTGGCCGGCGCGGCGCACCGCCACCTGCACCGTCTTGCCGGCCGAGGCGCGGATGATGTCGATGAAGGCGATGCCGTCGCCGACCGGCGTGCCGTCCACCGACAACAGCAGGTCGCCCTTGAGCAGGCCGGCGCGCGCGGCGGGGCCGCCGGCGATCACTTCCTGCACCACCGGCGCCGGACGGCCCACGCCCACACCGAGCTTGCCCGGCACATCGCCTTCCAGGTCCAGCGTCGCCAGCGCCTCGGCCGGCAGCACGAAAGTGAAGCGGCCCTGCCCCACGCGCTCGACGGCGATGCGGGCTTCTTGTTTATCGATGGCGGCCTGGATCAGGTTCCAGCGCAGTTCGGACCACACGGCCACCGGTTGTTCGTTGACGGCGGTGACCACGTCGCCGCTGCGCAGGCCCGCGCTCCATGCGGCGGTGGGCACGGAGGCCGCAGTCGCCACCTCATTGGCACGTACGCTGATCTTGCTGGTCGGCTCTTCCACGCCGTGCATGTACAAGCCGGCGAACAGCACGATCGCGATCAGGAAATTGGCCAGCGGGCCGGCGGCCACGATGGCGATGCGCTTCCACACGTTCTGGCGGGTGAATTCGCGCTTGAGGTCTTCCGGCGGCAGGTCGCCCAGGTCGCCCTCGCGGGAGTCGAGCATCTTGACGTAGCCGCCCAGCGGCAGCGCCGACACCGCCCACTCGGTCTGGTCCGGCCCGAAACGGCGCGACCACACCACCTTGCCCATGCCGACCGAGAAGCGCAGCACCTTCACCCCGCACCAGCGCGCCACCAGGTAGTGCCCCAATTCGTGGAAGATGATCAGGGAGCCCAGGCAGACGACAAATGCCAGCACGGTTTGCAGGAAGTTCATTTTGCCAGTCCGGCGATATAGGTTTCAGCGGCGGCGCGCGCCAGCGCATCCTGCGCCATCACGGCGGCGATGCTGTCGGCGGCGCCATGCGGCAGCGCCTCCATCACATGCGCGCTCACGCGGTCGATCTGGCGGAAGCCGATCCGCAGGTCGAGGAAGGCTTGCACCGCGATCTCGTTGGCCGCGTTCAGCAGCGCCGGCGCGGTGCCGCCGGCCTTGAGCGCCTCGAAGGCCAGCGCCAGGCAGGGGAAGCGGTTGAAATCGGGACGTTCGAATTGCAGCGTGGCGATCTGGGTCAGGTCAAGCTGCGCCACGCCCGACTCGATGCGCTCCGGGTAGGCCAGCGCGTGCGCGATCGGCGTGCGCATGTCCGGGTTGCCCAGCTGCGCCAGCACCGAACCGTCGACATACGACACCATCGAATGGATCACCGACTGCGGATGGATCACCACCTCGATCTGTTCTGCCGGCGCGCCGAACAGCCAGTGCGCCTCGATCACTTCCAGGCCCTTGTTCATCATGGTCGCGGAATCGACCGAGATCTTGCGGCCCATCGACCAGTTGGGGTGTTTGCAGGCCTGCTCCGGCGTCACCGCGTCCAGCGTGGCGACGTCGCGCGTCAGGAACGGGCCGCCGGAAGCGGTCAGCAGGATCTTGGCGATGCCGGCCTTGGCGTCGCGCACCGCCGGTACGCGGCCGCCGAATTGCGGCATGCCCTGGAAGATCGCGTTGTGCTCGCTGTCGATCGGCAGCAGCACCGCGCCCGCCGCGTGGGCGGCGTCGATGAACAGCTGGCCGGACATCACCAGCGCTTCCTTGTTGGCCAGCAGGACCTTCTTGCCGGCGCGGGCCGCGGCCAGCGTCGGCGCCAGGCCGGCGGCGCCGACGATGGCGGCCATCACGCTGTCGACTTCCGGCGCGCTGGCGATCGCGCACAGCGCCGCCTCGCCATATTCCACTTCGGTGTTGACGCCGGCGGCGCGCAGCAGCGCCGTCAGCGCGCTGGCGCCGGCCGCCGTGCCGACCACCGCGCGCGCGGGACGGAACTGGATGCACTTGGCCGCCAGTTCATCGACGCGGCTATGCGCCGACAGGGCGTAGACGGAATAGCGCTCGGGATGACGGGCGAGCACGTCCAGCGTGGACACGCCGATCGAACCGGTGGCGCCAAGGATGGTGATGCGTTGCATAGTTATTCTTTCAGAACCAGGAGCCGATCAGCGCGGCCAGCGGCAGGACCGGGATCAAGGCGTCGATACGATCAAGCACGCCGCCGTGGCCCGGCAGCAGGTTGCTGCTATCCTTGATGGCGGCGCGGCGCTTGAGTTGGGATTCGAACAGGTCGCCGATCACCGACGCGGCGACGATCAGCAGCAGCACCAGCAGGGCCAATGCCCAGCCGAAGCGCGCCTGCAGTTGGAAGGCGAAGGTATCCCGCAGCCATGGCTGGCCGGAGGCCAGCAGCACGCTGATGGAGGCGATGGCCAGCACGGCGACGCCGCCGCCGATGGCGCCTTCCCAGGATTTGCCCGGCGAGATGGACGGCGCCAGCTTGCGCTTGCCGAAGGCCTTGCCGGAGAAGTAGGCGCCGATGTCGGCGATCCACACCAGCACCATCACCGACAGCAGGTACAGCGCCGAGTGCTGGTACAGGCTGACGATGGCGAAGAAGCAGGCGAAGATGGCGAAGCTGAAGGTGATCGCCAGCGACCAGTTGGCCGCGCCCGCCAGCGGCGGCAGGCCCAGGCCCAGCGACGGCGCATAGCGGATCAGCCACAGCAGGCAGGCCGCGCCGTACAGCGCGCTGAGCGCGCCCGGCTTGCCGGAGTGCTGCAGCAGGAACACGAACAGCACCGCGCCGGCCACGCCGACCACGCGCGCGCGCATGGCGGACAGGCCGAACAGGCGGGCGCCCTCCCACATCGCGGCGCCCAGGAACAGCGTGACAACGACGGCAAACGCTGGGAAATAGTTGAAGAACAGGACCGGCAGCAACACCGCCAGCAAGACCACAGCGGTAATAATCCTAGTTTTCAGCATCAGCTTTTCTTTTCTGCCAGTTGCGCGCCGGTGCGGCCGAAGCGGCGTTCCCGATGCTGGTAGGAGGCAATCGCCTCGTCGAGGCTCTCGATCGAAAAATCGGGCCAGTAGGTATCGGTGAAGAACAGTTCGGTGTAGGCGAGCTGCCACAGCAGGAAATTGGAGATGCGCTGCTCGCCGCCGGTGCGGATGAACAGGTCGGGCTCGGGCGCGTAGGCCATCGCCAGGTGCGGCGCCAGCTGCTCTTCGGAGAAGTTGGCGGCGCCGGGATGGGCGGCCACCATCTGGCCGACCGCCTGCATGATGTCCCAGCGGCCGCCATAGTTGGCGCACACGGTGACGGTCATGCGGGTGTTGTTGGCGGTCTTGCGCTCGGCGCTGGCGATCATGCTTTGCAGCTTGTCGTCGAAGCGGCTGAGGTCGCCGACCACCTTGAGGCGGATGTTATTGGCGTGCAGCTTGGACACTTCGCGGTCCAGCGCCGTCACGAACAGGCGCATCAGCAGGGACACTTCCTCTTCCGGGCGGCGCCAGTTTTCGGAGCTGAAGGCGAACAGGGTCAGGTACTCGACGCCGCGACGGGCGCAGGCCTCGACCACGGTGCGCACGGCGTCCACGCCCTTGACGTGGCCGGCCACGCGCGGCAGGTAGCGCTTAGTGGCCCAGCGGCCATTGCCATCCATGATGATAGCCACATGGCGGGGCACGGACGGCGCGTCTGGAACCTCAGTAGTCGAACTCGTATATTTCATGAAAACTTTGGTGCCAAAGTATAAAGTATTGCAGGTGTGACGCAAAAAGACAAGGCGCCAGCACTAACCCGCACCCCGACGCATCGGCGGGGTCAGACCCCGCATGGGGTCTGACCCCTCGGCCACGGAGGGAGATCAACTGCTGGCGCCTACGGGTTTTAAACCGTCAGAACTTCTTTTTCTTTCTCTGCGACCATCTTATCGATGTCCACGATGAACTTGTCGGTCAGCTTCTGCACCTCGTCGGTGCCGCGGCGCTCGTCGTCTTCCGAGATCGCCTTGTCCTTGACCAGCTTCTTCATGCCTTCATTGGCATCGCGGCGGATGTTGCGGACGGCGATTTTCGCGTCTTCCGCTTCGCTCTTGACCAGCTTGACCATCTCCTTGCGACGCTCTTCGGTCAGCGGCGGGGTCGGTACGCGGATCATGTCGCCCTGCGACGACGGGTTCAGGCCCAGGTCCGCATCGCGGATGGCTTTCTCGATGGTGGCGGCCATCTTCTTCTCGAACGGCTGCACACCGATGGTGCGGGCGTCGATCAGGGTCACGTTGGCGACCTGGGTCAGCGCGGTCGGCGAACCGTAGTACTCGACTTGCACGTGGTCCAGGATGCCGGTGTGGGCGCGGCCGGTACGAACCTTGGCCAGATCGGCGCGCAAGGTTTCCAGCGATTTGATCATGCGCTCTTGCGCACTTTTTTTAACGTCAGCTACGGACATTGCTGCTCTCCTGTAATCGGAATATTGTTTAAACGTGAACCAGTGTACCCTCATCCTCGCCCATGATGACGCGCATCAGCGCACCCGGCTTGGTGATGGAGAACACTTTGATCGGCAGCTTCTGGTCGCGGCACAGCGCGAAGGCGGTGGCGTCCATGACCTGCAAATGCTTGGCGATGGCTTCGTCGAAAGTGATGGAGCTGTACAGCGTGGCGTTCGGATCCTTCTTCGGATCGGCGGTGTAGACACCGTCGACCTTGGTGGCCTTGAGCACGATCTCCGCGCTCATCTCCGAACCGCGCAGCGCCGCTGCGGTGTCGGTGGTGAAGAACGGGTTGCCGGTGCCGGCCGCAAACACCACGACCTTGCCTTCTTCCAGATACTGCAAGGCTTTCGGGCGCACATACGGCTCGACCACCTGCTCGATGCCGATCGCCGACATCACGCGGGCGGTGATGCCGACATGGCGCATCGCGTCGGCCAGGGCCAGCGCGTTCATGACGGTGGCCAGCATGCCCATGTAGTCGGCAGTGGCGCGGTCCATGCCTTGCGCGCCGGGGGCGACGCCACGGAAGATGTTGCCGCCGCCGATGACGATCGCCAGTTCCACGCCCAGTTTCGCGACCTCTGCCACGTCGGCGACCATCCGTTCGATCGTGCCGCGGTTGATGCCGTAAGGATCATCGCCCATCAGGGCTTCGCCGGACAATTTAAGGAGGACGCGCTTGTAGGCTGGTTTTGACATGAGACGAGGCTCCTAAGTTGGGTTTATTCGGGTAAGGCTGCCGGCGCCTATGATACCTTGGCCGGCGCCGGGAACGACTGTGTGCTACGGGTAAAACTTTGGTCGGGCTAAAAAAACGGGCCTCTCGGCCCGTTTTCTTTGGTATTACGCTCCCTGGGAAGCAGCCATCTGTGCGGCTACTTCTGCGGCGAAGTCGTCAACCTTCTTCTCGATGCCCTCGCCTACCACGTACATGGCGAAGGCTTTAACGGTGGTCGATTTTTCTTTCAGCATCTGCTCGATCGATTGCTTGTCGTTTTTCACGAAAGCCTGGTTCAGCAGCGATACTTCTTTCAGGTACTTCTGTACCGAGCCTTCCAGGCGCTTGGCCAGGATTTCCGGCGATTGCGCTGGCTTGCCTTCGGCAACAGCTTTGGCTGCATCTTCTTCAGCTTTCAGTTTTGCAACCGAACGCTCTTTTTCGATCAGTTCCGCTGGAACCTGCTCGGACGACAGCGACACTGGCTTCATTGCAGCGATGTGCATGGCCACGTCTTTACCAACTTGCTCGTCGGCGCCGTCGAAGTCGACGATCACGCCGATGCGCGCGCCGTGCAGGTAGGAAGCCAGCTTGCCGGTGGTTTCGAAACGCTGGAAGCGGCGGATCGACATGTTTTCGCCGATTTTACCGATCAGTGCTGCGCGCACTTCGTCCAGGGTCTTGCCGTCCAGCGGCAGTGCCAGCAGGGCGGCGACGTCGGCTGGGTTGTGCTCGACAACCAGGCGTGCGGCGTTGTTTGCCAGGGCCAGGAAGTCGTCGTTTTTCGCGACGAAGTCGGTTTCGGAGTTGACTTCAACCAGCGCGCCTACGCCGCCGGCGATGAAGGTTGCTACAACGCCTTCAGCGGTGATGCGTGCCGATGCTTTCGATGCCTTGCCGCCCAGTTTGACGCGCAGGATCTCTTCAGCACGACCCATGTCGCCTTCGGCTTCGGTCAGTGCTTTTTTGCATTCCATCATAGGCGCGTCAGTCTTCGCGCGCAGTTCGCCTACCATTGCTGCAGTAATAGCTGCCATGTGATTCTCCTGTATTCGGTGTTCGGGTGGGGGTGGTGAGCGCTGCTCTAACCACTTACGTTAAAAAAAAGGGGGAGCTGTTGGCCACCCCTTTTTCCTTACAGCTTGTTACGAACGATTAAGCCTGTTCGTTAACTTCGACGAATTCGTCGCCAGCTGCGGCTTTAACCATTTCAACTACTTCGTTACCGGCAGCAGCACGGCCTTCCAGGATGGCATCTGCCACGCCGCGGGCGTACAGAGTGATGGCTTTCGACGAGTCATCGTTACCTGGAATGACGAACTGAACGCCTTCTGGCGAGTGGTTGGTATCGACCACGCCGATAACTGGGATGCCCAGTTTTGCGGCTTCGGTGATGGCGCCTTTATGGTAGCCAACGTCAACGACGAAGATTGCGTCAGGAACGCCGCCCATGTCCTTGATGCCGCCGATCGATTTTTGCAGCTTGATCATTTCGCGTTGGAACATCAGCGCTTCTTTTTTCGACAGCTTCTCAACCGAACCGTCTTCGATCGTAGCTTCCATGTCTTTCAGGCGCTTGATCGAGGTCTTGATGGTCTTGAAGTTGGTCAGCATGCCGCCCAACCAGCGTTGGTCGACGAAAGGAACGCCTGCGCGTGCTGCTTCAGCAGCAATGATCTCGCGAGCTTGACGCTTGGTGCCGACCATCAGGATGGTGCCACGGTTCGAAGCTACCTGTTTCACGTGCTTCATCGCTTCTTGATACATACCCATCGTCTTTTCCAAGTTGATGATATGGATCTTGTTGCGGTGACCGAAGATGAAAGGAGCCATCTTTGGGTTCCAGAAACGGGTTTGGTGACCGAAGTGGACACCGGCTTCCAGCATTTCGCGCATAGTTACGGACATATTAAACTCCAGGGTTGGGTCTGGAATCCGATCAGTCACCATATAGGCACCCTTGTCGACCGGATTCGCGTTTATTAATGTGGATTTCCACGGGATTTTTACAACATTGCTCAAAACCGAATTCAAGCAACCCGAGATTCTACCCTGAAAACAGCCACTTAGGCAAGCGCTGTACGCCTGCGCACTCCCCCCGCCCCACCTTGGTGCGTCGCACCACAATGTCACACGACGCCTCACATTTGCGCGCCGTCATGACTTGTTACAAATAAAAAGGCAACCATTTTGAGTATAAGTAACTATTTTGTAATATCATGGCGAAAACTTTAATTCCTTATTGTTAATTATAGTTAATCAAACATACGTTTCAACCCCGTGAAGGCCCACCCCCATGTCCATCCTGTTTGCCGTGACGCTAGCCGCAGTTTCCACTGTTCAGCCAAGTTGCTCCTGGGATCGCCCTGGCGTTAATCCTTACACCGGCAAGACCGCCGCGGCCATCGACCGCTACACCGACATTCCGGCCTCCGTGCGCAGCACGCTCAAGCGCCGCATGGAGGAAGGCCAGTCGGACGACAAGGTCACCATCACCCGCGACGGCATCAACGGCAAGAACCAGTACGACCCGGCCATCCGCGACATGCACTTCGGCGCCGCCTCGGTGTGCGCCACCGTCACCCGCAGCAAATGGAGCGAGAAACGCCAGGAACCGGGAGCGGTCTACTGCGTCGACCAGCACTGCATCCTGGTGCCCAGGATTTGCGGCAACGTCAGCCGCATCAACCGCCTGCCTGCCGTCGCCAAGGCGCCGGCCGCGGCGCCTCCCGCCGCCGCCAAACTGGGCGACAAGCTGGACGCCAAGGACCTGGGCCTGGCCGACGCCGATCAGCACGAGCCTGAAGAATTGACCGAGGAGGAATTGGCCAAGCGCGAACTTCAACAGCGCCAGGTCGCCAACAAGGTAGGCAAACTCAGCCGACAACCGGGAGGCCTGGAAGTGTTCGACCTCAATGAAGACGGCACGCCCGACCCGCTGGCTGACGGCGGCGCATTCCCGCTCCCAGGCCCCTTCCACGGCGACAACGACGGCAGCTGGCCCGTACCCACCCCGGTGCCTGAAGCCGACACCTGGGCCATGTTGCTGGCAGGCCTGGGCCTGCTCGGCGTGGTTGCGCGCCGCCGCCGCGCCAGCTCCCGCCAGAGCTAAAGCACCCGGTACACAGCCCCGAGCGTGGCGCCCACGCGCCACACCGGGCACTATCCTTGCATTCCCGAGCGGGGCCGCCCCGCGTCGTTTATAATTTCGACATATTTGCACGCCGCGAGCTGATCTCATCCGCTCGCCGCCTGCGTTTTTACCGTTTACTTTGCTGATTGCGATCCACTATGTCTATTTCCATTAAATCCGCCGAAGATATCGCCGGCATGCGTGTGGCCGGCCGCCTGGGCTCCGAAGTGCTGGATTACATCACGCCCTTCGTCAAGCCTGGCGTGACCACGGGCGAACTGGATCGCCTCTGCCACGAATACATGGTCAACGTGCAGGACACCATCCCGGCGCCGCTGAACTACTGCCCGCCGGGCTACACGCCCTACCCTAAAGCGATCTGCACCTCGGTCAACGACGTCATCTGCCACGGCATCCCGGGCGACAAGGTGCTCAAGAACGGCGACGTGGTCAACCTCGACATCACCGTCATCAAGGACGGCTACCACGGCGACAACAGCCGCATGTTCTTCATCGGCGAGCCGTCGATCCTGGCCAAGCGCCTGTCCGACATCACCTACGAATGCATGTGGCTGGGCATCGCCAAGGTCAAGGCCGGCGCGCACCTGGGCGACATCGGCCACGTGATCCAGCAGCACGCGGAAAAAGCCGGCTACAGCGTGGTGCGCGAGTTCTGCGGCCACGGCATCGGCAAGATCTTCCACGAAGAGCCGCAAGTGCTGCACTACGGCCGTCCCGGCACGCTGGACGAACTGCAGGCCGGCATGATCTTCACCATCGAGCCGATGATCAACGCCGGCAAGCGCGAGATCCGCGAAATGGGCGACGGCTGGACCATCAAAACCAAGGACCGCAGCCTGTCGGCCCAGTGGGAACACACCATCCTGGTCACCGAGACCGGCTATGAAGTGCTGACGCTGTCGGCCGGCAGCCCGCCGCCGCCGGCTTTCATCACCAATGCCAGCGCCGTAGCCGCGTAAGCCCCGCATGACGACGGCGGCGATGAAGAAGGAACTGCGCGAACAACTGAAGCGCCAGCTGAAGGCCGACCGCCAGGTCGTCATCGCCGGCTTCCAGGCCGACGGCATGCCCGAAAAGCTGCTGCGCAGCCTGCGCCAGAGCGTCGACGCGGTGCTGACCACGGCCTGGCATGAAGCCCGGCTGCCTGCCAACACCGCGCTGGTCGGCGTCGGCGGCTACGGCCGCGGCGAGCTGTTCCCCTATTCCGACGTCGACCTGCTGATCCTGCTGGAAACAGCGCCGGACGCCGCCACCACCGGCAAGCTGGAAGAACTGGTGCAGCTGCTGTGGGACCTGGGCCTGGAGATCGGCCACAGCATCCGCACCGTGGACGAGTGCCTGAGCGAATCGGCGGCCGACATCACGGTGCAGACCAGCCTGCTGGAAGCGCGCATCATCTGCGGCGACGAAGCCCTGTTCGAGCGGCTGCAGCAGCGCTACCAGGCGGCCATGGACCCGCGCGCCTTCTACCACGCCAAGGTGCTGGAGATGCGCCAGCGCCATGCCAAATACGAAGACACCGCCTTCAGCCTGGAGCCGAACTGCAAGGAAAGCCCGGGCGGCCTGCGCGACCTGCAGGTGATCCTGTGGATGGTCAAGGCCGCCGGCCTGGCCAACTCCTGGCGCACCCTGGCCACCAGCGGCCTGATCACGCAGACCGAAGCCAAACAGCTGATGGAAAAGGAACGCGCCTTCAAGGACATCCGCGTGCGCCTGCACCTGCACGCCGGCCGGCGCGAGGACCGCCTGGTGTTCGACGTCCAGACCGCGATCGCCGAATCGCTGGGCCTGACCGCCACCGGCAGCGGCGTCAACATGCGCCGCGCCAGCGAATACCTGATGCAGCGCTACTACTGGGCCGCCAAGACCGTCACGCAACTGAACACCATCCTGCTGCAAAACATCGAGGAACGGCTGTTCCCGAAATCGGGCGTGGCGGTGCGCATCAACGAGCGCTTCAACGACGTCAACGGCCTGATCGACATCAGCGACGACGACACCTTCGCCACCACGCCGTCGGCGATGCTGGAGATCTTCGTGCTGATGACCGAGCGCCCTTCGCTGCAGGGCATGACCTCGCGCACCATGCGCGCGCTGTGGCACGAGCGCTTCAAGATCGACGCCGCCTTCCGCGCCGATCCGGTCAACCGTTCGCTGTTCCTGCGCATCATGCAGGCGCCGGTCGGCATCATCCACGCGCTGCGCCGCATGAACGACCTGTCGATCCTGGGCCGCTACCTGCCCAACTTCCGCAAGATCGTCGGCCAGATGCAGCACGACCTGTTCCACGTCTACACGGTGGACCAGCACATCCTGATGGTGGTGCGCAATATGCGCCGCTTCACGATGGCCGAGCACGCGCACGAATACCCGTTCTGCAGCCAGCTGATGGCCAACTTCCCGCAACCGTGGCTGCTGTACCTGGGCGCGCTGTTCCACGACATCGCCAAGGGCCGCGGCGGCGACCACTCCAAGCTGGGCACGGTCGACGCCGAGCAGTTCTGCCTCGAACACGGCGTCAGCGCCGACGACACCGAGCTGGTGGTGTTCCTGGTCGAGAACCACCTGACCATGTCGCAGGTCGCGCAGAAGCAGGACCTGTCGGACCCGGACGTCATCGCCGCCTTCTCGAAAGTGGTCAAGGACGAGCGCCATTTGACGGCGCTGTACCTGCTGACGGTGGCCGACATCCGTGGCACCAGCCCGAAGGTATGGAACGCCTGGAAGGCCAAGCTGCTCGAAGACCTGTACCGCATCACGCTGCGCGTGCTGGGCGGCGAGCCGCACAGCGCCGACCACGAACTGAAGAACCGCCAGCAGGAAGCGCTGGCCACGCTGCGCCTGTACGGCCTGCCGCCGGACGCGCACGAAGCGTTCTGGAAGCAGCTCGACGTCGCCTACTTCCTGCGCCACGACGCCTCCGACATCGCCTGGCAGACGCGCGCGCTGTACGACCGCTTCACCAACGACAAGCCGGTGGTCAAGTGCCGGCTGGCGCCGATCGGCGAAGGCTTGCAGATCGCCGTCTACATCAAGGACCAGCCGGACCTGTTCGCGCGCATCTGCAGCTACTTCGACCGCAAGAACTTCAGCATCCTCGACGCCAAGATCCACACCACGCGCCACGGCTACGCGCTCGACACCTTCCTGGTCACCGAGCAGAGCTTCGCCAAGAGCTACCGCGACATCATCAGCCTGATCGAGCACGAACTGTGCGCGCTGCTGACCAACCTGGAGCCGCTGCCGACGCCGGGCAAGGGCCGGCTGTCGCGCCTGTCGCGCACCTTCCCGATCCAGCCGACGGTGGACCTGCGCCCGGACGAGCGCGGCCAATACTACCTGCTGTCGGTGGCCGCCAACGACCGCACCGGCCTGCTGTACTCGATCGCCAACGTGCTCACCAAGTACAAGATCAACCTGCACACCGCCAAGGTGATGACCCTGGGCGAGCGCGTCGAGGACGTATTCCTGATCGACGGCGCCACGCTTAACAACGCCCGCAGCCAGATCCAGCTTGAAACCGACCTGTTGGACGCGATCAAGGTATAAACTTAACCCCTTGTCATTCCCGCGAAAGCGGGAATCCATACCGAGCGTCCCGGCAGGCGCTCCATGGGTTCCCGCCTGTGCGGGAACGACGGATCCGAATTGAACTCTTACAGAAAACGCATCATGTCCGAAGAATTATTACGCCTGTCCAAACGCATGTCCGAACTGGGCCTGTGCTCGCGCCGTGAGGCCGACGAGTGGATAGCGCGCGGCTGGGTACGGGTGGACGGCCAGGTCGTCTCCGAACTCGGCACCAAGATCTACCCGAGCCAGCGCGTCACCGTCGAGCGCCAGGCCGCCGCCGAGCAGTCCAAGCGCGTCACCGTGCTGATCAACAAGCCGATGGGCTACGTCAGCGGCCAGGCCGAGGACGGCTACCAGCCGGCCGTGGTGCTGATCAAGCCGGAAAACCGCTGGCCGGACGACCCGTCGCCGGAAATCTTCCACCCTACCCAACTGCGCTCGCTGGTGCCGGCCGGCCGCCTGGACATCGACTCGGTCGGCCTGCTGGTGCTGACCCAGGACGGCCGCGTGGCCAAGCACCTGATCGGCGAAACCACCGACGTCGACAAGGAATACCTGGTGCGCGTCGAGTACACCAAGCCCGGCAAGCTGCCGGACAGCGACCTGAAAAAGCTGTGCCACGGCCTGTGGATGGACGGCAAGCCGCTGCTGCCGGCCAAGGTGCGCTGGCAGAACGAGGACCAGCTCAGCATCACGCTGCGCGAAGGCAAGAAACGCCAGATCCGCCGCATGTGCGACATGGTCGGCCTGAAGGTGGTCGGCTTGAAACGGGTCCGCATCGGCAAAGTCAAACTGGGCGACCTGCCGGTGGGCCAGTGGCGCTATCTGCGGCCGGAAGAGCAGTTCTGACACAATCTCTAAATATTCTTGCCATTTAGCAAGCCAAGCGCGCGAATAAACTGTAAACTGTGTAGATCGACCTCGCATCGTAGAGTCATTACCAAAGAGATATGCCGTCGTGAACGATCCCATACCGAATGAATTCCGCCGCGGTCCTCCCAGCCTAAAAGATGCTGTGGAACCAATTCCGGCGGGTTCCAAGCCGCACGAGATGACCGATGAACATGACATCGGCGATTCTCTCACCCTGCTCGCCGACAATGGCGATCCGATCTCCATTTATCCGGCCAGCACCACCAACGTGGTGATGGCACGCATCAAATCGGTCGATCCGGAAAACCCGCATTTTGTGCTGGAACTGAACGAGGGCGAGTTCCTGCCGCCCGGCGACGCCGTGTTCGTCGCCTGGCTGCGCGCGGCCAAGGTGCAGTTCAAGCTCACGTCGCCGGACTGGGCTTGCACGCCAGGCGAGCCGACCATGATCCCGCTGGATTTCCCGACCAAGTGCCAGGTGCTGAACCGCCGCGCATCGACCAGGTTGGAGACCCCGCTGGGCATCTACTACATGGCCTCGTTTGTCCTGAACGGAAAACCCTACGAGCTGCAGCTGTACGACTTCTCGGCCGGCGGCGTCGGCATGCGGGCGCCGCCGCGCGACTGCGTCGGCCTGTACGTCGGCCGCAAGCTGCAACGCGTGCGGCTGGAGCTGGGCCCGGATTCGGTGATGATCGCCGACCTCGACATCCGCCTGTCGCGCACCTTCCGCTCCTTCCTGCTGGGCGAGCAGGTGCAGATCGGCTGCCAGTTCGTCAACCTGTCGCCGTCGATGCAGGAAGAACTGGCGCGTTTGCTGGACAAGCTCAACCTCAGCAAACAGCGCTAAACCTCACGCGACAACCTTGCCGGGCATGCAACTTGCTTAGAAAAGCAGCTTAGATAGCTGCTTTTTTTATGGGCCCGGCATGACAACAACTACAGAGACCGAACCGGCGCAACGCATCGTCAAGATCCGTCGCGACTACAACACCTGGGTGGCCAACGAAACCATCGAGGACTACGCGCTGCGCTACACGCCGCGCGCGTTCCGCAAATGGTCGGTGTTCCGCGTTTCGAACACGGCCTTCGGCGCGATCTCGTTCCTGGTGCTGGAGGCGATCGGCGGCACCATCACCGTCAACTACGGCTTCATCAACGCGCTGTGGGCCATCATGGCGGTCGGCCTGATCATCTTCACGACCGGCCTGCCGATCAGCTACTACGCCGCCAAGTACGGCGTCGACATGGACCTGCTGACGCGCGGCGCCGGCTTCGGCTACATCGGCTCGACGATCTCCTCCTTCGTCTACGCCTCGTTCACCTTCATCCTGTTCGCGCTGGAAGCGGCCATCATGGCCTACGCGCTGGAGCTGTACTTCCGCCTGCCGCTCTATCTCGGCTACATGGTCAGCGCGCTGGTCGTGATCCCGCTGGTGACGCACGGCGTCACCTTGATCAGCCGCATCCAGATGCTGACGCAGCCGGTGTGGCTGGTGCTGATGGCCCTGCCCTTCATCGCCATCCTGCAAAAGCAACCGGAGCTGCTGCCGCAGCTGCTGCACTACGCCGGCCGCTCCGGCGAGAACGGCCATTTCAACGTGCTGATGTTCGGCGCCGCCACGGCGGTCGGCGTGGCGCTGATCACGCAGATCGGCGAGCAGGTCGACTTCCTGCGCTTCATGCCGCAGAAGACCGCCGCCAACCGCTACCGCTGGCACCTGGGCGTGTTGATCGCGGGGCCGGGCTGGATCCTGCTCGGCATCGCCAAGATGCTGGGCGGCGCGCTGCTGGCCTTCCTGGCGATCAGCAGCGCGGTGCCGCTGGAGCAGGCGGTCAACCCGACGCAGATGTACCTGGCCGGCTTCGGCCAGGTGTTTGCGAATCCGTCGCTGGCGCTGCTGGCGACGGCGCTGCTGGTGGTGATCTCGCAGGTCAAGATCAACATGACCAATGCCTATGCCGGCTCGCTGGCCTGGTCCAACTTCTTCGCGCGGCTCACGCACAGCCATCCGGGGCGCGTGGTGTGGGCCGTGTTCAACGCGCTGATCGCCGTGCTGCTGATGGAGCTGGACGTGTTCCAGGCGCTGGACCAGGTGCTCGGCCTGTACTCCAACATCGCCATTTCGTGGATCACGGCGGTGGTGGCGGACCTGGTGGTCAACAAGCCGCAGGGCCTGAGCCCGAAAGGGATCGAGTTCCGCCGTGCCTATTTGTACGACATCAATCCGGTCGGCGTCGGCGCCATGCTGCTGGCGTCGGCGCTGTCGGTGGCGGCGTTCATGGGATTGTTCGGCCACCAGGCGCAGGCCTTCTCCGCCTTCATCGCGCTGCTGACGGCGTTCGTGGCGTCGCCGCTGATCGCCATCGCCACCAGGGGCAAGTACTACATCGCCCGCAAGCCGGCGCAGGTGCACAGCAAGACCTGCGTGATCTGCGAAAAGGAATACGAGTCCGAGGACATGGCGCACTGCCCGGCCTATCAGGGCTCGATCTGCTCGCTGTGCTGCTGCCTGGACGCGCGCTGCAACGACGTCTGCAAGCCGCACGCCAAAGTGTCGTCGCAATGGCAGGCGGCGATGCAGGCGCTGCTGCCCAAATCGCTGTGGCGCTACCTGAGCAGCGGGCTGGGACACTACCTGCTGCTGATGATCGTCACGGTGCTGTTCCTCGGCGCGCTACTGGGACTGATCTACTACCACGAGCAATCGGTGCTGGCGGCCGGCGACGCCGCGCTGCTGCCGCAGCTGCAACTGGTGTTCTTCAAGATCTTCGCGGCGCTGCTGCTCACCAGCGGCATCGTCGCCTGGTGGCTGGTGCTGACCAGCGAAAGCCGCCGCGTGGCGCAGGAAGAATCGAACCGCCAGACCGGCCTGCTGACGCGCGAGATCGAGCTGCACGGCCAGACCGACGCCCAGCTGCAGCAAGCCAAGAAGACCGCCGACCTGGCCAACCAGGCCAAGAGCCGCTACATCGCCGGCATCAGCCACGAGATCAGGACGCCGCTGAATTCCATCCTCGGCTACGCGCAGCTGCTGGACAACGATCCGTCGATACCGGAGCACCGCCAGCAAGCCATCCGCGTGATCCGCAGCAGCGGCGAGCACCTGCTGTCGCTGATCGAAGGCACGCTGGACATCGCCCGCATCGAAGGCGGCAAATTCAACTTCGACATGAAGGAGCTGAACTTCCCCGACTTCATCGGCCAGATCGTACGCATGTTCGAACTGCAGGCGGCCAACAAGGGACTGGCCTTCCGCTACGAGCTGACCGGCGCGCTACCGCGCATCGTGCGCGCCGACCGCAAGCGGCTGGGGCAAATCCTCATCAACATCCTCGGCAACGCGGTCAAGTTCACCAGCACCGGCGGCATCGTGCTGCGCCTGCAGTACGCGCGCGAGATGGCCTCGTTCGAGATCGAGGACAGCGGCCCCGGCATCCTGCAGGAAGAGATCGACCATATCTTCGAACCATTCTCGCGCGGCAGCGCCAGCGCGCACGCCAACGCCAGCGGCACGGGCCTGGGCCTGCCGATCTCCAAGATGCTGACGCAGCTGATGGGCGGCGAACTGAATATCCGCAGCACGCCGCAGCAAGGCAGCGTATTCCACATCCGCCTGTTCCTGCCCAGCGTGCACGCCTCCGCGCGGGAGTTGAAGGAACTGGAGCAACCGGCGGCGCAGCGCACCGGCTATCGCGGCACGCGGCGCCGCATCCTGGTGGTCGACAACGAGCGGGTCGACCGCGAGATGCTGCTCAACATCCTGACGCCGCTGGGCTTCGACGTGGCATTGGCCGAATCCGGCCTTGAGTGCCTGGACCTGTACGCCTCTTTCAAGCCGGACCTGATCCTGATGGACCTGGCCATGCCGGCCATGGACGGCTGGGAGGCCAGCTACATCCTGCGCCGCCGCCAGCTGTCGCAGGTGCCGATCGCCATCGTCTCCGCCAACGCCTTCGACAAGGGCATGGAAAACGCCGCCGGCATCACGGCGGCGGACTTCATCGTCAAGCCGGTCAACGTGGCCGAGCTGCTGGACTGGATAGGCCGGCGCCTGGCGCTGGAATGGATCACGCAGCCGGCCATCAGCATCGAGGTGGCGGCGGCCGCGCCGGAACTGGCGCAGCTGGTGCTGCCGCCCGCCGCGCAGCTGGCGGCGCTGAATGAGCTGATCCGTATCGGCTACGTGCGCGGCATCCAGAACAAGCTCGATGAAATCAGCGCGCTCGATGCGCGCTACCTGCACTTCACGCAAACCATGCGCAATTTCGCCGCCCGCTTCCAGCTGGACGCGATGGCCGACTTCCTCCGAAAGAACCAGAACGATGAACTTCAACATTGACCCCGCGCGCGGTGACGTTGTCCTGGTGGTCGACGACGTGCCGGAGAACCTGGCCGTGCTGCACGACGCATTGGACGAATCGGGCTACACCGTGCTGGTGGCGAACAACGGCGCCACGGCCTTGCAGCGCGCCGCCGAGGCGCAGCCGGACATCATCCTGCTGGACGCCGTCATGCCCGGCATGGACGGTTTCGAAACCTGCCGCCACCTGAAGGCCAGCCTGGCCACGCGCCACATCCCGGTGGTGTTCATGACCGGGCTGACGGAAGCGGAGCACGTGGTGGCGGCCTTCGCCGCCGGCGGCAACGACTACGTCACCAAGCCGCTGCGCACCAGCGAGGTGCTGGCGCGGATCACCTCCCACATGCAAACGGCGCGGCTGGTGGACCAGGCCCGCAGCGCGCTGGACGCCTTCGGCAACGCAGTCATCGCGATGACGCCGCGCGACGGCAAGATCGTCTGGCAAACGCCGCTGGCGCGCACGCTGATGCAGGGTTATGCGGTCGATACGGAATTGACGGCGTGGCTGGCGGCGACGCAGCTGGCGCACAGCCAGGGCCAGTCGCATCCGCCGCTGACGCTGCAGCGGGCCAGCCGCCGCCTGATCTTCTCGGCGGCGGAGTTCAGTGAAAACGAACAGTGGATGATCGTGCTGCGCGAGGAATCGGACAGCGCACAGATCGAGAAGCTGATGGCGTCCTTCAAACTGACGCAGCGCGAATCGGAGGTGCTGAACTGGGTCATCAAGGGCAAGACCAACCGCGACATCGGCGACATCCTCGGCACCAGTCCGCGCACGGTGAACAAGCACCTGGAACACGTGTTCGTCAAACTGGGTGTGGAAACCCGCACCTCCGCCGCGGCGGTCGCGATGGGCAAACTGCGAATCAGAACGACGGAAGCCGCAAGCCCAGTTGAATCGCCAGCAGGCGCACCACCACGATAGAAACCAAGCCGACGCCGAAGGCCCAGCGCGGCGGCATGCCGGCCTTCTTCAGCAGGATGTACAGCAGGATGCCGGCGATGGCGGCGGTGGCGTAGATATCCTGGCGCAGTATCAATGGCACCTTGGCGGCGAGGATGTCGCGCACCAGGCCTCCGCCGACGCCGGTCAATGTGCCCATCAGGATGACGATCAGCGCGCGGCAGCCCTGCGCCTCCGCCACCTTGGCGCCGGACATGGCGAACAGCGCCAACCCCAGCGCGTCGGCGATCAGCAAGGCGTCGGTCGGCACCGGCAGCACCTGCACCCAGACGATGGTGAAGACGGCCGAAGCGACGATCACCAGCAGCGGCTTGGGGTCTTCGATCCAGAACACCGGATGGCGGTTCAGCAGCAGGTCGCGCACCGTGCCGCCGCCGATGGCGGTCATCGCGGCCAGCACCATGATCCCCAGCAGATCCAGATGGGAAGCCATCGCCGCCAGCGTGCCGCTGGCGGCAAATACGGCCACGCCGATCAGATCGAGGACATAAAAAAGCAAACGCAACTCCACGGCAAACCTGACAAATAAAAAAGGACCGTTACTGTATCAGCAATCGGCGGAGCGTCCAAATTATGGGGAAATGCTCAGCGCTTCTTTTCCATGCTGAGCGCCAGCAGCTGCTTGCCCTCGGCGGTCGCGAGCCTGACCTCATCCGGCGACAGCCCTTGCGACATCTTCCGCATAAATTCATCCGGCAGCGGATTCGGCGTAGTCTTTGAAGCCCCGCCAAGTACCATTTCATAGTGGTCGTGCACGACGGTCGCATAGCGCAGCGCCGCTACCGGATGCTGCTTCAGCAGCTCACTGTCCTCGTTGTACTCACCCAGCAGCGTAATGATGCTGGGGATGTCGCCCTGCTGCGCCTTCACCTCAAGATAGCCCAGCGCCTCCGCCTTCCACGCCCGTACCAGCGGATCGTCGGGCCGCGACTCCAACGCCGACGGATCGCCAAACGGGCCGGTTTGCAGGAAGGTCAGGTCAGCGCCATCGATGCCCGCCTTGGCCGCAAGCGTCAGGTGCTCCAGGCGCGCAGTCTTCATCCGCTCGGTCATCTCGGCGCACAGCAGTTTTTCCGCAAACTTCTCGGCCTGGTTCGCCGGCCGCATGAAGTCTCCGTCCGCAACCGCCAGATCGCCGGTACGTTGAAAGTCGATGCAGTTTTGCACCAGCCAGTACGCATCGTAGGCATCGGACGGCCTGGCGGTGGCGACCAGTTGGTCCACCTGCTGCGCCAGCGTGTAGCGCGGGTCGGGCTTGGGCAGCAGGGCTGGATGCCTGGCCCGGCTGGTTTCCGCGAAGGCGGCGCGGGTGGCCGCCTGCTGCCTGGCCGCTTCGGGTTCGCCGCTTGGACGGCTCGACGACCAGTACAAACCCACCAACACGAGCGGCAGCAGCACAATGACATAAAGCGAATATTGCGGTCTCATGATGGCTACAGAGTGGCAAAAAAGACAATGTGGCATAGAACTCAACGCACAAACTGCACGCTTTGTCACACCGAACGCCCAACGTCAACTTAAACAGCCAGGTGGCGCTTGACGTCCGGGTCGTTCATTGCCGCCTGCGCACCGGCGGCCACCACCTCGCCGCGCGACAGCACCATGAACTGGTCGGCCAGTTCGTGGGCAAAGTCGAAGTACTGCTCGCACAGCAGGATCGCCATGTCGCCGCGTTGGCGCAGCAGCCGGATCACGTTGCCGATGTCCTTGATGATGGACGGCTGGATACCCTCGGTCGGTTCATCGAGGATGATCAGCTTGGGCTCGGCCAGCAGCGCGCGCGCAATCGCCAACTGCTGCTGCTGGCCGCCGGACAGGTCGCCGCCGCGCCGGTGCAGCATGTCCTTCAGCACCGGGAACAGCTCGTACACCTCGCCCTTGATAGTGGACGCCTTCCTGCCGCTGTGCGTGGCGAGGCCCATCAGCAGGTTCTCCTCCACCGTCAGCCGCGCAAAAATCTCCCGGCCCTGCGGCACGTAGGCGATGCCGGCCCGCGCGCGCTGGTGCGGTGCCATGCGCGTGATGTCGCGCCCTTCCAGCCGCACCGCGCCGGCCGATACCGGCAGCACGCCCATCAGGCATTTGAGCAGCGTGGTCTTGCCCACGCCGTTGCGGCCCAACAGCGCCATGCACTTGCCCCGTTCCAGTTCCAGCGAAACGCCGCGCAGCGTGTGCGAGGAACCGTAGTACTGGTTGATTTTTTCCACTTGCAGCATATTCGTCAGCGCCCCAGATAAACTTCAATCACCCGCTCGTCGGACTGCACCTGCGACATCGTGCCCTGCGCCAGCACCGAACCTTCGTGCAGCACCGTCACCACGCCCTGCTGCGCGATCTCCGTCACGAACGCCATGTCGTGCTCCACCACCATGATCGAGTGCTTGCCGCGCAATTCGTTGAGCAGCTCCGCCGTGCGCGCCGTCTCGGCGTCGGACATGCCGGCCACCGGTTCGTCCAGCAGGATCAGCTGCGGCTCCTGCATCAGCAGCATGCCGATCTCCAGCCACTGCTTCTGCCCGTGCGACAGCAGGCCCGCCAGCCGCTGCTCGCTGCCGTTCAGCCGTATCAGCTTGAGGATCTCGTCGATCTTGCCGCGCTGTTCGGACGACAGCCGCGCGAACAAGGTGGGCCGCACGCGCTTGTCGGTCTTCATCGCCAGTTCGAGATTTTCAAATACGGTGTGCTGCTCGAAGATGGTCGGCCGCTGGAACTTGCGGCCTATGCCGGCGTGGGCGATCTGGTATTCCGTCATGCGGCTCAGGTCCATCGTCTGGCCGAAGAAGGCGGTGCCGGAAGTCGGCCGCGTCTTGCCGGTGATGACGTCCATCATCGTGGTCTTACCCGCGCCGTTAGGACCGATGATGCACCGCAGCTCGCCGACCGAAATATCCAGGCTCAGTTTATTCAGCGCGCGGAAGCCGTCGAACGACACCGTGATCTCTTCCAGGTACAGGATGGCGCCGTGCGTGGTGTCCAGCCCCTCGCCGGCAACGCGGCCGTAGGATGGGCCCTGGGCGCCGATCGGGTCGGGTCCGGTCTCGGTGGTCAAACGCTCCTCCAGATGTTCGTTGACGCTCATGCCTGCTCCTTGCGCCAGCGCGCCGCCAGTCCTGCTATGCCCTGCGGCAGATAGCGCGTCACCAGGATGAAGATCAGTCCCAGCGCGAACAGCCACAGATTCGGGAAGGCGCCGGTGAACCAGCTTTTCAGGCCATTGACCGAGAACGCGCCGATGATAGGCCCCATCAGCGTGCCGCGACCACCCACCGCCGCCCAGATCACCATCTCGATCGAGTTCGCCGGCGACATCTCGGACGGGTTGATGATGCCGACCTGCGGCACGTACAACGCGCCCGCAATCCCGCACAACACCGCCGACAAGGTCCACACGAACAGCTTGAACCACAGCGGGTTATAACCGATGAACATCAGCCGCGACTCCGAATCGCGCACCGCTTGCAGCACGCGTCCCAGCTTGGACTTGACGATCCAGCGGCACAGCAGCAGCGAGCCGGCCAGCATCGTCAGCGTGACCAGGTACAACGTGGCCTTGGTGGCGGGCGCGCTGATCGAGTAACCCAATATCCGCTTGAAGTCCGTGAAGCCGTTGTTACCGCCAAAGCCGGTGTTATTACGGAAGAACAGCAGCATGAAGGCGTAGGTCATGGCCTGCGTGATGATCGAGAAGTACACACCCTTGATGCGCGAACGGAAGGCGAAGAAGCCGAACACGAACGCCAGCACGCCCGGCACCAGCACCACCAGCGCCACGCAGTACCAGAAGCTGTCGGTGGCGGACCAGAACCACGGATAGGTTTTCCAGTCGAGGAAGACCATGAAGTCCGGCAGGTCGCTCTGGTACACGCCCTCCCGGCCGATGGCGCGCATCAGGTACATGCCGTGCGCATAGGCGCCCAGCGCGAAGAACACGCCGTGGCCCAGCGACAGGATGCCGGCATAGCCCCACACCATGTCGAGCGCCAGCGCGGCCAGCGCATAGCACATGAATTTGCCGACCAGGCTGACCATGTAGCTCGGCACATGCAGCGGATGGCCGTCCGCAAAGGCCAGGTTCAGCAAAGGCAGCGCGGCCAGCACCACGCAGCAGGCGGCGATGCCGCTCCACGCCTGCCGCGAAAAGAGAGAAGGTTGATTCATTCTGCGCTCCTGCCTTTCATGGCGAACAGGCCCTGCGGCCGCTTCTGGATAAACATGATGATGAAGACCAGGATGGCGATCTTGGCCAGCACCGCGCCCGCCACCGGCTCAAGGAATTTATTCGCTTCGCCCAGTCCCAGCGCGGCGATGATGGTGCCCGCCAGTTGGCCGACGCCGCCCAGCACCACCACCATGAAGGAATCGACGATGTAGCTCTGGCCCAGGTCCGGCCCGACGTTACCCAGCTGCGACAAGGCCACGCCGCCCAGCCCCGCGATGCCGGAGCCGAGGCCGAAGGTCATCATGTCGATCTTCGCGGTCGACACGCCGACGCAGCCGGCCATGCGGCGGTTCTGCATCACGGCGCGGACGAACAGGCCAAGCCGCGTCTTGTTCAGTATCAGCCAGACGCCGGCCACCACGAACAGCGCGAAGACGATGATGACGATGCGGTTATAGGCCAGCACCAGCGATCCCAGCACCGTCACGCCACCGGACATCCACGACGGATTCGCCACCTCGACGTTCTGCGCGCCGAAGATGGTGCGCACCGCCTGCATCAGTATCAGGCTGATGCCCCAGGTGGCCAGCAGCGTTTCCAGCGGCCGGCCGTAGAGCCAGCGGATCACCGTGCGTTCCAGCGCGATGCCGACGGCGGCCGTCACCAGGAAGGCGGCCGGCAGCGCGGCGATCAGGTAGCAGTCCACCGCCGAGGGGAAGTAGTTGCGGAAGCCGAGCTGGCACAGGTAGGTGGTGTAGGCGCCTATCATCAGCAGCTCGCCGTGGGCCATGTTGATGATGCCCATCAGGCCGAAGGTGATGGCCAGGCCCAGCGCCGTCAGCAGCAGCACGCTGGCCAGCGAGATGCCGTAGAAGACGTTGCCGATAAATTCGGTGCGGGCCAGGCGGCTGTCCAGCGCCTGCAAAGTGTGGGCGGCGGCTACGCGCACCGCTTGCTCGGGTTCTTTATCACTCAACATCGCCAGCAGCAGCGGGCGCAGGTTGGCGTTGCTGCTGTCGACCAGCGCTTCGACGGCGGCCTTGCGCTTGGCGGCGTCCGGCGATTGCAGGTTGGCGGTGGCGGCGACCAGTTGCAGCATGGGGCGGATCTCGGCGTCTTGTTCGTTTGCCAGGGCCTTTTCGATCAGCGGGGCTTGCGCGAGGGTGACGCTTTTTTGCAGCTCGGTGGCGGCGGCCAGCCGCTGCGCGCGGTCTGGGGCGAACAATTTGAGGGCGGATAGCGCGTCGTCGACGGCGCCGCGCAGGCGGTTGTTGACCATGACGCCGTCCAGGCCTTCGGGCAGCGGGCCGGTTGCGCCGGTGGCCGGGTTGTAGGCTTTGTCGTCGGTGACGATGTAGATGCTGCCATCCGGCGTGGCGTACAGGGCGTCGCTCTTGAGCGCCGTCAGCAGGCGGGTGGCGTCGTCGTTGGCCAGCGCGCCGATCTTGACGATGGCGTCGACGCGGGCGTCGGGGTCGCCGCCGGCCAAGGGCGCCAGCAAGGCGCTGTCGATGGCGGCATGCGCCGCGCAGGACAGCAGCAGGCAAGCCAGGAGCAGGAGTTTTTTCAAGGTGGATTCCTCAGGTGATACCGGTTACCCCGCACAGCGGCTAACAGGGGTCTGACCCAGTCGGGTCAGACCCCGCCTTATCGGGTTACAGCTTCTGCTTACCCTCGTTACCCGGAATGTACGGGCTCCACGGATTGGCGCGCACCGGACCTGGCGTCTTCCACACCACGCTGAACTGGCCATCCGGACGAATTTCGCCAATGAACACCGGCTTATGCAAATGGTGATTGGTCGGATCCATCGTCAACGTAAAGCCCGACGGCGCCTTGAAGCTCTGCCCCGCCATCGCCGCGATCACCTTGTCGGTATCGGTCGACTTGGCCTTCTCCACCGCCTGCGCCCACATATGGATGCCGACGTAGGTCGCTTCCATCGGATCGTTGGTCACGACCGTGTTCGCGTTCGGCAGCTTCTTGGCGGTGGCATAAGCCTTCCACTTCTTGATGAACTCCGTATTCACCGGATTCTTCACCGATTCGAAGTAGTTCCACGCCGCCAGGTGGCCCAGCAACGGCTTGGTATCCACGCCGCGCAGTTCCTCCTCGCCCACCGAGAACGCCACCACCGGCACATCGGTCGCCTTCAAGCCCGCGTTGCCCAGCTCTTTGTAGAACGGCACGTTGGAATCGCCGTTGATGGTGGAGATCACCGCCGTCTTGCCGCCGGCCGAGAACTTCTTGATGTTGGCGACGATGGTCTGGTAGTCCGAGTGGCCGAACGGGGTGTACACCTCGTCGATGTCGCTATCCTTCACGCCCTTGCTCTTCAGGTAGGCGCGCAGGATCTTGTTGGTGGTGCGCGGATAAACGTAGTCGGTCCCCAGCAGCACGAAGCGCTTGGCGCCGCCGCCCTCCTTGCTCATCAGGTATTCCACCGCAGGTATCGCCTGCTGATTCGGCGCGGCGCCGGTGTAGAACACATTCTTCTCCAGCTCCTCGCCCTCGTACTGGACCGGGTAGAACAGCAGGCTATTCAACTCCTTGAACACCGGCAGCACCGACTTGCGCGACACCGACGTCCAGCAGCCGAACACCACGGACACCTTGTCCTGCGCGATCAGCCCGCGCGCCTTCTCGGCGAACAGCGGCCAGTTGGAGGCCGGATCGACCACCACCGCCTCCAGCTTCTTGCCCAACACGCCGCCCTTGGCGTTGATTTCGTCGATGGTCATCAACGCCACGTCTTTCAGCGACGTTTCAGAAATCGCCATCGTGCCCGACAGCGAATGCAGAATGCCGACCTTGATGGTGTCGGCGGCGTAGGCTTGTGCACCGGCGGCCAGCATGGCGGTGGCGGCGGCGATGCGGCTCAGGGAGGCGATGAAATTGCGACGATTTTGCATGAGATAGCTCCGTGTAGTGGAATTAGAATTGCAGCTGCAAGGTGACCGAGAACTTGTCCGTATCGGCCGCCTTGGTCATCTTGGTCTTCGAGTACACGGCGCTGACCTGCGCGTTGTAACCGTCGATGATGTAGTTCACGCCCGCGTCATACTGTTTGGTGTCGATGTCGGTGTCGGCGGCGAACTTCTGCCAGCGCACGAAGGGCTGGAACTTGCCCCAGCCGGCCTTCTGTTCGAAGATCCAGGAAGCGCCGGCCGAATAAGCCTTGCCCTGCTCGGACTTGATGATGTCGTCGGTGTTGTAGTCGTACCAGGCCGCCTCCAGCGCGAAGGCGCCGGAGCCCTTGACCCGCTTCTCCATCAGGAAGTCGACGTTGTAGGAACTGTACTTGCCGCTCTTGGCGACGGTGAGGATGCCGTCCTTCTGGTAGCGCCCCGCCACGCCGATGGAAAGGATGTCGGCGCCGCCGAGGTAATTGCCAGTGCCGTAGTAGCCCGGTTCCGCGTCCCAGAAATCGTACTGCAAGCGGCCGGCGTACATCAGCGAGTCGTCGGCCTTGACGCCTGCCGCCTTGGCCTGCGATTGCGTCATCGAACCTATGCCGAATGTATGGCCTTCGAACACGCCGAACGAGTAACCGAGCTTGCCCTCGGCGACATCGCCCCAGACCACCACGCCGTCGTCGCGGCCGCGGAAGATGCCGCCGTTGTAGCCGTAGCGCGAAGCCACGCCGGCCCAGTAGCCGCCGCCCAGCGAGTAGTATGGCCCCGCCATGTTGGCGCGGTCGCTCGGCGACAGCAGGCGGCCGGCCCAGATGTTCAACTCGGGCGAAATGGCGAACTGGCCGGCGGCGTCCAGGATGCGGATCTTGTCGCCGTCCCACTCGGTGTTCAGCATGCCCTTGATGTTTTTGTTGAGCGAGGCGCCCAGGAACAAGCGCGCCGAATCCAGGTTGAAGTCGCTGGAACGATCGCTGCCATTCGGCGCCCCGTCCTTGGCGCTGGTGTAGCTCTCGCGCATGCCGAAGCCGACGCTGACCGACTTGTCTTCGCCAAAGTTGACCGTGGCGCCGGCCTGCGCATTGCCTACTACTGCCGCTGCTGCGGCCAGCAGCATTCCCCGTTTCAAACCCATCATATTCCCCTTTTCGGTTTTGGATGCTGCAAGATTAGCCAGCAGACAAGCCGTGAGGAATACGTCGAATGACGTAGTGGTATCGGCGGGACAGGACAGCAGGAAGCGCCCCCAGTCCGATTTGGTGGCACAATACCGGCTTACATTTTTCGGAAGACCATCATGACCATTTTTGCCGCCCCCGTTTTCGAAGCAACCGTGATCTACGAAGGCAATGAACTGTTCAAAGGCCAGGGCGCAGCGCGCGGCTGGGCCGAAAAACTGGCGAAGGAGCTGGAATGCGAAATCGGCGTCGAAAAGATCGGCACCGGCTGGGCGCTGACCGGCACCGTCGACGGCGAAGCCTGCAAATGGAGCATCGTCGGCCAGCGCCTCAAACGCATGGACTAAAGCGTGCGCTAGCGCACAACATCGCACGGTCCGGACGGGTACGATTTCCGATAATCCGCCCACCCGAGGATAGCGATGAAACGCGATACGCCCGCAGCAACCGGCGAAGCCGCCTCGTTCCATGACACCGACGCCGCCGCCCGATCGGCCGGCCTGCGCTACGTACACGACTACCAACCCGGCATCGCCCGCCGCAAGCGCGGCAAGCACTTTCACTACGTCGACGCCGACGGCCACGCCGTCAAGGACGCCGACACGCTGGGCCGCATCAAAGCACTGGTGATCCCTCCCGCATGGACCGACGTCTGGATTTGCAGCCACCCGCGCGGCCACCTGCAAGCCACTGGGCGCGATGCGCGCGGCCGCAAGCAGTACCGCTATCACTCGCTTTGGCGCAGCCACCGTGACGAATCCAAGTATGATCGTATCCTCGGCTTCGGCAAGGCGCTGCCGGCGATACGCCGCGCAGTCGGCGCCGCGCTCCAGCTGCCTGGCCTGCCGCGCGAAAAAGTCCTGGCCACCATCGTCTACCTGCTGGAAGCGACCATGATGCGGATCGGGAACGAGGAGTACGCGCGCGAGAACAAATCCTTCGGCCTGACCACGCTGCGCGACCGCCACGTGCGGCTCGACGGCCGCAAGGTCGAATTCCACTTTCGCGGCAAGAGCGGCGTGCAACACACCGTCGAGGTGGAAGACCGGCGATTGGCCAACATCATCCGCCGCACGCGCGACCTGCCCGGCCAGGAGCTGTTCCAGTACATCGACGACGACGGCAATCCGCACGCGATTGGTTCGGCCGATGTGAACGATTACCTGCAAGCCATCGCTGGCGAGGACTACACCGCCAAGGATTTCCGTACCTGGTCCGGCACCGTGCTGGCGGCGGTGGCGCTGCGCGAATACGAAAAGTTCGACTCGCAAGCGCAGGCAAAAAAGAACGTGGTGCGGGCCATCGAATCGGTCGCGAAAAAACTGGGCAATACTCCCACCGTGTGCCGCAAGTGCTATGTGCATCCCAACCTGATCGAATCCTACCTGGACGGCAGCATGCTGAAGGCGCTGCGCCACCGCGCCCGCGAACAGCTGCAACGGGACGTGCATGCGCTGCAGCCCGAGGAAGCGGCGGTGCTGGCGTTGTTGCAGCACCGCCTGCAAAACTCAGCGGCCGGCGGCGACCGGCGGTGAGGCCTCGGCGCGTAGAATAATCACGGCGGTGGCAATGTCCTCGTGGCGATTGCGCGCCGGCGAGTTGACCGTCATGTAGATTTTCACCGCCGCCAGCGTGGCGTGGTCGCCGAAAAACGCTCCCTCGGCGTCGTAGCGTTCCGGGAAGTTCTCCCTGTTCAGTGGGCACGACAACGATTCATTCTTCCCGCGGTTCGGCCGTTTCTCGCATTTGACGTAGCTGTCGCCGTTGACGGCGGCGGCGATCAGATGATCTGTGGCCTGGTCCAGCATCACCGGAAAACTGAAGCGACGCGCAACCCCGTCCACCTTCATCTCGAAACTGAGCACGCCCTTGTAGGCTGGCAGGTTGTCGAGTTTCAGCTTGGCGTCCGATATTTTACCGGGCGGGATAAAGCCGTCGCCGCCAAGGCCGCCGCGGAAGGTCGCGTCGGTGCCGTCGATCTGGCGGTACTCCATGCTGCGATGTATGAACAGCAGATTGTCGTAGGCCGATTGCGGAATCGGTTTGTTGGCCGCCATGGCCTGGGCTTGGGCCACGATCGCCAGCATGCGCGCCTGTCGCTCAGCCGGTCCCGGCATGGGTCCGCGGCTGGCTTCCACCGTCAGCCGTACCTTCGACTCCTGGCCGACAAACAAATGCATATTGTCGCGTCGGCCCCACCACAACTCGCCAACCGGGCCGCTGCTGCCGGACTGCTCCCATGCTGCGGGGTCGTAGGTATCTTTTGGCGTCGGATCTTCGCGGCCCAGGTCCGGATTGCGAAGGCCGGCCAGCTTGCCGTCCTTGCTGAACGCCGCCATTTTGTACGAGCCACCGTAGTTGATGGCGCCGACGCCGGCATTGGATGCGTATTGCGAACAGGCGTACTGGCTGGCGCCTGGGGGCAGCCACGGCTTGGCCGCCGACGGGCAGCGCTCCAGCGTTTCCGGGCCTGCTGCGGCGGGCAACGCCACCCACAGCGCGGCGAACAGCGGCAGCATCGAGTACATATTTTTCATGAGGCGTCAGTGTGAATTTAAAAAAATATTATATATACAATAATAATTTGATGCCGCACGGTGTGGGGGTTCGGAGTAAAATTTAGCTTCGTCAATGCCGCCAAGCCGCTCCATCATGCCTCAAGCACTGCCCTTCCAAATTCGAAAAGAATGCCCGCCCGGCGCCTGCGAGTGCGGGCGCGACGAGCTGCTGGAACAATGGGATGGTGCGCCCGACGCCACGGATATCCGCATCCTGCGCCTCACGCGTGAGCAGGAAAAGGCGCTGATTGAACGTATCGAGAACATCGCCAGCTTCGAGGAGCTGGGCCGCATCGAGCAGCGCATGCTGGAGCAGCTGGGCATCCGCCTGACCATCACGCCCAGCCTGAACGGCGTGCGCACCGTCATGGGCCTCCAGATACGCCTGGTGGAGCAGCCGGGCCTGTGCCGCAAGACGCGCGAGAACGTGCCGGCCGCCGTACGCCGCTGCTTCAACAAAAACCCCGATATCGTCTACGCGCTGCTGAATGCGCGCGACCTGCTGGGCGCCGAATAGCGCCCGCCATGCTTAGCCGGGATGCGCCAGCGCCGCGCCGGGCATGCTGCCGCCGGCCGAGCCGTCCGGGTAGATGTCGTGGAATTTGCTGTAGTCCAGTATCCGCACATTGCCATCCTGCTTGTCCGACATGATGTCGGCAAAGTGATGGTTGAAGAAGATGTGCTCCGCCGCGTAGGTCTGGCGCGCGTGGACGAAATCGTTGAGCGTGTCGTCGGTGCCGGAAACGGCCACCGACAGCGTAGCGCCCTCCTTCTGCAGGTCTTCCTGCGTCTTGCCCCAGAACGGACTGGATTCGTCGATCTTGTGCAGGATGGTCCATGTCAGTGCGAACACGCCCGAGTGCTCGCGCTCCAGCTGCAGATCGTAGAAGCGCGTGAAGATCTGCCCTTCCAGCGTCATCTCGCGGCGGATCAGCGTGGCGCGCACCGAGGCTTCCAGTATCAGGTTGCCGCGTTCGTTACCAGTCCTCAGCATCAGCGTCGGCACGCCGTTGAATGGCGTGATCACGGCGACGTCGGAGAACATGATGCGCGAGGTGGGACGCGAGAAGCGCGCGAACAGCAGCCCCGTCACCGTCGCCACCTCCACCATGCCGAGCAGGATCTCGGTCGAGGCGACCACGTGGCCGTAGGTCGAACCGGGATTCATGTAGCCATAGCCGACGGTGGCCAGCGTTTCGATCGAGAAGAAGAAGGTATCGAGAAAGGAGCCCGGCCGCGCATTGGAGACCGAGCCTGGCACCAGGAAGAACGCCAGCGCGAACCCCACGTTGGTGGCCATGTACAAGCCGCCGACCAGCAGGAAGAAGCGTGGCCAGCTCAGGGTCAGCATCCAGTGATAGATATCGCCCCAGTACCAACGCCCCAGGCCTACCCGCTTGATCTGCGACGTCCCCATCCGGAACACGCCGCGCTCATTGCCGACCCGCGGACGGATGACCTTTTGCGCAGGCTTGCGCACCGGACCTTCACTCATCGCCTGGCCGCCTCAATCGTCGTCGTTGGGATCGAGGTCGGGGAACATCACCTCGGTAAAGCCGAACCGGGAAAAGTCGGTGATGCGCATCGGGTACAACACGCCGAGCAGGTGGTCCACTTCATGCTGCACCACGCGCGCGTGGAAACCGTCGACATCGCGCAGGATGGGCTGCCGGAACTGGTCCACGCCCTCGTAGCGCAGGCTGGTGAAGCGCGGCACGCTGCCGCGCAGGCCAGGCACCGACAGGCAGCCTTCGAAGCCCTCTTCCATCTCGTCCGACAGCGGCGTGAGGACGGGATTGATCAATACCGTTTCCGGCACTTGCGGCGCATCGGGATAGCGCACATTCTGTTTGAAGCCGAAGATCACCAGTTGCAGGTTGACGCCGATCTGCGGCGCAGCCAGGCCCGCGCCGTTGGCGGCGTGCATGGTGTCGAACATGTCGGCGATCAGCTCGCGCATGGCCGGCGTGTCGAACTCGGTCACCGGTTCGGCCACGCGCAGCAGGCGTGGATCGCCCATCTTCAGGATTTCGCGCACCGTCATTTGCTGCCTCCATTGATTTCGCACTGCATATCGCGCAGGAACTGGCAGTACTCGGCGGCGGTTTCCGGATGCTTGAGGCCCATCGCCGTCATCGCCTTCAGGTAGCCCAGCTTGGAGCCGCAGTCGTAGCGCTGGCCGTCGTAGCGGTAGGCCAGCACGCGTTCATCCTTCATCAGCGCGGCGATGCCGTCGGTCAGCTGGATCTCGCCGCCGGTGCCGGTGCCGAGGTTTTCCAGGTACTGGAAGATCCGGCCCGACAGCACGTAACGGCCCACCACCGCCAGCGTGGACGGCGCCACGTCCGGCGACGGTTTCTCGACGATGCCGTGCACCAGTTCCAGCTTCGGCTGGTAGGCCGAGGCGCTGACGATGCCGTATTGGCGCGTGGCTTCGCGCGCCACTTCCTGCACCGCGAGGATGCTGCAGCGCTCATAGGCATGCAGCTCGGTCATCTGCGCCAGCACCGGCTTGATGCCGTCGGCGGTGTCCATGAAGTCGTCCGCCAGCAGCACGGCGAACGGTTCGTCGCCGATCACCGGACGGGCGCACAGCACCGCGTGGCCCAGGCCCAGTGGTTCGGACTGGCGGATGTAGATGCAGTTGACGTGCTTGGGAATGACGTTCTGCACCAGTTCCAGCAAGCCCTTCTTGTCGGCCGCTTCCAGTTCCGCTTCCAGTTCGTAGGCCTTGTCGAAATGGTCTTCGATGGCGCGCTTGTTACGGCCGGTGATGAACACCATTTCCGTGATGCCGGCGGCGACCGCCTCTTCCACGGCGTACTGGATCAGCGGCTTGTCGACGATGGGCAGCATTTCCTTCGGCTGCGCCTTGGTCGCGGGAAGGAAACGGCTGCCAAGGCCGGCCACCGGGAATACTGCTTTTCTGATTTTGGACATGATCTTTTATCTTGTTTTAGCTGGCTTCCAGCAGCGCCAGCAGGCCCGCCTCGTCCAGTATTGTCACTTCAAGTTCCTGGGCCTTGGCCAGCTTGCTGCCGGCGTCGGCCCCTGCTACCAGATAATGCGTCTTCTTCGACACCGAACCGGATACCTTGCCGCCCTGCGCTTCGATCATGGCGGCCGCCTGGTCGCGGCTCAGGTTGGGCAGCGTGCCCGTCAACACAAAGGTCTTGCCGGTCAGCGGGCCTTCGGCGGCCTGCTCCGGCAGTTGCGCCAGCAGGTCGTCGCGCAGTTGGTGCAATGCCAGCAGCTGCTCGCGATGCCCCGGCTCCGCCATCCACGCTTCCAGTGCTTCGGCCACGCCAGCCGGCAGGCCGAACACGGTGAACACCGGCAGGTGCGCCAGCACTTCCAGCGTCACCTCCTGTTCGACCAGTTGTTTGCTGCGCGGTTCCGTCAATTTGGGGATGCCCAGTGCGGCCATCAGCTTGACGGTGTCGAGTTTTTCGCGCAGCTTGGCGCTCGGCGGGTGCTCGCCGGTCGGCGCGACGCCGGCGGCCAGCAAGGCGTCGATGGCTTCCTGGTTCTTCGGCTCGGCGAAGAAGTCGGCGATCGAATCGGCGACGATGCCGCCGATATCGGGCAGCACGCGCAGCAGCGCGGCCGGCACACGGCGCACCAGGTCGAAACGGCCCAGCCATTCGGCCAGCGTCTTGGCGGTCGATTCGCCGACGTGGCGGATGCCGAGCGCGAACAGCATGCGCTCCAGCGGCGGGTTCTTGCTGGCGGCGATGGCCTCCAGCAGATTGTCCGCCCACTTGGTGGCGATCTTGCCCTGGGCGACAGTCTCCGGCGTCGTGCCTTCGCGTTCGTCGGCCAGGCGCTTCATTTCCAGCAGGTCTTCCAGCTTCAGCGCATACAGGTCGGCCACGCGCTGCACCTGGCCGTGTTCGACCAGGTTGTCGATGTAGCGGTCGCCCAGGCCTTCGATGTCCATCATGCGGCGGCCGGCGAAGTGGCGGATCGCCTCCTTGCGCTGGGCCGAGCAGAACAAACCGCCGGAGCAGCGGGCGATCGCCTCGCCTTCTTCACGCACCACGTGCGAACCGCAGACCGGGCAGGTCTTCGGCAGCACATAGGCTTCCGGTTCCGGCGACAGGCGGCGTTCCAGCACCACGGACAGCACTTCGGGGATGACGTCGCCGGCGCGGCGCACGATCACCGTGTCGCCGATGCGCACGTCCTTGCGCCGCACTTCATCTTCGTTGTGTAGCGTGGCGTTGGTGACGTTGACGCCGCCGACGAACACGGACGCCAGCCGCGCCACCGGCGTGATGGCGCCGGTGCGGCCGACCTGCACTTCAATCGCCAGCACGGTGGTCAGCGCTTCTTCAGCGGGGAACTTGTGCGCCAGCGCGAAACGCGGCGCGCGCGAGACGAAGCCCAGCGTGCGCTGGTCTTGCAGCAGGTTGGCTTTGTAGACCACGCCGTCGATTTCGTATGGCATCGTCGGACGTGCTTCGCCGATCTGTTTGTAGTAGGCCATCAGGCCGTCGTAGCCTCGCACCACGTCCGCCTCTTTCGCCACGGGCAGGCCCATGCTGCGATACCAGTCCAGCAACGCGGAATGCGACAGCGGCATCTCTGCGCCTTCCAGCGCGCCGACGCCGTAGGCGAAGAAGCTCAGTTTGCGCGATGCGGTGATGCGCGAATCGAGTTGGCGCAGGCTGCCCGCCGCAGCATTGCGCGGATTGACGAATTCCTTCAGGCCAGCTTCGCGCTGACGCGCATTCATCGCTTCGAAATCGCTCTTGAACATCAGTACTTCGCCGCGCACATCGAGGATGGCCGGCGGCGTCGGGGTGTTCAGGCGCAGCGGGATCGAGCGGATGGTGCGGATATTGGTGGTGACATCCTCGCCGGTGTAGCCGTCGCCGCGCGTGGCGGCTTGCACCAGCAGGCCGTCGACATAGCGCAGGTTGATGGCCAGGCCGTCGTATTTGACTTCGGCCGCGTATTCGACGGCGGCCGCCGCATCGAGGCCCTCACGCACCCGGCGGTCGAAGTTCTCGATATCCTCGTCGGTGAAGCCGTTATTCAGCGACAGCATCGGCACCGTATGGGTGACCTGGTCGAACTGCGGCAGCGGCGCCGCGCCCACGCGCTTGGTGGGCGAATCGGGCAGCGCGAATTGCGGATTTGCTTCTTCCAGCTTTTGCAGTTCGACGAACAGCTTGTCGTACTCCGCGTCCGGGATGGTGGGCGCGTCTTCCACGTGATAGGCGTGCAGGTGCTTGTTGAGCTCAGCGCTCAACGACTCGATACGCGCCTTGTAATCCACTTCGGTCATGCTACTTCCTAGCTAAACAAACGCAACGCGCGGGTGGAACCGGCCGGAATATCGGCGTCGTTCATCTCGGCGTAGAAATCCTGTACCTGGCCGGCGATCTCCGCCAGCGCGGCGTCCGACAGCGGCTGGTTGTAGTCGTCGACGATGGTCGCGTCCAGGCGGCCCACCAGCGATTTGGCGCAAGCCACCATCGCACCGAAGCCGTCGCGGGAAGGCGCCACGCATGGCACGTCCAGCAGCAATGTCAGGCGCGGCGTGGTTTCCTCGGCCAGCGTGACGTTGGTCGACAGCGAGAACAGATGGCCGCCCTCGCCGTCCGGCATCACGTAGCGGCCGTCGGGACGCACGTCGAAGCCCTGCTTTTCCAGTGCGCCCAGCAGCGTGGAGATGGCCCACGGCGCGCCGTTGGTTTGCAGGTTGACGCCCAGCTGCGCGTCGTGACCAGCGACGAAGCGGTGCAGATTGCGCGCTTCGGCCATCACTTCGATCATGTCCGGGATCTCCGGCTCGGCGCCGATTTCGTCGGCCATCGCGCGCAGGCGCGTGACCAGTTCCGAGTATTCCAGTTCGTTCAGCGCGGTGCTGCGGCTGGCCAGCTGCACGCCGCCTTGCAACTTGGTGTAGACGCCGCCGTGCACGATCGGCTCCCAATCGCCGCTGACGGCCAGGCCGATGTAGTGCACCGGCTTGTTGCCGACCATGCGCAGCGTTTGCAGCACCGGCAGCAGCTTGTCGCCGCGCGCCGCGCCTTCCAGCGCCAGCGGCAGCAGGCAATCGATCAGCGGATCGACCAGCGCGGTGGCCTGTTCGGCCGCCGGGGTCACGGCATTGACGCGCGGTGCGGCCGGCGGCGCCGTTGGATCGGTCTCGAATTCGGAGGCCACCGCGCCCAGCGCGGAAGCGGCAGCCGAGGCTTCGCCACCAGCCAGGCCGGGAGCGGCGCTGTCGAGCGAAAAGCTCGGCTCATGGCGCGCGGTGGACGATGGCGGAGCATCGCCGGTGCGCATCAGCACATCGTCATGATCGGTCGAGAAGGCGCGTTCGACACTCTTCTTGGCCTTGTATTCCTGGATTTTGTTGTACGTGAAAACGCCGGCGACGAATACGCCGGCGATTCCGATCAAACTCATTTGTAGGTCTGTCATGCTGCTTGTGCCTCGGAAGCGAAGTTTGCGGCGGATTCCATATCCACCGCCACGATGCGCGATACGCCCTGCTCTTGCATCGTCACACCGATCAGTTGATTGGCCATCTCCATCGCAATCTTGTTGTGCGAAATGAAGAGGAATTGGGTGTGGTCAGACATGCGTTTGACCATCCGGCAGAATCGTTCGGTATTGGCGTCGTCCAGCGGTGCATCGACCTCGTCGAGCAGGCAGAACGGCGCGGGGTTAAGTCGGAACATCGAGAACACCAGCGCCGTTGCGGTCAGCGCTTTTTCACCGCCGGACAACAGGTGGATGGTGGCGTTCTTTTTACCCGGCGGCTGGGCCATGACCTGCACGCCGGAGTCGAGGATTTCATCGCCGGTCATGATCAGCTTCGCCTGCCCGCCGCCGAACAGGATCGGGAACAGTTCGGAGAAGTGGCCGTTGACGCGGTCGAAGGTGTCTTGCAGCAGTTCGCGGGTCTCTTTGTCGATGCGCGCGATCGCGTCTTCCAGCGTGTTGATCGCCTCGTTCAAGTCGGCGTTCTGCGCGTCGAGGAAGTTCTTGCGTTCGGAGGCAGTCGCCAGCTCGTCCAGCGCCGCCAGGTTGACCGCGCCCAGCATCGAGATCGCATTGGTCAGGCGCGTCACTTCGCCTTGCAGGTACGAGGCCTTCATATCGGGATGCAGCTTCTCGGCCAGCGCCGCTTCGTCGGCCTGCACTTCGGCCAGCTGCGCGGCGAACTGCTCCTGGTTCAGGCGCGCGGCCTGTTCCTTCAGCTGCATTTCCATGATCCTGTCGCGCTGCGGCTGCAGGGCGCGTTCGGTCGACATGCGGCCTTCCTCGAACATGCGCAGCTGCTGCGTGATCTGGTCGAGTTCGTGGCGGGCGTCGGACAACGCTTTTTCCTGGCCGGTGCGGCGATCCAGCAGTTCCTGCAAGCCCTCGTTGGCCTGGCCGGATTCGAGGTTGGCCAGTTCGGCCTGACCCGCTTCCAGGCTTTGCGTGACCTGTGCCACCTGCGCGGTCGCGGTGGCGATCGAGCGGCGGAATTCTTCGATCTTGCTGCGCTGGGACTTCTCGGCGAACTGCGCTTCCTGCGCGGCGCGTTCCAGATCGCGCAAGGCTTCGCGGGCGTCGGACAGGCGCTGCTCTTTTTCGAGGAACAGGGTCTGGCCTTCCTCGTGGTCGCCCTGCAGGTTGCCGAGTTCCATATCGAGCTGCTCGAACTTTTCCTCGGACTCCATCTTGACCTGGGTTTGTTCCTCTTCCTGCGCGGCGATTTCGGCCAGGTCGGTTTCGATCTGGTTGCTGCGCTGGTTGAAGCGCGCCTCGATCTCCGACAGCTTGACCACGTCCAGCTGCAAGGTATGCACCGACTGCTGCAGGCTTTGCAGCTTGGCGCGGTATTCGGTCAGGCGGCGCGTCAGTTCGGAGACGGCGGCATCGGCGCGCACCGAACGGGCGCGCGCTTCGTCGGCCAGCATCTGCTGCGCGCGCAGCTGCTTGGTGATGTTGTCGATTTCCTGCTGGCGGCCCAGCATGCCGTCCTGCTCCGAGTCGGCGGCGTAGAAACGCACGCTGCCCTGCGTGACGGCGTGGCCCTGGCGCGTGACGAAGCAGGCGCCGGCCGGCAGCCTGGCGCGGTCGGCGAAGGCTTCGGCCGTGTCCTCGGCGATGTAGACGTTGTGCAGCCAGTCTTGCAGCAAACCGCGCAGGCCCGGATCGTTAAGCTTGAGCAGATTCAGGAACGGCTTCAGGCCCGCCACTTCCACCGGCGCCGGCGGCACCGCGTGCGACGGCGCGAACAGCGCCAGCTTGGCCGGCGGCGCATCGTTGAAGAAGGCCTTGGCCCATTCGATGTTCGACATCTGCAAGGCCGAGGTGCGCTCGCGCAGCACGGATTCCAGCGCGGTCTCCCAGCCGGATTCGATGTTCAGTTTTTGCCACAGGCGCGGCAGCGTATCCAGTTCATGCTTTTGCAGCCACGGCGTGACCTTGCCCTGCGTCTGCACGCGCTCCTGCAACTGGCGCAGCGCGTTCAGGCGCGCTTCCAGCTGGGCGTTGGCGGCGGTTTCGGTGTTGACCTGCTGCTGCGCGGCCTGGCGTTCCTCGTCCAGCTTGGGCTGCTGTTCCAGCGCTTCGTCCAGCAGGAAGCCCTGCTCTTCCAAGGCCTGCTGCTTTTCTTCCAGCTGCATGCGCAGGTTGTTCAGGTGCGCGCTGTCCGGCAGATTGAGACCGCTCTTTTCCTGTTGCAGGCGTTCGCGCCGCACGGCCAGGCCGTTGAGGATGTTGTTGGCGTTGCGCTGGTGCGCCGATTCCAGTTCCAGCTGCTGCTGCGCCTGCATGATGCGGGCGCGCGATTCGGTGCTCTTGGTCTGCGCCTCGCGCCATACCTGCTCCAGCATCGGCAGCGACTCGGCCTTTTGCTCCGCCATCATCTGCGACTGCTCGACCTTGGCCGACAGTTCTTCCAGCGTGAACTCGCCTTCCTCGATCTGGCCGCCGTATTCGGTGGCCTGGTGCTGCCACTGGTCGCGCTGCGCGGTCAGCGCGGCCAGCTGCGCCTGCAGGCGGCTGCGCGATTCGATGACGAACTTGATCTGCGCTTCCAGGCTGCCGATTTCGGCGTTGGTCTGGTACAGGCTGCCCTGCGCGGTGTGCAGGCGGTCGCCGGCGGCGAAGTGGCCCTGGCGCATTTGCTCCAGCGACAGCTCGACGTTGCGCAGCTTGGCGGTCTGTTCCTCCAGGTCGTTCTGCGCCTGCTCCATCTCGCGGAAGTATTTCTTCTGCTCGTTCTCGGCTTCGATCTTGCGCAGCAGCCACAGCAGCTTTTGCTTCTCTTCCTGGTCCGATTGCAGCTGGTGGAACTTGGTGGCGACGGCGGCCTGGCCTTCCAGCTTTTCCAGGTTGGAGTTCAGCTCGCGCAGGATGTCGTCCACCCGCAGCAGGTTCTCGCGGGTGTCGTGCAGGCGGTTTTCGGTTTCCCGGCGGCGTTCCTTGTACTTCGAGACGCCGGCCGCTTCTTCCAGGAACACGCGCAGCTCTTCCGGGCGCGATTCGATGATGCGGCTGATCATGCCCTGGCCGATGATGGCGTAGGCGCGCGGGCCGAGGCCGGTGCCGAGGAAGATGTCCTGGATGTCGCGCCGGCGCACCGGCTGGCCGTTGATGTAGTAGGTCGAGGTGCCGTCGCGCGTCAGCGTGCGCTTGACGGCGATCTCGGCGTACTGTCCCCACTGGCCGGAAGCCTTGCCGTCGTTGTTGTCGAACACCAGCTCGACCGAGGCGCGCCCGGCCGGCTTGCGGTGGGTCGAGCCGTTGAAAATGACGTCCTGCATGGACTCGCCGCGCAGCTCGGAAGCCTTGGACTCGCCCAGCACCCAGCGCACGGCGTCGATGATGTTCGACTTGCCGCAACCGTTGGGACCCACCACGCCAACCAACTGACCCGGCACCTGGAAATTGGTGGGATCGACGAAAGACTTAAATCCCGACAATTTGATGGAAGATAGACGCACGTTGTTATCTGGTGTGTGGGCTGGAAAAGTTCACAATAATACCATTTTGCGCATCAAATCTGGCCGAAAACGCGTCATGGGCGGGGCGTATGCCTATCGTAGCGGGAATTTGGGTTCACGCCAAATGGCGCGGGTGTAAGGCTTGTCGTGACCGGACAGCCACAGCGCGGCCTGGGTGATCCACATTTCGGCCGGCACCGGCTCCACGCGCGGCGCAATCAGCACCACGGGGATGCACAACACCACCAGCACCCGGCTCAGCGCCATATGGTGCTCGGTGCTGGCGTACCAGATGAACACCGCCGCCACGGCCAGGCCGAGCAGGCAACCGGTCACCGACTCGGACGCCGAATGGGCACGCACGTAGACCCGGGAAACGGCGATGAGCACGGCCAACAGCACGCCCAGCAACGTACCCAGCACGCGCCACGACGGCGGCGACGAACGGAAGATCAAGAAGAAAGCCACCGGGAACACGGCGGCGGCGCGCATCGCATGGCCGCTGAAGCCGGCGAACTCGACCGATTCCACCCCTATCCCCCAGCCGACGAAGGCCATCTTGGTGGCCACGACCAGCGCCATGCCGATGCCGAACAGCAGGCACCAGGCGGCAGTCAGGCGCCACGACTTGCCCGCCAGCAGCCAGACGGCAATCGCGATTCCTATCGGCCCGGTTACCGCCAGACTCCCCGTCACACTCAAACCGTGCCACCACATCATCATCTAAAAGCGCCCTGTCGTTGTTTTTGCACCGCGTCATTAAAACACACGCGGGGGCATTTTATCGAAAATTGCTGTGCAACAATAGACCTGGAGCAAAATCGGGTGGTGGCCGACGCGCTCCTGCGGGGCGTGGCATACTGTTGCCATGCTCACCATACTCGGCAAATCCTCCTCCATCAACGTCCGCAAGGTCTTGTGGACGTGCGCGGAAATCGGCCTCGATTACCGCCTGGAGGAATACGGCGGCGGCTTCCAGCCGACCAACACGCAGGACTTCCTGCGCATGAATCCGAACGGCATGGTGCCGGTCATCATCGACGACGGCCAGAGCCTGTGGGAATCGAACACCATCTGCCGCTACCTGGCCGGCAAACATGGCCGCAGCGATCTGCTGCCGGCAGAGCCGATGGTGCGCGCCCAGGTGGAAAAATGGATGGACTGGCAGGCCACCGAACTGAACAACGCCTGGCGTTATGCCTTCATGGCGATGATACGGCAGAGTCCCGCGCATGGCGACGCGGCGGCGCTGGTGGCCAGCGTGGCGGAATGGAACCGGCTGATGAGTTTGCTGGACGCGCACTTGGCGGCCGCCGGTCCGTTCGTCTGCGGCGAAGCGCTGACCTTGGCCGACATCGTCCTTGGGCTGTCGGCCAACCGCTGGCGCGCGATGCCGATGGCGCGGCCGGTGCTGGCGGCGGTCGATGCCTGGTTTGACCGCTTGAGCGAGCGCGACGGCTTCCGCACCCACGGCTGCAACGGCCTCCCCTGACACTTACTTCTGGAGTTTAGCAATGACTGTATCGACCTGGCTGTTGTTCTTATCGGTTTCCCTGGCGGCCGCGTTCAGCCCGGGACCTGGCGTGCTGATGGCGATTTCGACCGCGACCACGATGGGCGCGCGGCGCGCGCTCTACAGTTCCGCCGGCAATGCGCTGGGCGTGTTCATCGTGGCGACGACGGCGGTGGCTGGTTTGGGCTTGTTGCTGAAGACTTCGGCCTTGGCGTTTGGCGCGCTGAAAGTGGCCGGCGCGGCCTACCTGATTTACCTGGGCATCAAGGCCTGGCGCCACGCCAGCCTGGTCACTGAAACGGCGGAGACCGCCGTCACGGCGGTCGCAGCGCCGGACGCGGCCGAGGCCAGCCGGCTGAGCACCTTCCGCGCAGGCCTGCTGGTGGCGGTGAGCAATCCGAAGGCGATTCTGTTCTTCACCGCCGTGTTCCCGCAGTTCATGCCGCCTGATCATGTGGACCCGGTGCGCTTCCTGCTGCTGACGTCGACCTTCACCAGTTGCACCTTGTTGTCGCATTTCTTCTACGTGGCCTGCGCGTCGTGGCTGAAGCGCAGCGTCAAGCAGAGCATCGCCCGCACCCGCCTGGCCAAGCGCACCACCGGCGTAATCTTCGTCGGCATGGGCGGCGCCCTGCTGACGTTGACGAACTCGAAGTAAAGCGTCAGTAAAGGGCGGTACAATTCGTTCCATGAATGCCGCCCTCAAAACTTTGGTAGCCGAAGCACTTAAACTCGCCCCAAACGAACGCATGGAGTTTGTGCATCTGCTACTGGCTAGCCTGAACGAAGATGCCGAGCTCGACAAGGCCTGGACGATTGAGATCGAACGTCGGATCGCCGACATAGAGAGCGGCATCGAGCAAACCATTCCGATCGCCGAAGCTCTGGCTCAAGTCCGCAAAAACCTGAAATGAAACTAGTTGTCGTCCCGCCCGCTCTTGCGGAATTGCAGGGCGCAGCCGACCACTACGCATCGCAAGGCGGCCCCCAGTTGGGACGCGACTTCGTGGACGAATTCGAGCGAGTTGCGAATCTTCTCTTGCTTAATCCTCAGCTAGGCGCCCTGGCACGCGGCGCGCGGCGCTACTCGATGAGCAAGTTCCCTTACAGCGTCATTTACCAAATCGCAGTGGACGAGCTGCGTATCCTCGCCATTGCCCATCAGAGAAGGCGACCTGGCTACTGGCGCGGGCGGGGCAAGAGGATTTAACCGAACGCCGAGGCTGGCGGGTCGATGGAGGCGTCGTTGTCGGCGCTGCGGGCCAGTGCTTGCGACAGGGCGACGGCGACTACGCCTTCGCTGCGCACCACTTGCACGGTCTGTTCGAGGAAGCGCTTGGCCAGCTGTTCGCCGGACATCGAGAACGCTTCCTGCCGCGCCGCCGTCGAGAAGATGTATAGCGTGCGCAAAGGACTGATCCACGCCAGCTTGACCTTGCGGCTGCCGCCGCCCTCCTGCTCGAACTCCAGCCACATGCCGCGCGTCAGGCTGTCGACTTCGATGGCGGCGTCTTCCTCTTCCGGATCGGGTTGCTGCTGGGCGCGCGCTTCGGCTTCCGCCTTGGCGGCCGCGTCGGCTTTGGCTTGCAGTTCCAGGCGCCGTTCGGCCGCCTGCTGCGCCACCTGCATCGAAATTTCCAGCTGACGTTCCGCCGACATCTCCAGCGGCGCGCGCACGATGGAGGCGTGGCATTCAGCCAGCTCGGCAAAGAATTGCAGACGGTCGGCATCCTGCCACTTGATGATGTCCAGCCACTTGTTCAACGTGGTCAGCAGCACCGGCAGCTTGGCGATCAGCTGCTTGCGCTCATCGGCGTTGAGCTTGGGACGCACGCTCCAGATCAGGTCGTCCATGGTCTTGGTGGCGTTGTTGACGGCGCCCGGCTTGTCGTCCTCGATGCTGTAGGCGATGGTCAACACCGACACCCAGCGCTGTTCGAGGAAGGCTTCCACCACGGCGATCACTTCGCCGGTGCCAATGCGCAGCGCCACGGCGTTCTTGGCCAGCTTGGTCGACTCGGCCATCCGCTCCTGCTTCAGCGCGGCGGCGATGGGCTCGGCGATGGCGGTGGCGGCGGCGCGCTCTTCGGCCTGGATCGATGCTTCCAGCTCGTTGACCGCTTCGGTGAACACCGACAGTTCATGATCGTAATCGCGGCCGACGCGGTCCACGCTGCGTTGCATCGCCTGGAATAACGGATCTTCCGGTCCCTTGCGCTGCTCCCAGCCCATGCGCGACAGCAGGTCGATCAGGCGGCGCGCCGGATGGGCTTCCTGGAAGAAGAAATTCTTATCCACCAGCGCAGCCTTCAGCACCGGGATTTGCAGGAAGCGTATCAGGTCGCGGATTTCCTGCGAGATGTTCTGGTCGTGGAAAACGGTGTCGAAGATCGCCGACAGCAAGTCGATCGTGCTTTCGTCGGTGCGCGACAGGCTGCCCTGCGGCATGCTGGCTTTGATGTTCGGCAGGTAGAAGACGTTGCCGCCTGCCGTCGCCGGTGCGGCATCGACCGCAGCCTGGCCGGACGGGGCTGGTCCAGTGGCAAAACCAGCCACCGCGCCCAGCGTGCCGATGGATTCGTAAGGTACGGCTTTTTGCAGCTGCGCCAGATACGCCAGCAGCGGCTGCTTGGCGCCGATCTGCGACAGGCGCTGCGCGTCTTCGTTGCTCAGGGAGTCAGGCAGCAAGCCTTGCGCGGCGCCTTGCACCCAGACGCCGCCGGCGGGAGCGAATCCGCCCGCGGCAACGGCAGGCGCACCAGCCACGCCTGCGACAAAGCCGGGAGCCATCACCACGCCACCCTGAACGCCGTGCGCCACCGCCATGCCGCCATGGCCGCCGATCATCGCCGCACCCGGTCCAGCACCGCCAACGCCAGCAACACCGCCGGCAGCGCCTGCGGTTCCCGGCGCAACGGCGCCAGCGCCGCCCTGCGCTGCGGCATTCGGCACCCAGGCTGCGCCCGAGTTCAAGGCCGACATCGGCAGATCGGGAATACTCAGGTCGACGCCATGCATCAAGCCATCGGCGATATTGTCGACGATGGCGCCCGCCGCCGAACCCTCCACATCGCTGGAGGCAAAGAACTGCCGCAACTGCTGCGCCAATGCGGCCTGGTTGCCGCGCACGCGCGACGGCGCAGCAGCGGCCCTGGTTTTGTCCGCCTTGCGTCCTTTGTGGCCGTCCACCGAACCGGGCAGCACGCCCTTGCTCTGCAAGGCCAGGTTCAAGGCATCCAGCATCGGGCCCAGCTCGATGAACATGTCCGGCTTGATCAGCGGTTGCAACAGCGGCGCGGCCTCGGGCTCGGTGTCGAACTCGGTCCAGGCCTGCTGCAAGGCGACCAGGAACACATCGGGCCGGAACGGATTCTGGCTGACGCGCAAGATATCGCGATCCAGCAGGAAGGCCAGGCGCACATTCAGCGTTTGCAGCTGATCGGAATACCGGCTCTCGAACGGCTTGCTGACGCCGCTGAGCGCGACCTTGTTATCCATCTCTTCGAACGGCACCAGCGACAGCGGCTGTTCGGCCTCGCGCAGCTTGCCCTTGACCGTCGGCGACAGTTCGGCGATCTCGCGCCGCAGCGCCTTCTCCAGCGTGCTGGAAGCGAGGTGCAGGAAGGCGAAGTTGCGGTTGCGTAGCTGGTTGCCGGCGCGGATGCGCTGCTGCATGGTGCGCGGATCGCCGCCGGTGGCGTCGATCAACGCCCCTGCCAGGCGGTTGGCCAGGTCCAGGTACTGGTCGCTGGCATGCTTGGTGGCGATGCCGATCAACTCTTCCAACAAGGCATGCCGCGGCGAGACCGTCTTTTTCGGCAATGCGGGTGTTGTGGAAGTTGCAACCATGATGTGACCTGCTGTGATAGGGGAATCCGTTTACGCCATTCTTACACATTCTTTCCACAAGGCAATACCGGAAAGGAAAGACTGTGCAATATTTCGCGTATTTTTCTGTTTTTCCACAACTTTTATGGCATGAAACCCAGTGTTGACGGGGCGCAAAGGACAAGATTGAAGTTTCCCTAACATAACAATTTCCTTCCGTCGCCAGCGAGACCCCGCCATGAAATTCCTGCATAACCTGGAAATCTCCAGCAAGCTGCTGGCCGCCTTCGCCGTCCTGCTAGGCCTGACCACCCTGCTGGGCCTGAGCGCCCTGGCCCGCATGGGGCATATCGACGAAGCCTCCTCCGAATTGTCCGGCAAATGGCTGCCTCAGACTATAGCAGTACTGTCCCTGCGCAACGATTTGCAAGAGGTGCGCAAGCTGGAACACGTGGTGTTCGGCGACAAGACCAGCATCGCCGACGCCGACCGCAAGCTGGGCACGGCCCACGCTGCCCTGCGCGACCATGCCGGCCAGCTGGCGCGCCTGCTGGCGGAGACGCCGCAACAGCCGCTGGGCACGGAACTGCTGCGTCTTGTGGCCGATTACACCACCGAACACGAGCGCATGATCGGCCTCGCCGCCGAGGGCAAGAAAGACGAGGCAAGCGCCCTGCTCAGGGGCCGCTCGCAGCAAACGCTGGACGCGCTGAACGGCCAGCTCGACAAGCTACTGGCGGCGCAGATGGCGGGTAGCCAGCAGGCCGCGCGCGCGGCCGACGAACTGTACGACGGCGCCCGCTTGATCACGCTGAGCACGCTGGGCATGGCGGTCTTCGGCGGCGCCTTGCTGGCGCTGTGGCTGGCCCGTTCGATCTCGGCGCCGCTGCGGCGGGCGATGCAGGCGGCGCAGCGCATCGCCGGCGGCGACCTCGGCACCCGCATCGGCGACACCGCCAACAACGAGACCGGCAAGCTGCTGCAAGCGATGCAGCATATGAACGACAGCCTGCTGGGCATCATCGGCCAGGTGCAGCACGGCGCCCGCGCCATCGACGGCGCCGCGCGCGAGATCGCCGAGGGCAATCTGAACCTGTCCACCCGCACCGAGCAACAGGCCGCGTCGCTGGAGGAAACCGCGTCGTCGATGGAGCAGCTGACGGCCACCGTCAAGCAAAATGCCGAGCATGCGATGCAGGCCAACCAGCTGGCGCTGTCGGCGTCCGCGGTGGCGCTGCGCGGCGGCGCCGACGTCGAACAGGTGGTGGGCACGATGGCCTCCATCAACGACAGCTCGCGCAAGATCGCCGAGATTATCGGCGTGATCGACGGCATCGCTTTCCAGACCAATATCCTGGCGCTCAACGCGGCGGTGGAGGCGGCGCGCGCCGGCGAACAGGGACGCGGCTTCGCGGTGGTGGCGTCGGAGGTGCGCAACCTGGCGCAGCGCAGCGCGGCGGCCGCCAAGGAGATCAAGGAACTGATCGCCGATTCGGTCGACAAGGTGGCGCGCGGCACGCAATTGGCCGACCAGGCGCGCAACACGATGGACGAGGTGGTCGGCAGCGTCAAGCGCGTGACCGGACTGATCGGCGAAATCGCCGACGCCAGCGCCGAGCAGACCGCCGGGCTGGAGCAGGTCAACCAGGCGGTGGCGGATATGGACCAGGCCACCCAGCAGAACGCCGCCCTGGTCGAGCAGGCAGCCTCGGCAACGGCGGCGATGCAGGCCGAGACCGGCAAACTGAATGAGGCGATCGGCGTGTTTTCCGCCCAGGGCGAGGCAGCGCCGGCAACGCGCATGGCACAAGCGGACGCTGCCGGCGGACGGCGTCCACCGGCGCGCAGCGAAGCTAAAGCAGCCGCGCCCGCCCCTCGTCCGCCACACGGCGGCCATAGCAGCAAGGAAGTGGAATGGGAGGAATTTTAAGCGGCGGGCAAGGCGTACTCCTACACGCCACCAAGAGAAATTCCGATAGCGATCACCGGATCGAGCCCGCATCATTGCAATACCAAAAACGCACCGGAATGCAAGCGCCGGCGCGGTTCTGGCAAGCACGTTCTTTCACTTTCGTAAAGGAATCGACATGAGCACGAATCAAAAAGGTGGCAGTAGCAAGCAAGGCTCGGATCAGGGCAGCAGCAAGCAGTCTGGCGGCCAGGGTTCGTCCGGCGGCTCGCGCGGCAGCAGCGGCGGCACCCAGGGCGGCACCCATGAGCAGCACGTGGAAGCCGGCCGTCAAAGCCACAAAAACGACGCCAACAAGCAGTCAGGCAATAAAGACCGCTAAGTAAGCCAGCGCGGTCCTTGCGGCGCCGTCTCCGGGCGCCGCAACCTTGTCAAATATTCGTTACCCGCTGTCCGCGCGGCGGCACGAAATCCTTCACCGCATTGACCATCCCCACTTTCAAGCCTTCGGCCGCCGTCAGGTGCAGGTCCGAGTACTCATGGATGCGCCAGTGCTCGTCGCTGAACTGCACATGGTCGCGCAGGATCTGCTCGGTGCGGGCGTCGTCGGCCTGCAAGCCTTCGACGATGATGCGCAGCGCGTCCGGCCGGGCACCGTGCGGCGCGCTGGCGTGCGACTTGTGCACCATGAAGCGCGCCGTGTCGCTGGCGTAGCGCTCGGCGCCGGCCAGGAACAGGATCACCGCGATCGACGCCACCGCTCCGGCGTTGTAGGTGATGATCTTGATCGGCAGCTTGCTCAGGTAGTTGTACAGGCAAATGCCGTCGCTGACGTAGCCGCCGTTGGACTGGATCAGGATGTGGGCGGTGGTGATGCGGTCTTCCGTCATGTCGGCGACCGCGTCAAAGACGCGGCGGACCATGTCGCTGTTGACATCGCCGGACAGGGTGAACCACGCGTGGCCCTCGTAAGTGGTGGAATCTTGGCTCATGGCTGGGCTCTCGAATAAGTGTGATTTATTCTAGCAAATAGTTGTTTTTCGAGCCTTATTATTGCATTTCATTCGTGCGACCGTCGCGCCCGCCTGAAATGGGCTTCAGATTGACAACAAGGTACTTCTGACATATATTCCCGAGTCTTGATCGGGAGAGGGCAAACCAGCTTTGCCGCCGAAGGGGCACTACCCAAAAACTCTCAGGCAAAAGGACCGATCAAGGGACCAGCGCGGCCGTCGGATGGCAATATTCGACGGGATGCCAACTGGACCAACTCTGGAGAGCGGCCGCGGCGCAAGCTGGCGGCCCACCGAAGGGGCGCACGGGAACCAGGAGCCAGCCTCCTCCCGTAATCTCTCAGGTACCAAGGACAGAGGGGTCTGCGATCATTGTGGAATCAGCTTTTGTTGAGCGTTTCCTTGTATGTTCTGTTAACCCCTATTCGATTTGGACCGAGGAATTATGACGCTTAAAGCCACCCCACTCAATAATGCCCACCGCGCAGCCGGCGCCAAGATGGTCGATTTCGGCGGCTGGGACATGCCGGTCAACTACGGCTCCCAGATCGAAGAACACAACGCCGTGCGCACCGACGTCGGCATGTTCGACGTCGCCCATATGTGCGTGGTCGACATCAAGGGCGACAATGTGCGCGGTTTCCTGCGCGGCCTGCTGGCCAACAACGTCGACAAGCTGCAGGTATCGGGCAAGGCGCTGTACTCCTGCATGCTGAACCCACAGGGCTTCGTGATCGACGACCTGATCGTCTACTTCATCAACGAGAGCTGGTTCCGCCTGGTGGTCAACGCCGGCACCGCTGAAAAAGACGTGGCCTGGATGCAGCAGCACAACACCGCCACCAACGCCGGCCTGGCCATCACCCAGCGCCGCGACGGCGCCACCGCTGCTGGCTCCCCTATGGCGCTGATCGCCGTGCAGGGCCCGAACGCCCGCGCCAAGGTATGGCAAGTCATCCCGGAATCAAAAGAAGGCACGGCCGAGATGAAGCCGTTCAACGTCGCCTTCGCCCAAAGCCCAACCTTCGGCGAGGCGATGATCGCCCGCACCGGCTACACCGGCGAAGACGGCTTTGAAATCGGCGTCGCCGCCGAGCAGGCCGAGAACCTGTGGAACGCGCTGGTCGCCGCTGGCGTCAAGCCGGCCGGCCTGGGCGCGCGCGACACGCTGCGCCTGGAAGCCGGCATGAACCTGTACGGCCAGGACATGGACGAAACCGTCAACCCGCTGGACGCCGGCCTGGCCTGGACCATCGACCTGGTCGCCGAGCGCGACTTCATCGGCAAGGCGGCGCTGCAGGCGATGGGCCAGAACGCCCAGTTCGTCGGCCTGATCCTGCGCGAAAAAGGCGGCGTGCTGCGCGCCCACCAGAAGGTGGTCGTGGCCGGTACCGACGCCACCGGCGAGATCACCAGCGGCACCTTCAGCCCGTCGATGCAGCAGGCGATCGCGCTGGCGCGCGTGCCCAACGGCGTGGCCGTCGGCGACACCGTGCACGTCGAGATCCGCGACAAGAAACTGGCCGCGTCGGTGGTCAAGCTGCCGTTCGTGCGCAACGGTAAAATCCTGGCTGTTTAATCGCTGTTTATATTCATATCACCCTATCACCCTTCTGGAGCCTTACATGAACATTCCTGCCGACCTGAAGTACACCGAATCCCACGAATGGGTACGCGCTGAAGCTGACGGCACCGTCACCGTCGGCATCACCGAGTTCGCACAGGATGCGCTGGGCGATATCGTCTTCGTCGAACTGCCAAAAGTCGGCACGACCTACGGCGCCGGCGACGACGCAGCAGTGGTGGAATCGGTCAAAGCGGCCAGCGACATCTACGCGCCGATCGCCGGTGAAGTCGTTGCCGTCAACGACGACGTGGTCAACTCGCCTGAGTCGATCAACGCCGACGCCTACGCCAACTGGCTGTTCAAGATCAAGCCGGCCGACGCCGCCGCGATCAACGGCCTGCTGGACGCCGCCGCCTACGGCAAGACCACCGAAGCGTAATTCGCCCCGTCCTTCCCGCGCACGCGGGAATCCATGCTGAGCTGACTCCGGCCACTCGGCATGGGTCCCCGCTTTCGCGGGGACGACGTATCGCACCATTCCTCATACTGCCCTCGCCCATATCATGACCCGCTCCAGCCTGACCCAACTCGAAGCCCGCGACGCCTTCATCGCCCGCCACATCGGCCCTGACGCCGCAGAACAGGAAGCCATGCTGTCGGTACTCGGCTACGCCTCGCGCGCAGCCCTGATCGACGCACTGGTCCCATCCAACATCCGCAACAAAGGCGCACTGCCGCTGGGCGCGTACTCGCAGCCGATGCCGGAACAGGAAGCGCTGTCCAAGCTGAAAAAGATCGCATCGAAAAACAAGGTGCTCAAGTCGCTGATCGGCCAGGGCTACTACAACACCGTCACGCCTGGCGTGGTGCTGCGTAACATCTTCGAAAACCCGGCCTGGTACACCGCCTACACCCCGTACCAGCCGGAGATTTCGCAAGGCCGCCTGGAAGCGATCCTGAACTTCCAGCAAACCATCACCGACCTGACCGGCATGGGCATCGCCAACGCGTCGATGCTGGACGAAGGCACGGCCGCCGCCGAAGCGATGACGCTGATCCAGCGCGTCGGCAAATCGAAATCGATGGTGTTCTACGTGGCCGACGACGTGCTGCCGCAGACCCGCGAAGTGGTCGAGACCCGCGCCAAGCCGCTGGGCATCGAAGTGAAGACCTTCCACCCGGCCGAACTGTCCGCCGTGGGCGAGTGCTTCGGCGTGCTACTGCAATACCCGGGCGTGAACGGCGTGGTGCGCGACTACAAGGCCGGCGTTGAAGCCGTCAAGGCCAAGGGCGCGATGGTGGTGGTCGCCGCCGACCTGCTGGCGCTGACCATGCTGACGCCTCCGGGCGAATGGGGCGCGGACGTGGTGGTCGGTAACAGCCAGCGCTTCGGCGTACCGCTGGGCTTTGGCGGCCCGCACGCAGGCTACCTGTCGACCCGCGACGAATTCAAACGCAGCATGTCCGGCCGCCTGGTCGGCGTCACCATCGACGCCCAGGGCAACAAGGCTTACCGCCTGGCGCTGCAAACCCGCGAGCAGCACATCCGCCGCGAAAAAGCCACGTCCAACATCTGCACCGCGCAGGTGCTGCTGGCGGTGATGGCGTCGATGTACGCCGTCTACCACGGCCCGAAAGGCCTGCTGCAGATCGCCCAGCGCGTACACCGCTACACCGGCGTGCTGGCCGCCAACCTGAAGACCTTGGGCTACACCGTCACCAACGAGACCTTCTTCGACACCCTGACCGTGGCCGTCAAGAACGCCGAGCAGCTGCATGCATCGGCCCACTCGCACGGCGTCAACCTGCGCGTGATCGACGCCACCCACGTCGGCGTATCGCTGGACGAAACCACCAGCCGCGAAGACATCGCGCTGCTGTGGACCGTGTTCGCCCACCCTGTCGGCGGCCCGGCCCACGGCCCGGACTTCGATGGCGTGGAAGCGGCCGTGGCCGAGGCCTTCCCGGCAGCGCTGTCGCGCACCAGCGACTACCTGAGCCACCCGGTCTTCAACCGCTACCACTCCGAAACCGAAATGCTGCGCTACCTGCGCAGCCTGGCGGACAAGGACCTGGCGCTGGACCGCACCATGATCCCGCTGGGTTCGTGCACCATGAAGCTGAACGCGACGTCCGAGATGATCCCGGTCACCTGGCCGGAGTTCTCGAACATCCACCCGTTCGCGCCGGACGCGCAGACCGTCGGCTACCGCGAAATGATCTCGCAGCTGGAAGAGATGCTGTGCGCGTTGACCGGCTACGCCGCCGTCTCGCTGCAGCCTAACGCCGGCTCGCAGGGCGAGTACGCCGGTCTGCTGGTGATCCAGGCTTACCACCAGTCGCGCGGCGAAGGCCATCGCAACATCTGCCTGATCCCATCGTCGGCGCACGGCACCAACCCGGCATCGGCCAATATGGTCGGCATGCAGGTGGTGGTGACCGCCTGCGACGCCAGCGGCAACGTCGACCTGGCCGACCTGAAAGCCAAGGCCGAACAGCACTCGAAGAACCTGGCCTGCGTGATGGTGACCTACCCATCGACCCACGGCGTGTTCGAAGAAGGCATCCAGGAACTGTGCGAAATCGTCCACGGCCACGGCGGCCAGGTCTACATCGACGGCGCCAACATGAACGCGCTGGTCGGCGTGGCGGCTCCGGGCTCGTTCGGCGGCGACGTCTCGCACCTGAACCTGCACAAGACCTTCTGCATTCCTCACGGTGGTGGCGGTCCTGGCGTCGGTCCTATCGGCGTCGGCGCGCACCTGGCGAAGTTCCTGCCTAACCAGCGTTCGAACGGCTACATCCGCGACAACGCCGGCATCGGTTCGGTCAGCGCCGCGCCGTACGGTTCGGCCAGCATCCTGCCGATTTCGTGGATGTACATCGCGATGATGGGCGCGGAAGGCCTGACCGCCGCGACCGAGACCGCGATCCTGAACGCCAACTACATCGCGCGCCGCCTGTCGCCGCACTTCCCGGTGCTGTACTCGGGCCACGACGGCCTGGTGGCGCACGAGTGCATCATCGACCTGCGTCCGCTGCAGGATGCCACCGGCATCAGCAACGAAGACGTGGCCAAGCGCCTGATGGACTTCGGCTTCCACGCGCCGACCATGAGCTTCCCGGTACCGGGCACGCTGATGATCGAGCCGACCGAAAGCGAATCGAAGGTCGAAATGGACCGCTTCATCGATGCGATGATCGCCATCCGCAGCGAGATCGCCAAGGTTGAAAGCGGCGAGTTCGACAAGCTGGACAACCCGCTCAAGTTCGCGCCGCACACCGCCGAGGTGCTGACCGCCGACAAGTGGGAGCGCAAGTACAGCCGCGAAGTGGCGGCCTACCCTGTGCCGTCGCTGCGCAAGCAGAAGTACTGGCCGCCGGTCGGCCGCGCCGACAACGTCTACGGCGACCGCAACCTGTTCTGCGGCTGCGCGCCGATGAGCGACTACGAGTAAGCGTATAAGTAACTGAGGGACGCGCGGTTCGCCGCGCTATCCGGAGAACGCAGGCGAACCACCCGGTTCGGCCTGCGTTTTTTTATGCCGGATAAGTTTTTATTATATGTGGTTGACTTCATTTCACATGTCAGATATTCTTTACACATGAAATCGAAAACGCCAACTCCTAGCGGAGATCAATTGCTGAGCATGCTTGCGGCGCTGTCCAACCCGCACCGCCTGCGCATCATTGCGATGCTGAAGTCCGGCGGCCGCAATTATGTGAGCCAGCTGGCGCGCGAGCTGGGCATCAGCCGCCCCTTGCTGCACCTGCACTTGCAGAAGCTGGAGGATGCCGGACTGGTCGTCAGCCAGATGGAACTGTCGCAGGACGGCAAGGCGCTGAACTATTTTGACGTAAGCAATTTCGACTTTGAACTGACTCCGGCTGTGATCGCCGAAGCGGTCAAGTCGCTGTCCACCAACCCTGAACAATAGAGGCAATTATGGCTGAGCATGTATATCTTTTGACGATCTGCCTCCCCCTGCTGGCAATCGTGGTGATCGCGGCGATGCGGCACTTTTCGGCGATCCAGCAGGCCAAACTGCGGTTTGCTCACGAAGAGGCTTATCGCGTGATCGCCGAGAAAGCCGTGGCGGCGCACACCGAAGCTGCTGCCTCGCTGGCATCCATGGACGCCACCTTGTCGGAACTGAAATCGCGCGTCTCGGCGATTGAGAAGATATTGAAGGAAGTCGAGTAATCCCCTACCACCACCAGGAGCCACAAAATGAACGAAGTTTCATTAGTACGTCTGTATATGCTGCGAGCCGTGTATCTGATTATCGCTGTGGGACTTGGCCTGGTGATCTGGCCTGGCGTGCTTCACCATGACAAGCCGTGGAGCCTGATGGGTGGCGTGGTCAATTGCATGCTGGCGGCGTTTGGAGCACTGTGCGCGTTGGGCGTGCGCTATCCCTTGCAGATGCTGCCGGTGCTGCTGTGGGAACTGATGTGGAAAGTCATCTGGTCGCTGGTAGTCGTCCTGCCGGCGTGGCGTTCCGGTACGATGGACGCAGGCACCATGGAAATCTTCGTGCAATGCCTGGCGGTGATCATCATTCCGATCGCCATGCCTTGGGGCTACGTCTTCAAGAAATACCTGCGCCAATCCGGCGACCGCTGGTCCCGCGCCAATCCGGCCAGCGCACAGAAAGCCTAGTCAGCTCAATTGCGCACCGACGCCAGTCGCAGGCGCACGACGCGGGGCGAGCCGTCCGGGAGTTTGGGCGGCGGCTCCATGCCTTCATCCAGTTTGAACATCGCCACCGCCTCCGATAGATTGACCGCCTGCCGCTGCAAGCCCGATGCCGCGCTGGCGGCTTGTTCCACCAGCGCCAGCTTCTGCTGCGTCACCTGGTCCATCTCGACGATGGCCTGATGCATCCCCTGCAAGCCCTGCGCCTGCACCGCGCTGGCGGTGCTGACCTGGTCGATGATATCACCCACCTGCTGCACCGACGCCACGATCTCCGCCATGCTGCTGCCGGCCTCCTCCACCGAGCGGCTGCCGCCCTCGATCTCCGCCACCGACTCGGCGATCAAAGCCTTGATCTCCTGCGCCGCCGTGGCCGAACGCTGCGCCAGCGTGCGCACCTCGCCCGCCACCAGCGCGAAGCCCTCGCCGTGCTCGCCCGCGCGCGCCGCCTCCACCGCCGCGTTCAAGGCCAGCAGATTGGTCTGGAAGGCGATGCCGTCGATCACGCCGACGATCTCCACCACCTTGCGCGAGCTGCCGCGTATCGCCGCCATCGTCACCACCAGCCGCTGCACCACGCTGCCGCCGCGTACCGCGAAATTGGTGGCGCAGCGCGCCAGCTGATTGGCCAGCTGCGCGTTGTTGGCGGTCTGGGTGACGGTGGCGCTCAGCTCCTGCATCGAGCTGCTGGCCTCCTCCAGCGTGCTGGCCTGCGCCTCGGTGCGCTGGGTCAGGTCGACGTTGCCCTGCGCGATCTCGCGCGAGGCCGTGTCGATCGACTGCGCCGACGCCAGGATGGTCTTCAGCGTGGTGTTCAGGTTGCGGATGCTGGTGTCCAGCGCGCGCGACGTCTCGGCGATTTCGTCCTTGCCGTAGACCCGGTTCTTCACCGTCAGGTTGCCCTCGGCCAGATCGATGGCGGCCGCGCCGATCTCGCCGACCTCCTTCAGCAAGGCCCGTCGCACCGCCATCGTCACCAGCAGCGACAGCGTGATCGACAGCACCACCACCGCCGGCATCACGGTCGACAGCGTCCTGAACTCGGCCTCGGCGTCGTTGTAGGCGCGCGCGCTGAGCGCCTGCTCCAGCCGCGACAACTCCTCCAGCCGCCGCGCCACCACGTCGAACGCCCGCTCGGCCTTGGACATGGCGTTGGTCGCCATCGATTGGTCGGCCATGCTCAATTCGATGACGTCGCCGATCGCCTTTACGTACAGCGTATGCGCCGCCTGCGACTGGGCGACGAAGCGGCGCTCGGCCGGATCGCCCTGGGTCGCCATCTCCAACTGCGCGAACTGGCGGTCCAGCGTGGCGTGGCGGGCGTGGATGTCACGCACCAGCACATCGACGCGCGCCGACGAGAAGCTGGCGTTGATCCAGGTGAGCAGCTGGTAGATCTCGGTATGCGCGCGGTTGGCGCCCGCCACCAGGTCGGCCGCCGCCTTGAGCCTGACGGCGCGCTGCTGCACCATGTCGTCCAGCCGGTGGTTTTGCCGCACCAGGCCGACGAAGGCCCCGGCCGACAGCGCGATCAGCAGGATCAGCACCACCCCCGGCGCCAGCAGCAGCTTGGGCCCTATCCGCAGTTTGCTGAGCATGTCCACGGCTTAGGGCTTGTAGATGCCGGCTTCCAGCGCCACGTCACCGACCCGCAGCACATAGGTGCTCTTGGCCTCCACCTTGCCCGTTTGCGGATTGCGGAACTTGTAGTCGACCCAGCCGGAACCCTTGCCCTTGGCCAGCGCCAGCATCTCCTGCCGGAACGGCTTGCCGTCGGCGTCCGGCACCTCCAGCAGGTTCTTGCCGATCAGCGCCGTGGTCGGGTGGGCGATGGTGATGCCGTCCAGGTCGCGCATCGCCAGGTACAAGGCGCCCTGGTTGAATTCCGGATCCTTGCGGTTGATGCGGGCGATCATCTCGGCCTTGCCGTGCGCGCGCACGAACTGCGCGCCTTTCTCGGCCAGCGCGATCGCGTCCTTCTCATTGGGGGCGGCGTGCACGCACACAGAGCACAACAACAAGGCGATACCGAATAAAGCGCGCATGATTCACTCCGGCAGGTAAGATGTTGTAATCTACGCCGCATGCAACGGCGCAATCTTGCGCTTAGTCAAGGCCAACCACAGGACGTTCATGAAAGCATCGATCAAGGCCGCACTCATTTCGGCGCTGCTGTTTCCCGGACTGGGCCACCTGGTCCTGCGGCGCGGCGCGCGCGGCCTGCTGTTCATCGTGCCGACGCTGCTGGCGGCCGGCTACCTGCTGCGCGCCACGCTGGCGCTGGTCGATACGCTGATCACGGAACTCAATAACGGCAAGCTGCCGCTCGATCCCTTGCTGATCCTGGAACGCGTGCACAGCTCCGGCATCGACAACCCGGCCACCAACGGCGCGGCGCTGGTTTGCATCGTCTGCTGGATAGGCTCGGTGGCCGACGCGCTGTGGCTGGGACGCCACCGCTAGCGCCGCGCGTGGGCGTACAATCGGCTGGCGCCCTCCCGGCGCAGCCACTTACCTGAAAGGATGCGCCATGCCACCTGTCTCGTTCGCCCGCCACGCCCTGCCCGCCTTCGCCGCCCTGATTCTGACCGTCAGCGCCGGCGCGGCCCAAGCTCAAACTCAAGCCTCCGGCATCCACCGCACCGTGGTCAAGAAAGCCGACGTTTCGGTGCCGGGGCGCGAGGCGGTCGTCGCCAGGGTCGAACTGGACGCCGGCGCCACCGCCGGCCGCCACTCGCATCCCGGCGACGAGATCAGCTACGTGCTGGAAGGCGAAGGCGAATTGCGCATCGATGGCGAAGACCCGCGCCGCGTCAAGGTCGGCGAAGCCTTCGTGATCCCGGCCGGCACCGTCCATGACGCCCTCAACGTCGGCAACGGCCCGCTCAAGCTGGTCGGCGTGTACGTGGTCGAGAAAGGCAAGCCGCTGGCCACCCCGGCCAAATAGTGTCATCACGATTTCATTTGCGGGCGTTAGAGTGGCAAGCTACGCCCTCGTTGAAAACTGAGCACCGATGACCTTTGCGCTACTCCCGTCCCGCGCAGCCGCTTGCGTGCTGACTGGCCTGCTGGCCTGCCCCGCCACCCACGCCGGCCGTCCGATGACGGTCGATGACGCCGCCATCGCCGCACCCGGCCAGTGCCAGCTTGAAACCTACGCGCTGCGCGCCGACCAGTTGGCCGAATACTGGGTCACGCCGGCCTGCAACGTCGGCGGCGCTTGGGAACTGGCGATCGGCGGCGCCTGGGCCGACGACACTTCCGGCCCACGCAGCCAGACCACGCATCACTTCCGGGTGCAGGCCAAGACCGTGTTCAAACCGCTGGAGACCAACGGCTGGGGCCTGGGCCTGGTGCTGGCCGACCAGTTCCGCGCCGGACGCGGTGGCGACGGCGACCTGTCGTTCAACGTGCCGCTCAGCCTGTCGCTGCGCGACGACGCCGTGCTGCTGCATTTGAATGCCGGCGTGATGCATGCGGAATCCGGCCGCCGCCACCACGCCACCTGGGGCAGCGGCGCCCAATTCCGTCTGGACAAACGCCACACCTTGACGGCCGAAGTCTACGGCCGCCAGCACAGCGGCTCGCGCTACCAGTTCGGCATCGCCCGCGCGCTGATCCCGGACCACTTGCAGATCGACGCCACCTGGGGCCGGCGCCTGGCGCGGGGCGGCGGCGAGCCGGTGGTCACGCTGGGACTGGTGTTCCAGTCCAACTAGCGGCCGGCTTCAGGCCATTCAGCTTAGCAAGCGGCCGGCGGGCAGCACCGCCGGCAGCGACATCAGGCGTTGCCAACGCCAGCGCAGCGCCAGCAAGGTCACCAGCATGATGGCGCCGCCGATCCAGAACAAGGGCAGCTCCGGCAGCTTGTTCTCGACCGCCAGCGCAACCAGGTAGGCCACCATCGATACAAACGTCCAGGCCACCGTCGTCACCTGGCGGTGCGATGCCGGTATGACCGCGTAATCACGCAGCAGCGCGCAGGAAAACGGCAGCAGCAGCGCCGCCAGCAAAAAGGTGGAGCCGTAGATCCTCGGCGCGCCGATCAACAGCATGTCGACCACGAAGGCCACGGCGCAAGCCAGCAGCCACACGCGCAGGAACCGCGCCAGCAAAGCGGCACCCAGCATGCGGTTGACCTGCGCCGCAGCGGGCGCGCGCGGCGCCAGGAAAAACAGCGCCTGCTCCGCGCCATGCCGGCTTGCGCTCTTGAGCAGATCGGCCGCGTACAACACCACCGCCACCAGCAGGCAAATCTGCATGACCAGGGTGTGCATCATCTCCCGCACCGCCGGCATATCGGCGCCGGCGTACAGCACCACGCCTGCCGCCACCACCGTCACCAGCAGCAGATAGGCGAGATAGCCGCCCTCGTACGCGGTCGGGCCCAGGGTGTGCATCAGCATGCGCGCTTGCGTGGCGCCGCGCTGGCTGTCGCGACGCAGCGTGGCACGGTAACCGAGGCGCAGCAGCATGCTGAAGCGGTTGCGGGCGCCGGCATCCTCGGGCTTCAGCGGCCCGCCATATAACCGCCGAACCAGCGCCTCGTGGCGTGCATGCCAGGCCCAGTGACGGTCGCCGCCGCGTGGGAATACCAGCAGTATGCCGGCGGCGCCCAGTGCGGCCACGACGACCAGGCCCATGCCCGCCAGCGCGGGTTCGCCCATCCCGGCCAGGCTTTGCCACAGCGCGGCCAGCCAGTCCTTCAGCGACAGCGAGCCGAAAATGATCACCGTGGGCAGGAACGCCAGCAGCGTGTAGCGCTGCGCGTACAGCATGTAGCAGAAAAATGCCCCGGCGCCGACCAGCGCATAGCCGAAATGCCCGAACACCGCCGCCACCATCGCCGCCACCGCGAACCCGGCTGCCGCGAACAGCGCCACGGTCAGCACGATCAGGCGCCGCCGCAGCTGCGGCACCAGGCAGGCGTAGGCCGGGTGATTTTGCTGCACGGCGCTTTTCAGGTAGGCGCCGCACCACATCACGATCAGCATCGCCAGCATGCCGAGCGGCGCCTGCCACACCAGCTCCATGTGCACCTGCAGGCTGCTGACCACCAGCGCAACCACCAAAGCTCCCGCCAACAGCAATACGCTGATGCGCACCATCATGCGGGTGGCGCAGCGCTCGCGCACCACCTGCGACAGCAGTTGTGCATAGGCGCCGTTCATTTGGTCACCTCGACGAACAGGTCTTCCAGGCTCAGGGCTTCCACCCGCAGGTCCGGGCCGGCCCGCAAATCGGCGGCCTCCTGCCCGTTCAGGCGCGCCAGGATGCTGACGCCGCCGCTGCGGTCCTGCTGGCGGCGGATCTCGTCGCGGAAGTGCAGGCGCGCCAGCGCCGCCGCCGTGCCGGTGATGCGGTGCGCGCTTTCCAGCAGCTCGTCCAGCGGCGCTTGCAGCGTGATCTTGCCGCCCTGGAGGAAGGCCACGTCCAGCGCCACCCGCTCCAGGTCCGACAGGATGTGGGTCGAGAAGATCACCGTCGTATCGCGCTCGATCACGCCGTCCACCAGCTCGTGCAGGAAATCGCGGCGGCCGACCGGATCGAGGCTGGCCACCGGCTCGTCCAGCACCAACAGCTGAGGGTCGTGCGCCAGCGCGCGGATGATGGACAGGCGCTGCTTCTCGCCGCCGGACAAACGGCCGATCTGCTTGTGGCGCGCCTCGCCGGCGAAGCCCCAGCGCTCCAGCAGGCCGGCCACCTTGCCGGCGTTCCAGTGCGGGTACAGGGCCTTGAAGTAGTCCAGCATCTGCACCGGCGTCAGCCACTCGAACAGCTCCGACTTCTGCGGCACATAGCCGATCCAGGCGCGCGCCTCGTCGCCCAGCTGGGTGGCGGGCTGGCCGAACAGCGTGCTGGCGCCGGCCTCGGCTTCGCGCAGGCCCAGCAGGCATTCCAGCAGCGTCGATTTGCCGGCGCCGTTGCGGCCCAGCAGGCCGATCACCTTGCCGGGCGCGATGTCCCAGCTCACGCCCTGCAATACCTGCTGGCCACCGAAGGATTTATGCAGGTTGGCGACATTGACGATCGATGGTTTCATGGTTCTTCCTTGAGGATTTTATTGAACAGGGCAAGTACGGCGTCGGGATCGAGTTCCAGCTGGCGCGCCTCCTCGGCGGCCCGCTCCAGCGTGGGCCGCAGCAGGGCCTCGCGTTCACGGGCGCTGTGCGCCCTGCGCTCGGCCACCAGCATGCCGATGCCGCGGCTGCGCGACAGAAGGCCTTCGGTCTCCATCATGTTGTAGGCCTTGGACACGGTCATCGGATTGACGGCCAGCGCCAGCGCCACCTCGCGCACCGACGGCAGCACGTCGCCCGGCGCCAGCACGCGGGCGGCCAGCAGGCGGCGGGTCTGCTCGATCAGCTGGCGATAGATCGGTTCGGACGAACCGGTCGCGATCGAGTAGAGGGAGGCGGTGTGGGAGGTCATTTTTTGTATCAGTGTATTAGTTGACTAATACATTAGACCCAAAAACGCCCCGTGTCAAACAAAATCGGAGGAAAAAAACGCCGGCGCAGGACGCGCCGGCGGTGGACAGCGTGCTTACACCAGCTTGGCCGAGTGCTCGCGGGTGGCGTGGAACTGCAGCTTGGGCCAGCGTTCCTGCGTCAGGCGCAGGTTGACGCCGGAGGTGGCCAGGTAGGCCAGGTTGCCGGCGGCGTCGTAGGCGACGTTGTGGCCCAATGCGTCCTCGAAGTCCGACAGCGCCTTCTTGTCGTCGCTGGAAACCCAGCGCGCGCTGCTGATGCTGGTGCCTTCGAACACGGCGTCGACGCCGTATTCGTTCATCAAACGGCTGGCGACCACTTCGAACTGCAGCACGCCGACCGCGCCCAGTACCAGCTCGCCGCCCTGCACCGGCTTGAAGACCTGCACCGCGCCCTCTTCGCCCAGCTGCTGCAAGCCCTTGTGCAGCTGCTTGATCTTCAGCGGGTTACGGATGCGCACCGAGCGGAAGAAGTCCGGCGCGAAGTACGGGATGCCGGTGAAGGTCAGCAGCTCGCCTTCGGAGAACGAGTCGCCGATCTGCATATTGCCGTGGTTCGGCAGGCCGATGATGTCGCCGGCGTACGCCTCCTCCACCTGCTCGCGCGAGGAGGCCATGAACGTCACCACCGACGACACCTTGATCTCGCGACCCAGGCGCAAATGCTTGACCTTCATGCCGCGCTCGAAACGGCCGGAGCACACGCGCAGGAAGGCGATGCGGTCGCGGTGGGCCGGGTCCATATTGGCCTGGATCTTGAACACGAAACCGGTGAACGGCTCTTCCTTCGGATCGACCGAACGCACGGTGGCGTCGCGCTCGCGCGGGGCCGGGGCCCAGTCGACCAGCGCCGACAGGATCTCGCGCACGCCGAAGTTGTTGATCGCGGAGCCGAAGAACACCGGCGTCTGCACGCCGGCCAGGAACTGCTCCAGGTCGAACGGATGCGAGGCGCCGTGCACCAGCTCCACTTCCATCTTCAGCTGGTCCATCTCCAGCGGGAACATCTCCGTCAGGCGCGGATTGTCGATGCCCTTGATGATCTCGAAGGCGCCGTCGGCTTTTTCCTCGCCGGCCTTGAACAGCATGATGGTGTCGTTCAGCAGGTGGTACACGCCGCGGAAGTTCTTGCCCATGCCGATAGGCCAGGTCACCGGCGCGCACTGGATCTTCAGCACCGATTCCAGCTCGTCCAGCAGCTCCAGCGGATCGCGGGTCTCGCGGTCCATCTTGTTCATGAAGGTGACGATCGGCGTATTGCGCATGCGGCAGACGTCGAGCAGCTTGATGGTCTGCGCTTCCACGCCCTTGGCGGCGTCGATCACCATCAGCGCCGAGTCGACCGCCGTCAGCACGCGGTAGGTGTCTTCCGAGAAGTCCTGGTGGCCGGGGGTGTCGAGCAGGTTGACCACGTGGTCGCGGAACTCGAACTGCATCACCGACGAAGCGACGGAAATGCCGCGCTGCTTCTCGATTTCCATCCAGTCGGAGGTGGCGTGGCGGCCGCTCTTGCGCGCCTTGACCGTGCCGGCCATCTGGATCGCGCCCGAGAACAGCAGCAGTTTTTCCGTCAGCGTGGTCTTACCGGCATCCGGGTGGGAAATGATGCCGAAGGTGCGGCGGCGCTGGACTTCACGTGCGATCAGGGCCGGGGTCCTGGCGTTGGCCGTGGAGCCGGCGTCGTCGTTATTCTCGGGTGTTACGTTTTCGATATCGTTGACCATTTGTTCGCGATCTGAGGCGGGGCTGCAAAACCCTCGATTTTACCGATAGTTGGCCCCGCCGTGTGAACTGTTTGCCCCCGATTATTCCCCTTTCACCCGGCGCCAGCCCGTGCGGTGGGCGTCGGCCGAGATCTGCTCGGACAGCGGCGAGGTCTTGTTGGTGCCGTCGGCCAGGGTGGTGATCATCTTCAGCTGGCCGTTCGGCAGGCGGATGATGATGAAACCGACCGCCGCCGAGGTGTTCGACAGGGTCGCCCCGACCGGGTGGTTGCCGATCGCCTGGCCGTTGCAGACGTTGACTTGGTACAGGTTGCTGGAGCCGCCCACCGAGCAGGCCGACGACGAGGACGGCATATTGGTCACCACATTGGCCACGCCGCTGACGATCTGCGGATCCAGGTTCATGCGCTCGCCGGCGTTGACCGACCAGTCGAAGTACCAGCCGTCCCTGCTGGTCAGGTCGACCGGGTTGTTGGTGATCTGGTAGCTGTTGATGTTGCTGCTGGAGCCGAGCAGGCTCAGGGTCTGCTTCACCATGGTCGAGCCGCGGATGTCGGTGATCGGGCTGGCGCTGTCCTTCAGCAGGTACAGGCTCTGCACCGAGGTGTCGGAGGTGTCGGGCACGTCCAGCAGGCGGCCGGTGCCGAACAGCACCACCCGCTTGCCGGTGGTGGTGGTGGTGGTCACGCCGGCGGTGGTGGTGGTCACCTGCACCGCGCACATGGTCACGTCCGGACGGGTGGTGATCGGCTTGTTGACGCCGGCGTTGCCCAGCAGGCTGACGTTGATCGCGCCCGAGGCCGCGGTCAGGTCGAAGCGCCACATCTGGCCCTGGTTGTCGCCGCCGTAGACGTACTGGACGCGCGGATCGGCGCCCGGATCGTCGCTGATGGCGGAAATCTTGGCCAGGCCGGACGGCGTGGTGGTGTCGCCCGAGCCGTTGCCGTTCTTGCTGATCAGCTCGCCGGTGTAGGCGTCCAGCACGTACAGGAAGCCCTTGCCGGTGCCGGTGCCGACGCCGTCGGTGCCGGGCACGTTGTTGTAGCCGGAGGTCAGGAACACCACCCAGCGGCCGTTGGCCAAGGTGCCGAACTGCGGGTTGCCGAAGGTCAGGCCGAGGTCGCCGTCACTGAGCGGGCAGACGGTGGAGTCGGCGCAGAATTCCCACAGCTGCTTGGGATGGCTGGTGTCGGTGATGTCCAGCGCGTAGTAGCCGCGGCCGCCACCGTTCAGGCCGGCCACCAGCACGGTGCGCCAGCCCACCGCGGCCTTGACGTCGGCCACCTCCGGCGAGCCGTCGGTGGTGAACTGGTGGTTGGTGCCGTAGGTGGTGCTGGCCAGCGCGTACAGCTTCTTCATCGTGATGCGCGGCACGTAGGCCCACAGCTCGTTGCCGGTGGCGGAGTCGAAGGCGTGCAGCATGCCGTCGTTGGCGGCGGTGAACACGACGCCGCTGCGGTAGTCGGGACTGGTCGGGTTGCCGTACTTGTCCTTGAAGGTGACGTAGTCCGGGTCCGGGTAATCGTTGCGCGGGTCGCGCACGAAGGCCGGCTTGGACGAGGCGATGTCGCCCAGCACGATCGGGATCGGCCCGGCGGCGCCGGCCGGGGTGTTGAGGGTCAGCGTGTAGGCGCGGAACAGGCTGTCGTCGGCATACTGCTGCTGGCCGCGCAGGTAGTTGACCATGCTGGCGCCGTCGTTGACGATGACCTTGTCCGAGGCCGACAGCAGCACGCATTGCGACAGCGAGGTGCACTTGTTGGAGAACCAGCTGCCGGCCGCCCCCTTCATATTGCCAAACAGGAAGGGATCCGGCGTGCTGGCGACGGCGCCGCCGATGTTGTACATGTAGATGGTGCGGGAGTCGCTGCTGTTGCCGACCTTTTTGCCCAGCGTGTCGCTGGTGGTCCAGGTGGCGGTGTTGCCGACGCTACCGTCGGTACTGTCGATCTTCTTGTCCGACAGTTCGCCGTACCACTTCACGGTGGTGAAGGTGTCGGAGAAGATATCGTTGTCGGTCAGCGTGATGTTCGGCGTCGACGTGGCGGCCGCGGCGGCCGCGCCCACGTGCACCTGCATATTCGACAGCGCTTCGCTCAGGCCGCCCACCACGTCTTTCGGATCCTGGGCGCTGAAGTATTTGCCGTGGCCGTTGATGGCGGCGTGCCACAGGTCGTCGACCCGCTCCTGCACGGTGCTGGCGGCGTTGGTGACGTCCGGATCGGGCCAGACATAGGCGCCGCCGCCGTTCCACGGACAGCCGCTGGTGGCCGCCGTGATCAGGTTGTAGAAGTCGCCGCTGGTCTTGGGCGCGGTGTCGTAGTTGGCCTCATAGGTCATCACGCCGTCCACGCCCAGGCCCAGCGTGTAGGTGTTCATGTGCAGGTGGGTGTTCTCGCCGCCGGCCGCCGGCACCGAGCCGGGCTTGCTCATGTCCGGCTCCAGCGCCGGCCGCAGCGACACCGTGCCGGTGCTGGAGCCGCCGTTGTACCAGTGCAGCGCCACGTCGGCGATCGACGGCTGCGACTGCGCCCGCGCGTCGAGGCAGCCGCGCGCCTGGGTGCAGAAGCGCGCTGCGCTCTCGACGTTGTCGTTGTTGACCACGTTGGCGGTGGAACTGCCGTTCCAGTAGCCGTCGGTGGTCAGTATCATGAAGTTCTGCTGGCACGGGTACTGCACCACTTCCTGCCCGGCCGCGTAGTTGTAGGGCAGGAGGTTGCCGAACATGCGGCCGACGTTGTCCATCGCGGTGCGGATCGGCGTCGAGCCCGAGGTGGTGGTGTTGTACAGCGTGGTGTACCAGCTGGCGCGGGCGCTGCCGGTGAAGTCGGCCGGCTTCAGGTCGATGGCGGCGCCGGCGCCGGCGTTCGACAGCTTGACGTAGCCGACCTTGTAGTTGGCGGTGATCGCCGAGAAGGCGATGCCGACCGAGGTCTTCATCATTTGCAGGCGGCTCTTGTAGTACACATACCAGTTGGCGAAGTTGTTCATCTCTTCGGCGTAGGTGCAGGTGGAACCGGCGCAGTCGGTGCGGTCGATGCCTTTCGGGTAGGTCTGGCCGCTGACGATGTTGACCCGCACGAAGGGATTCGGCGCGCCGGAACCGGCCGTCAGCGCCGTGGTGGTGGTCGGGATGGCGTCGTTGACGGCGGCCACGTAGCCGCTGGAGCCGGTGGTGCTCCAGGAGATCGAACCCTGGTTGTCCATGCTGAAGGCCGGGATGGTGCCGGTGTTGTCGGTCGAGGCCCAGTTCTGCAGGCAGACGCTGGTGACGGTATAGCCGGTCGGGCAATTGCTGCTGTTGCCCAGGTAGGCCTTGATGTTGCCAGTGGTGCCGATCTTGCTCACCAGCGCAGACGCGATCTGGGTCGGCGTCCAGCCCTTGCCCAGGCTCAGGTAGCTCGGCGTGCCGCCGGAGGTGCTGCCGACCAGCGCGGTGCCCGCATAGCTGAGGTTTTTCAGGATGGCGGTCTGCGACCCCGAGGTGCCCGAGCCGGTGAAGCTGATCACCGCCCGGGCCGGCGCATAGGCCGTCACCGCAACGGTCGGCGCGGTCACCGCGATGCCCCAGCCGGCGCGCGAATTGTCCGCGAAGGTGACGCAGGTGGCGACGCTGATGCTGCCGGAGCAGCTGACCGGCAGCACCGCCACCAGGTTGTCGGCGCTGAGCGTGATGCCGAACACGCTGCAGGCCGACACGGTGGGCTGGCCGGTCGGGGTCTTGACGCAGGCGAAGTACAGGCTGGTGGAACTGGCGGCCTTGGCGTTCGTGGTGGCCATGATATTGGCGGCCAGGGCGCTGGCCAGCGTCTGCTGCTTGATCAGGCTGTTGGTGCCGGTGGCGGCGGTGACGGTGGCGTTGGTGACGGTGGTGCTGCCGTTGACCACCACGCTGGTGATGCCCAGCGAGCTGGCCGTGGCCGAGGCGCCGATGGCGATGGTGCCGTAGGATGCGGTGGCGCCGGCCGGCTTGGAATAGCCGGGGTAGATGAAGCTGCCCACGCGCTTGCCCTGGCACTGGGTCAGCAGCTTGTCGCTGCACCAGCGCACCTTGGCCGCCACCGGATAGCCGGACGGCGCGGTGGCGCCGACCGCGGTCGAGACGCAGGTCTTCATGCTCTCGTCGGTGCAGAACTGGCCGACGCCGATGGTGTAGTAGTACGGGCCGGTGGTGATCGCGGTGGCGGTCTGGTAGGTGGCGTCCGGGTAGGTGTAGCTGGCGGTGTTGAACTGGCAGCTGCTGCCCGAACACCACTTCAGGTCCGGGAAGCCGGTCACCAGGTTGATGTTGGCGGTCACCGTGTTGCCGGCCATGTCAGCCTTGTGGGCGCCGAAGCCGTCGCCGCTGACCGAGGTCCAGTTGCTGGTGTTGGCGGCGTTCTGCTCCGGATAGTAGCTGCCGTCGGACTTGATCGGCACCAGGTAGCGGATGGTCGGATTGTAGTACTGCTTGTTGAAATCCGGACTCATGAACGGCGGATGGCCGACCGCGCAGGCGGTGATGCCGGCCTGCAGCGTGGCGGCGCTGCGGCACAGGTTGTCGTTGACGTAGTCCGGCGTGTAGGTCTGGTCCATCGAGCCGGAGTTATCGAACAGCAGCATCAGATTGGGCTTGACGGTGCCGGTGCCGGTGATGTTGAGCAGCGGCACCTGGGCGATCTGGGTCGTCCCGGCCAGCGCCGGCTGCGACGCGCACAGCGCCGAAGCGAGGGCCAGGCCGGCCAGCGTGGAAATGAGCTTGTTCATGATGGTTCCCATTCAAAAAGACGACGGCCTCACGGCCCTTTCATGACGACCGCTTGCGTGACCACATTGCCGCCACGGGCGCCGACGATGCGCGCCGTCACCACGTAGTGCAGTTGCGGCTGGTCCAGGTAGTTCGGGCTGTCGGCGCGGCCGCTCTTGCCGTAGGGGACCTTGGACTTGGAATTCGGCCGCGCCGAGGTCAGCAGGCAGCGGTTGCCGGGCGCGTTGAAGGCGCCGGCGAAGTCGCACAGCCGGTGGATCACATACTCGACCCGGTTGCCGGAGGGGTCGGCCGCCAACAGGACCGAGCCGTTCCAGAAGGCCGGGGTACTGGCGGTCCAGGTCGGCGTCAGGGTGGCGACGTAGCCGTTGGCCGGCTGGTTCACTTCCAGCAGCGAGGCGTTGGTCATCGAGCGCAGGTAGGCGAACGCGGTGTGGACGCCGAGATCGGCCGCCTTGCTGAGCGACGCATCGTAGGCCAGGTTGGAGGTGGTCAGCGTGGTCGAGGTGCTGGACTTGAGCAGGTAGATGCTGCTGACCAGCATCACCGTCAGCATGATCAGCATGATGGGCAGCGCGATGCCGCGTTGTCGGGTGGGCAGGCGCATCATGGCCTCCATTGGGCGTTACGAATCGGCACGATGGTCTCGAACACGCGGTAGCGATAGCACTGCCACGACACGCTGTCGCCGGTCACCGCCACGTTGACCTGCACCGGCGCCGCCGCCACGCCGGCCGGGGCGGTGCCGGCAAACACGGTGGGCCGCACGGTGGTGGCGCTGCACTGCCCGGCCGAGTTCGGTTTCTCGGTGTTCTTGCTGCGCGCCACCACGGCGATCCGCACCGCGGCCACCCGCTGGAAATCGCCGGGGCTGCCGACGATGCCGTCGCTGTCGGCGTCGATCATGGCGCCGCTCCATTTGGTGATCTGCATGCCGTCGGCGCCGGGATTGGGGTCGTAGGGATTGGGGCCGGGCAGGCGCGCGTCAAAGCCGTACTGGGCTTTGATGCTGACCACGTTGTCGGTCACCGAGATGCCGGCCAGTTCGGCGCCGGCCAGTTCGGTGGCGCGCAACAGCAGCACGCCGTTGGCCACGCTCCAGGTGTGGAAGTGCAGCAGCGTGGGCGAGCCGAGGTTGTAGATGTAGGCCAGGTTCTGCTTGTAGGGCGTGGCCAGGCCGGCCAGCGGATTGAAGCGGTAGGGGCCGCCGGTGGCGACCAGGATGGTGCTGTTGGGCGCGGCGCCAAAGCCGGACAGCTGGAACAAGGTGCACTTGCCGCTGCCTGGGGTCAGCGGCGCCACCACCAGCACGTCGCCGTTGGTGAAGGCGTAGGGGTTTTTGCTGTCGACCGTGATGGTGTTGCCGACCGTGTAGTCGGCGAACAGCTTGACCGAACCGGCGCCCGCCTGCGAGGTGCCGCTGTTGAAGGAGATCAGGTCCGGGTCGGGGCCGTTGGACTGGATCACCACCGCCGCCAGCGGCGTGAAGTTGGCGCCGCCGCGCTGCGCGGTCGGCAGCACGTAGCCGTTGGCGTCGGCGAACACGGTGTCGCAGCCGGCCACCATCGGATCGTTCAGGCCCCAGCCCGCCTCGGTGGCGTCGCTGCTGAGCGAGAACAGCGCCAGCATGCCGTTCTGCATGCTGTCGGAACCGCCGACGGCGGCGTCCTTGGTCTTTTCGCCGCCGACGATCAGGCGGGTGGCGAACAGCAGCGCCAGCAGGCCGATCACCACGCTGACCATCAGTTCCACCAGCGAAAAACCCGGTGAAGCACCGCCACGGCGGCGCAAGAGAGAGGTGTTCATATCAGAGCGCAATGTAGGAAGTGACCAGATGCTGGTTGAGGGCGTCGCTGGACTTGCGCTTCCAGCGGATCGAAATATCCACCTGGACCCGCAGCTGCTGCGGCACCACCACCACGCCGACGATGGCGCCGGGGATCGCCGCCTTGGTCTCGTCCACCCAGGGCTGGGTGGCGGCGGTGGCAGCCCCGCCCTCGGTGGCGCCGTAGTTCAGCAGGTTGTTGCTGTCGGCGTTCATCGTGCCCAGCAGTTTTTCCCCGGCCAAGGTGGCCTCGGCCCGCAGGCTGGCGTCCGACAGCGCCGAATACGCGCGCGCCTGCAAGCCGAGGGTGCCGATCAGGCCGATGCCGAGGATGACGATGGCCAGCATCGCCTCCAGCAGCGCGATGCCGCCCTGGCGGCGCGCGGGCCGGCGGTGGGTGGTGGTATGGATGGCGGTTTTCATGGAGGACAAGCCCTGGTGTCGGTGACGGGAAGGCGCGGATCGCACTTGCTGGCCATGCCGGCCAGCGTGATCACCAGCGCCACGACCGGCACCTCGCCGGCGTACTTGACGGCCGGGTCGAGGCGCAAGCTGTTCAGGCGCTGGGCGAAGCGGGTGTCGACCCAGCCGATCGGCGTGTAATAGACCTGCGAACTGCCTTCCGGCAAAGTGGTCGGCAGCAGCACTTCGGAGTTGGGCAGCGCATCGGCCGCGCGGTACACCGAGCGGTAGCCGGCCGCGCCCTCGGGATCGTTGGCGGCCGGCGCGTTGACCGTCGACCAGCCGGCTTCGGCCGCGCCGCACTGGGTGGCCGGCGAGACGAAGCAGATGTCGACCTGCCAGTCCATCTGCCCGCTGTTGACGTTGGGCGTCAGCGAAATCCGGCTGAAGCTGTTATGCATCACGGCCTGGCGGCGCGCCAGGCTGAAGCCGTCGGCATAGAATTCGCTCGCGCCGCGCGCCCGGTTGCTGAGCAACCAGTTGCTGGCGTTCGGAATGCCTATCCCCAGCAGGTAGGAGAAGATGGCCAGCGTCAGCAGCAGCTCCAGCAGCGTCAGGCCACGCTGGCGGCGCCGGGCCGGCGGCGTTAGTTGGAACATGCGCCACCTTTATGGTCCACCCAGCACGAAGCGCTGACGCCCCAGCCGGCTGGCGTGCCGGCGGTGGCGTGGGTGCCGTTCTGGTCGATGGTGTAGATGAAGCCGTTCATCTTGCCGATGCCGGTCGCCGTCACCGTGTAGCTGGAGGCGCTGGCCGCGCCCAGCGCGTAGGTGAAGTAGGCGGTGTTGCCCGGAAAGGTGCTGGCGCCGTTGAAGCCGACATAGGTGCGGTTGTTGGACCAGAACTGCTCGGCCGCCGGCTGGGCGCCGCCCAGCGCGGTGAACGCTTCGCTGAGGCGGCCGCGCAGCACATAATCGCTGTAGGCCGGGATCGCCACCGCCATCAAGATGCCGACGATGGCCACGGCGATCATGATCTCGATCAAGGTAAAGCCTTTTTGGATACGCTTCATGGCCCACTCCCGCTTGGTTTTCTAATGACTGGAGTGTAGCGGGCCAAGCTTGCATTTCCCTGAGGAAATGCTGACAAATTCCTGACAGCAGAAAAAAGGCGGAAAAAACTAGCGGAAGTGCACGGAAAACAGCGCGCCCCGGCCGCCGGCGGCCTCGGCGACGGTGAGCGTGGCGCCGTGGACGGTGGCGATGTCGCGCACGATCGCCAGGCCCAGGCCGCTGCCGGTGGTCTGGTCGTCCAGCCGCACGTAACGGCTGAACACCTGCTCGCGCTTGTGTGGCGGGATGCCGGGGCCGTTGTCCTCCACCGTCAGCCAGCCGCCCTCGCCATCCGGCCGGCAAGCCACCGTCACCGTGCCGTGGGGCGGCGTGTAGCGGATGGCGTTGTCGATCAGGTTGTCGATCAGGTCGCGCAGCAGGAAACGGTCGCCGACGATGGTGACCGGCTGCAGATCGAAGCCGAGGTCGATCGTCTTCAGCGTGGCCTGGTCGACGAAGGACTGGATCGCGACCTCCACCAGTGCGTCCAGCGCCACCGGTTCCAGCCGGGTTTTTTCAAAATGGCCAGGCTCGGCGCGGGCCAGCGCCAGCAGCTGGTTGGTCTTGCGTATCATGCGCTCGGTGGCCGACAGCATCAGCTTGAGCGAGTGCGCGGTTTCCGGTTCGGCATGGCGCGCGCCCAGCCATTCGAGCTGGGTCTTCAAGCCGGCCAGCGGCGTGCGCAACTGGTGCGCGACATTGGCCAGGAACTCCTGGCGCGCGCGGGCGCCCTGGCTGACCTTGTCCAGCAGGCCGTTGAAGGCGGACACCACCGGCTCCAGTTCGTAGGGCACCTGCGCCGCCGCGATCGGTTCGAGGTCGTCGCCGTCGCGCGCGTTCAGGCCGGCGCGCAGGCGGTTCAGCGGCAGCAGGCCGTTGCTGACCGAGAACCAGATCAGGCCGACGCAGGTCAGCGCGAACAGCGATTCCAGCAGCACCAGCGCGCGCACCACGGCCTGGCGGATCTGGCTGCGCTTGCGCAGCGTCTTGGCGACGCCGATGGTGGCCGGCACTGGCGCGCCCGAGGCGGCCGGCAAGGCCAGGCGCAGCACCACGCCGCGCACGGCTTCGTCGCGCAGCGCGCTGTCGAAGGCCACGGCGGGCTTGTTTGCGGACGTTGCGCCATCCGCCGCCGCGCGCGGCAGCGGCGGGAAATCGGCGTCGCCGGCGATGGTGTGGCCGGCCTGGTCGCGCACCACGAAATAGACGGCGTCGGTGTCGTCGCTGCGCAGCACTTGCTCGGCCTGGCGCGGCAGGTCGATGCGCAGCTGGCCGCCGTCCGCGCTCAGGCGCGCGCCCAGCGCGGCGGCGGCGCCGGACAGGCCCTGGTCGAACGCCAGCTGGGCCGGCAGCCAGGCCAGCATATAGGTCAGCGCGCCGCCGGCCAGGTTGATCAGCAGGATCGGGCCGATCAGCCACTTCAGCAGGCGCAGCCGGATGCTATTCATGCGCGGCCGGCGTCTGCTCCAGCATGTAGCCGAAGCCGCGGATGGTGCGGATCGAGACGCCGGCGTCGGCGATCTTCAGCCGCAGGCGCGAGATGTAGACTTCCACCGCGTTCAGGGTCAGGTCGTCGCCCCACGGCAGGATGGCGTCGATGATCTGCTGCTTGGACACCACGCGCGCGCCGTGCTGCAACAGGTATTCCAGCACCGCCCATTCGCGCACCGACAGCTCGATGGTCTTGTCGCGCACGCGGGCGCGCTTGGCCGACATGTCCAGCGCCAGGTCGCCCAGCGCCAGCACGGTCGGCTTGGGCGTGTTGCGGCGCGCCAGCGCGCGCAGCCGCGCCACCAGCTCGGCGGTGGCGAAGGGCTTGACCAGGTAATCGTCGGCGCCCAGCTCCAGGCCGCGCACCCGGTCCTCGATGGCGTCGCGCGCCGTCAGCAGCAGCACCGGCACCTGGCTGCCGCGCGCGCGCAGCCGCCGCACCACCTCGAAACCGTCGATGCCGGGCAGGCCGATATCGAGCACCACCACCTCGGTGTGCTCGGCGCGCTGCAGCAGCGCGTCGGCCTGGGTGCCGTTGCCGACCACCTCGACCGCCATGCCGTGGCCGCTCAATACCCGGCTCAGGCCGTCGGCCAGGACGGCGTCATCTTCCACCACAAGTACATGCATGTTCTGTGCGCCGTTCGAATTCAATTTGTGCATTATGCACGCGCCCTCTGGAGAAAAATAGAGCTCGTGTAGGACCAGACCTACAAAGTGCCATGTTGCAAGCCTACATTTGTGCGTCCCCTCCTCTTATGTTCGCAATCTAACAAAGCCCCTAAAGTTATGGCAACACTGAAGCAAGCCTTCGGTGCTCTTGTATAGCCAGATTGTGAGGAACAAAATGAACAACACCCAACTTAACGCAACCGACAAAACCACAGCGCCACGCATGGCGGTGAAGTCGAAAGAATTCAAGGTTGCGTCACGGCCTGTTGTCAGCTACAGCGGCACCCTGCAGAACGAATTGCTGGCCGCACTCCCACGCGAGGTGCTGGAATCGCTGTTTGAACACCTGGAACTGGTGACCCTGCCCTTCGGCAAAGAATTGTTTGAATTCGGCGGCGCGATGGACTACGTGCACTTCCCGACCACCGCCATCGTCTCGCTGCTGTATGTGATGGAAGACGGCGCCACCACCGAGATCGCCGTGGTGGGTCACGAAGGCGTGGTCGGCGTGTCGCTGTTCGAAGGCGAGCGCGCCATGTGCAGCGCCGTGGTGCAGGCGGCCGGCTACGGCTACCGCATGAAAGCCCAGCATCTGCGCGACGCCTTCAACCAGGGCGGCGCCCTGCCCGCGCTGCTGATGCGCTACAACACCGCGCTGTTCGCGCAGATGGCGCAGAACGCCGTCGGCGGCCGCCACAGCTCGATCGAACAAAAGCTGTGCCGCTGGCTGCTGGACCGCCTGGACCGCTCGCCATCGAACGAATTGAAGGTCACGCAGGAAATGATTTCCATCATGCTGGGCGTGCGCCGCGAAAGCATCACCGCCGCCGCCGGCAAATTGCAGGACGACGGCCTGATCACCTACCGCCGCGGCAACATCACTGTGCTTGATCGCTCAGGCTTGGAGGCGTATGCGGGTGAGTGCTATAAGGTGGCGAAGACGGAATACGACCGTCTGCTGGTGGATGTAGCACGGAACTAAGCACTTCGCTGATGGCCGGCGGCAGCGCCGCCATCGCCATCGCCGGGCCATCTTCGGCGCGGCGTTCTTCGTTAGGCGCGCGATTGCGCAACGGAATGGCAACCTCGATGCAGGTACCCGCATCATTACGGCCGCGACGTATCGTCAGTGTGCCGCCCAACAGCAAGGCGCGCTCGCGCATCCCCAGCAAACCATGCGACATCGGCTTGACGATGGTGTTGGACGCAATGCCGATGCCGTCGTCGATGATGCGCAGCGTCAGGCCGCCCGGAGTCAGGCTCATGGTGACGGTGACGCGGCTGGCTTTGGCGTACTTGCGGATATTGGTCAGCGACTCCTGCACGATGCGGAACAAGGCGATCGACAGGTCGCCCGACTGGCGGGCCGCGCCTTCGATATCGGCGTCGACGTCGCAGTCGCAGCGCACCTTGGCCAGGCGGCTGAATTCGTTGCAATAGCTTTCGATGGCGGCGCACAGGCCCAGGTTGTCGAGCAGGCTGGGGCGCAGGTTCTCGACGATGCGGCGCTTCATTTCCACCGTTTCCACCAAGGTGGCGCGGGCGCGCTTGAGCTGCGCCGCCAGTTCCGGATCGGTCTTCTGCAATTGCTGGGTGACGGCGGCGATGTCCATGCTGATCGAGGTCAGGTTGGCGCCCAGCTCGTCGTGCAGCTCGCGCGACAGCCTGACCTTCTCTTCCTCGCTGATGCTGATCAGGTGGCGCGACAGCACCGACAACTGTTCGGTACGCTGCTCGACCTGCGACTCCAGGTTTTCATTGGCGCTTTGCAGCGCGTGCTCGACCTGGGCGCGGTTGGCGAAACTGCGCCGCACCAACTGGTAGAACATGACCAGCACCATGATGGCCAGCGCGTTGATGCCCATGCCCAGCAGCACCGCCTTCTGGTATTCCTGGTAGAACATGGCGCTGCGCGAGACCAGGGTTTCGTTCTGCTCCTGCTCCATGATCACCACCTGCAGGCGGATCTCGTCCATGCTGGCGCGACCATCGCTGAGCTTGGCGATCTTGACGATCTCCTCCAGCCCGCCCTCGCGGTAGACGTCGATGGCCTGGCTCATGATGGAGAGGCGGCGGCGCACCAGCGTGTGCAGTTGCGCCAGGTTCTTCAGCTGCGACGGGCTATCGGCCAGCAGCTTGTCCAGCTCCTTGAATTCGATCTCGGTTTCGGCCAGCGCGGTCTTGGTGGGGCCAAGGTAGGCGTCGCGGCCGGACAGGAAATAGCCGCGCATGCTGCTTTCAGCATCGAGCACCAGCACGTTCAGGTATTGCAGGCGGTCCGCCACGCGCGCGGTCTGGCCCAACTGCACCTGGGCGCCGCGCAAGGCTTGCAAATTGTGGAACAGGCTGAATCCGTTGACGATCAGCAGCAGCGCACAGGTCACGCACAAGACGGTCTTGTACAGCGGCAGGCGGTGATGCGGCGCTGTTTCGACAGTGAAATACATCCTGATGAGTTTCCTTCACAAGGTTTGATCCGGGGCGGACATACGCCACACTAGCCGAATTATAGACCGATGAGGAAAGCGATGCTTTTGGAGCACGCAATGGTGCGCGCCCGGCAAGCTAGTCGAGCAGGTTATTCTTCATGGCATAGTAGGTCAGGTCGGAATTCGACTGCATGCCCATTTTTTCCATGATGCGGGTGCGGTAGGTGCTGACGGTCTTGATGCTCAGCGACAGCGCCACGCCGATGTCCGACACGGTGGCGCCGCGCGCCAGGCGCAGGAACACCTGGAACTCGCGGTCCGACAGCTCGGTATGCAGCGCCGTGTTCGGATCGCGGTCGAAGCTTTGCGCCAGCAGTTCGCCGACGGTCGAGCTGACATAGCGCCGGCCCTGGAACACGGTACGCACCGCGGTGATCAGCTCGTCCGCCTCGCACTCCTTGTTCAGGTAGCCGTTGGCGCCCATTTTGAACAGGTTCAGCGCGTACTGCTGCGCCGGATAGCCGGACAGGATCAGCACCGGCAAATCCGGCTGGCCCTGGCGGATGGTGCGCAAGGTGTCGATGCCGCTCTGGTCGGGCATGGCGATGTCCAGCAACAGCACATCGCAAATCTCGCGCCGGGCGATTTCCAACGCTTCGCGCCCGGTACCCGCTTCGGCCACCACGTCGAAATCGTCCGACGACGAAAAAATCTGTTTGAAACCTGCTCTGACTATCTGATGGTCGTCACAAATGGCAACGCGTATCATTGTTTCCCCTCGTATTGTCCGGCTGTTGCGCCATAGGCCCCACCGGACTTCACGCCACCGTCTATCAGCGTAGCTGATGTGAATAATGTTGAAATTATAGCAGCAATCATACCGCTAGCCGCACTACGCGGCAGCAGTACCAGCTATGATTGCTTGAGCAATGTCAATATTGCCAGCAATTCGCCGCGTATCATTTCCCGGTCCAGCGGAGCAGGAACGTCCGCCGCCGGCGCGCCGTTGACAGCCAAGCCGCCATCATACTCCGCCGCAGCGGCATCATACGCACGACTGTCGAGCTTATTGCGGGCGCCGCTGATGGTGAAGCCCTGTTCGTACAGCAGCTCCCGGATGCGGCGTATCAACAGCACTTCGTGGTGCTGGTAGTAGCGGCGGTTGCCGCGCCGTTTGACCGGCTTGAGCTGCGTGAATTCCTGCTCCCAGTAGCGCAGCACGTGCGGCTTGACGCCGCACAGCTCGCTCACTTCACCGATCGTGAAATAGCGCTTGGCCGGGATCGGCGGCAGCACAACCAGTTCGGATTTGGCGAGGCGGTCATTCATCACGGCTCAGTCCCACTCAGGCGGCGCGCGCCATCGGATTAGTCTCTTCGACCATGCCCTTGAGTTTTTGGCTGGCATGGAAAGTCACCACGCGGCGCGCCGTGATCGGGATTTCTTCGCCGGTCTTCGGGTTGCGGCCCGGACGCTGCGGCTTGTCGCGCAGCTGGAAATTGCCGAAACCGGACAGCTTGACGGCCTCGCCGCGCTCGAGCGCGTTGCGGATCTCGTCAAAGAAGGTTTCCACCATATCCTTGGCCTCGCGCTTGTTCAGGCCGACCTGTTCGAACAACAGCTCGGCCAGCTCCGCCTTGGTCAGCGTAGGCAAATCTTTTTCTGCATCCTGGCGTACCTTGGCCACCTGCATGGCCCGATGCAAATCGGCAGCCAATGCGGATTGGAGTACGGCGGAATCTACGTCGTTATTATTAATTTTCCTGCCCTGCCTTATCTAAGAACGAATGAGTCCGGCAAAGGCCGGACTCCCAAATGGTCGACAAATAATGATTTTACAACAATCTTGGCTGCCAGCTCAGGTGCGCAGGCGGGCGCCGTGTTTTTGCCTGGCGGCGTCGCCGACGGCGGCCATCACAGCCTCCACCACATCGTCTTGCAGCGTATTTTGAGTATCTTGCAAGCTAAAGCGGAAAGCAAGCGATTTTTCGTCCGCCTCCAGTCCTTTGCCACGATATTCATCAAACAAAACAATGGCTTGCACGATCTTGCCCTGCGGACTCATTTGCACAGCAGCATTAAATGCGTCCAGCAAATCCTGCGCCGGAACGTCTTGCTTGACGACCACCGCCAGATCGCGCGTGGCGCCTGGGAACTTGGAGATTTCCGCGTATTCTGGCACAGATCGTTGCTGCAAAGCAACTGCATCCACCTCGAACACCACCGGCGCGTGCGGCAGCTCGTACTTTTGCAGCCAGCGCGGGTGCAGCTCGCCGATGAAGCCGATGACCTTGCCATCCAGCAGCACGTGCGCCGAGCGGCCCGGGTGCAGCGCCGGATGTTCGGCCTTGACGAAGCGCAGCGACAGCGGCGCGAACAGGTGCTCCAGGTCGGCCTTCAGGTCGAAGAAATCGATCTGGCGGTTGTCCTGGCCCCACTGCTCGTCGGCCACGCCACCGTAGGCCATGGCGGCCACGCGTTTAGGCTGGTGATAGCCGGCCACGGTCAGCGGACCATCTGGAATGCTGTCGTCGCGCAGGTAGATGGCGCCGATCTCGAACAGGCGCACGCGGCTGGTCTTGCGGTTCAGGTTGTAGCGCACGTTGGCCACCAGGCTACCGATCAGCGTCGAGCGCATCACGTTCATCTGGCTGGCGATCGGGTTTTGCAGCTTGATCGGGTTGGCGTTGCCGCCGAAGTCCTGCTCCCAGGCCGCGTCCACAAAGCTCATGTTGACCACTTCCTGGAAGCCCAGGTCGGCCAGCTGGTGGCGCACCGCGAACAGCGAGCGGGTGTTTTCCGGCGCGATGATCATGGTGTTGGCGGCCACCGGCGCCACGGTCGGAATGTTTTCGAAACCGTAGACGCGCGCGACTTCCTCGATCAGGTCTTCCTCGATCTCGATGTCGAAGCGGTACGACGGCGACGTCACCGAAAACACGCCGTCGGCCAGCGTGAACGGCAGCGCCAGGCGGGTGAAGATGTCGGCGATGGTTTTATCGTCCAGCGCCACGCCGATCACTTTCTGCGCGCGGGCGGTGCGCATCTGCACCGGCGCGCGCTTCGGCAGGTTGACGATCTGGTCGTCGACCGGGCCGATTTGCGTGGTCGGCGTGCCGCAGATTTCGATCAGCAGCGAGGTGATGCGTTCGATGTGCTCGACCGTGGTCGCGTAGTCGACGCCGCGCTCGAAGCGGTGCGCCGCGTCGGTCGAGAAGTTGTACTTGCGGGCGCGGCCCTGGATGGCGCTCGGCCACCAGAATGCGGCTTCCAGGTAGATCGATTCGGTCTCCAGCGAGACGGCGGTGGCGTCGCCGCCCATGATGCCGGCCAGCGATTCGATTTCCTTGTCGTCCGAGATCACGCCGACCCATTCGTCGACGCTGACGGTGTTGCCGTTCAGGAGCTTGAGCGTTTCGCCGGCTTTACCCCAGCGCACGTTCAGGCCGCCGTGGATCTTGGCCAGGTCGAACACGTGCGATGGACGGCCCAGCTCCAGCATCACGTAGTTGGAGATGTCCACCAGCGCCGACACCGAGCGCTGGCCGCTGCGCTCGAGGCGCTGCTTCATCCAGTCCGGGGTGGCGGCCTTGGCGTTCAGGTTGCGGATCACGCGGCCGGAGAAACGGCCGCACAGGTCCGGCGCCGAGATCTTCACCGGCAGCACTTCGGCGCTGTTGACGGTGGCGGGACGGAACGAAGGCACGTGCAGCGCGACGCCGGTCAGCGCCGACACTTCGCGCGCCACGCCCAGCACCGACAGGCAGTCCGCCTTGTTCGGGGTCAGCTTGATGGTGAACTTGAGGTCGTTCAGTGCGTAGTAGTCGCGGAAGTTCTGGCCGACCGGCGCGTCGTCCGGCAGCTCCATCAGGCCACTGCCCTCTTCCGACAATTTCAGTTCCTTGGCCGAGCACAGCATGCCTTGCGACTCGACGCCGCGCAGCTGGCCAACCTTGATTTCAAACGGCTTGCCGTCGGCGCCTGGCGGCAAGATCGCGCCGGCCATCGCGCACACGACCTTCAGGCCCGGGCGCACGTTGGGCGCGCCGCAGACGATGTTGAGCAAGGTGCCGGTGCCGACATCGACCTGGCAGACGTTCAGGCGGTCCGCGTTCGGATGCTTGGCCATGTCGCGCACGTGGCCGACGACCACGTTGGAGAACGGCGGCGCCACGGCTTCGACTTCTTCCACTTCCAGGCCGGACATCGTCAGCAGATGGGCCAGTTCGTCCGAAGTCATCTTCGGATCGACCATGGTACGGAGCCAGTTTTCGGAGAATTGCATAATCAAGCCTTTTAGTTATCGTTACCCCGTCGTTCCCGCGAAAGCGGGAATCCATAGTACGCGGGCGTAGTCGCCTCAGCATGGATTCCCGCCTGCGCGGGAATGACGGCGCTTAAGTCTCGTATCAGTTGAACTGCTTCAGGAAGCGCAGGTCGCCTTCGTAGAACAGGCGCAGGTCGCTGACGCCGTAGCGCAGCATCGTCAGGCGTTCCAGGCCGGAGCCGAACGCGAAGCCGATGTACTTTTCCGGATCCAGGCCGAAGTTGCGCACCACCGACGGATGCACCTGGCCCGAGCCGGAAATCTCCAGCCAGCGGCCCTTCAGCGGACCGGAACCGAAGGCGATATCGATCTCGGCCGACGGCTCGGTGAACGGGAAGTACGACGGACGGAAGCGCACTTGCAGATCGTCGGTCTCGAAGAAGGCCTTGACGAAGTTCAGGTACACGCCCTTGAGGTCGGCGAAGCTGATGTTCTCGGCGATCCACAGGCCTTCGACCTGGTGGAACATCGGCGAGTGGGTGGCGTCGCTGTCGACGCGGTAGGTGCGGCCCGGCGCGATCACCTTGATCGGCGGCGTGTGGCTGCGGGCGTAGCGCACCTGCATCGGGCTGGTGTGCGTGCGCAGCAGCAGCGGCTTGCCTTCGCTGTCGTTGCCTTCGATGTAGAAGGTGTCCTGCATCGAACGGGCGGGATGGTTTTCCGGGCTGTTGAGCGCCGTGAAGTTGGTCCAGTCATTTTCGATCTCGGGGCCGTCGGCCACGTCGAAACCGATCGAGCGGAAGATCTCTTCCACCCGCTCCCAGGTCCGCATCACCGGGTGGATGCCGCCGCCGGCGCGACCGCGGCCAGGCAGCGAGACATCGATGGCCTCGGCGTTCAAACGGGTTTGCATCTGGGCGTCGGCCAGCGCATCGCGCCGGGCCGTCAGCGCCGCTTCAATCTGCCCTTTGGCAGCATTGATCAGGGCGCCTTGCGCCTTGCGTGCTTCAGGGTCGAGCTTGCCCAGACCCTTCATCAATTCGGTGATCTGGCCGGTCTTGCCCAGATATTTGGCTTTGGCATTTTCCAGTGCGGCGGCGTCATCTTGCGCGGCCATGAAATCCTGCACTGCTGAGGCGACGAGTTGTTCCAGGGAGTCCATGCGTTTTTCTTATCCTCAATCAAAAACGGGGCACAGGTTTCAACCTTTGCCCCGTTCTCAGTCGCGGACCCGTTGCCGGGATCGCGCGTCCAAATCAATGCGTATTAAGCAGCGATTTTTGCTTTCACAGCGTTGACAATCGCAGCGAACGCTGGCTTGTCCATCACGGCCATATCGGCCAGGACTTTACGGTCCAGTTCGATCGAAGCTTTCTTCAGACCATTCATGAAGACGCTGTACGTCACGCCATGCTCACGGGAAGCGGCGTTGATACGAGCGATCCACAGGCGGCGGAAGACGCGCTTCTTGTTACGACGGTCGCGGTAAGCGTATTGGCCAGCGCGCATAACTGCTTGCTTGGCAACACGGTATACCTTGCTGCGACGACCGCGGTAACCCTTGGCCATGTTTAATACTTTTTTATGACGGGCACGAGCTGTAACCCCACGTTTTACTCTAGGCATAGTAACTCCTTAGTTGTGAGATTAAGCGGTTGGCATCATGCGCATGACGGATTTCACGTCAGCCGCATCAACGTTCGTGATACCGCGCAATTGGCGCTTCGATTTGGTGGTCTTCTTGGTCAGAATGTGGCGCTTGAAAGCGTGACCACTCTTAACAGTACCACCTGGACGCACGCGAAAACGTTTCTTCGCGGAGCTTTTGGTTTTCATTTTTGGCATAGCAATCTACCCTCGGGTAGCTCCATATCAAACAGGATTGCAGGTGGCGACACTACGTCACACTTAGATGCCTGCTTTCACTTGTTTTTGCAGCAGATGCGAGTCCACTACATTACAACAGCCGGCAATTATAGACCAGTTGCTGCAATTCTGCACTACAAATTAAAACGGACGCCCGCAGGCGCCCGTTAGCCGTCTCTCCCGCGAAAGCGGGAGTCCATACTGAGCTCGCTCCGCATGGATTCCCGCCTGCGCGGGAATGACGAATTATTACTTTTTCTTCTTCGGAGAAAGGACCATGATCATCTGGCGGCCTTCCATCTTCGGGAACTGCTCGACCTGGCCGTACGGCTCCAGATCGGCCTTCAGGCGTTCCAGCATACGGAAGCCAATATCCTGGTGCGCCATTTCACGACCGCGGAAACGCAGCGTGATCTTGGTTTTGTCGCCTTCATCGAGGAACTTGATGAGGTTACGCAGCTTGATATTGTAGTCGCCGTCATCAGTACCGGGACGGAATTTGACTTCCTTCACGGCGATGATTTTCTGCTTCAATTTCGCTTCGTGAGCCTTCTTCTGCTCCGAATACTTGAATTTGCCGTAGTCCATCAAACGGCACACTGGTGGAACCGCGGTAGGCGCGATCTCGACCAGGTCGACGTTTGCCTCTTCCGCCAGGCGGAAGGCTTCGGCCAAAGTCACGATACCGAGAGCCTCGTTATCGACCCCACTTAAACGCATTTCAGGGGCAGTGATTTCGCCATTGATGCGATGCGACTTGTCAGTAGCTATGGTGATTCCTTTTAAAATCTAATGAAGAACTGTGCGATCAGGCTTTGTTGGCGACGTCTTGCTGAAGTCGCTCGATCAGGGCATCGATGGACATGACGCCCAAATCGACATTGCCCCGTGCCCGCACAGCCACGGTATTGGCATCCCGCTCTTTATCGCCAACTACAAGGATGTAGGGCAGTTTTTGGACGGAATGTTCGCGTATTTTATAGGTTATTTTCTCGTTGCGCAAATCGGTCTGCACGCGGAACCCGCTCCGGCGCAGCTTTTCAGCCACTTGCGCCACATATTCGGCCTGCGCATCGGAGATGTTCAACACCGATACCTGGACCGGCGCCAACCATGCCGGCAAGGCGCCCGCGTAGTTCTCGATCAGGATGCCGATGAAGCGCTCCATCGAGCCGACGATCGCACGGTGCAGCATGACCGGTACCTGGCGGCTATTGTCGGCCGCCACGTATTCGGCGCCCAGGCGCTCCGGCATGAAGAAGTCGACCTGCATCGTGCCGACCTGCCATGGGCGGCCCAGCGAATCCTTCAGGTGGTACTCGATCTTGGGACCGTAGAACGCGCCCTCGCCCGGCAATTCGGTCCAGCTCACGCCGCAGGCGCGCAGGCCCGAACGCAGCGCGTCCTCGGCCTCGTCCCACACTTCATCGGTGCCGATGCGGTTGTCCGGACGCAGCGCCAGCTTGACTTCGATATTGTTGAAGTCGAAGTCCTTGTAGACCTCCATCGCTTGCGTGTGGAAAGCCACCACTTCCGGCTCGATCTGCTCTTCGGTGCAGAAGATGTGGCCGTCATCCTGGGTGAAGCCGCGCACGCGCATGATGCCGTGCAGCGCGCCCGAAGGCTCGTTGCGGTGGCACTGGCCGAACTCGCCGTAGCGCAGCGGCAGGTCGCGGTACGAACGCATATTGCTGTTGAAGATCTGCACGTGGCCCGGGCAGTTCATCGGCTTCAGCGCGTAGGAGCGGTTTTCCGACTCCGTCACGAACATGTTTTCGCGGTAGTTGTCCCAGTGGCCGGTCTTGCCCCACAGGCTGGAGTCCAGGATCTGCGGCGCCTTGACTTCCTGGTAGCCGTTGACCTGGTACTTGTTGCGCATGTATTGCTCAACCTGCTGCCAGATGGTCCAGCCCTTCGGATGCCAGAACACCAGGCCCGGCGCCTCGTCCTGGAAGTGGAAGAAGTCCAGCTGCTTGCCCAGCTTGCGGTGGTCGCGCTTTTCCGCCTCTTCCAGCTGGAACAGGTATTGTTCTTGATCTTCCTTCTTGACCCAGGCGGTGCCATAGACACGCTGCAGCATTTCGTTCTTGCTGTCGCCGCGCCAGTAGGCGCCGGCCAGCTTCATCAGCTTGAACACCTTCAGCTTGCCGGTCGACGGCACGTGCGGGCCGCGGCACAGGTCGGTGAAGCTGCCTTCGGTGTACAGCGACACATCCTGGTCGGCGGGAATCGACGAGATGATCTCGGCCTTGTAGGCTTCGCCGATGGACTTGAAGTAGGCAACGGCTTCGTCCCGCGGCAGCACCTTGCGGGTGACCGGCTCGTCCTTCTTGGCCAGCTCGGCCATTTTCTTTTCGATGGCGACCAGGTCGTCAGGCGTGAACGGACGCTTGTACGAGAAGTCGTAGTAGAAACCGTTTTCGATGACCGGGCCGATGGTCACTTGCGCATCAGGGAACAGCTCCTTGACGGCGTAGGCCAGCAAGTGGGCGGTCGAGTGGCGGATCACGTCCAGACCTTCAGGGTCTTTGTCGGTGATGATGGCCAGATCGGAATCTTTCTCGATCAGGAAAGAGGTATCCACCACTTTGCCATCAACCTTGCCGGCCAGCGCGGCCTTGCCCAGGCTGGTTGCGATGCTGGACGCCACTTGTGCAACGGTGACTGGGCCGTCGAATTCACGGGCAGAACCATCAGGAAGGCGAACTGAAAGCATAACGATCTCCATTTCGGCGCAGGCGCCAGGTAGTGGTACAAAAAGAATGATAATAAAAACGCGGACGAAAAAAAACGCGGGCTAGCCGCGTTTTCTCTTTTTTTGAGCAAAAGAAACCCGATCGACTAGCGTCACTCCCAAAGCTTGGTAGTAGTTCGCGGTGTCATAACCGGATTGCCTTTCTCGCTCTTACATGTTCTGGTGGGCGGTGCAGAATTCGAATCTGCGACCCCTTGGATGTCGACCAAGTATTCTAACCAGCTGAACTAACCGCCCGGGGGTACTGCTCTGTACTACTCGATACTGCTATTTTACTGCGCTTTTACTACTGTGCTACGTAATCTGGTGGGCGGTGCAGAATTCGAATCTGCGACCCCTTGGATGTCGACCAAGTATTCTAACCAGCTGAACTAACCGC